>JAKFXD010000054.1 GCA_021731565.1 Methylocystis sp. | reverse complement strand
GCGCTGCCGGGCGTTGGCCTGCCGCCTCTCGGACGGCTCGGCTGGGATCGGTTTCTCTTGCGAGATGTGCTGGGGTTTTAGTTTCCCGGCTGGCGCGAGTCAACCGAATCTCCCGATTGCCGATTCGCGCCAGTTACTTTGAAAGTCATGGCGTGGGCCGACGGCGTTATCAAAAGAAAAACCAAAGCCGTCGTATCGTTGCGGAGCTTTTCGGTCGGCGGGACCGTGTCGAAGTTTATGCGGCGTTACGGTCGATCCACTTCATCGCCCCGCGCGTTGTCATTCTATTCGCACAGTTCGTTGCAAAGCGCCCGCCGGTCTATCGCTTGGGATTGAGGCGGGTTATTATACTTAGGAGACGAACGAATTGAGCGCTCGATCCCTGGAGCGCGAGAGATGGATGCTGCGAGCGCTCGCTGGGAAAAGGCGGAGCGTGGCCTTTCGCATGGAAAGCGCTCTAAGCATTTGAGATCGATTGGGTGATTTGCCACGCCGGGATTCCGCGAGAATGCGGCGTGATCTTAGCGGTTCGACCGTCTGCAGCGGAGAGGAAAGGGCGCCGCGAAACGTCCGGCGCGCGAGCCGATCGTAAAGTTCAATTTTTCCAAATAGTTGGAAGCGGTGTAAGGAGTGATGCGCGTAACTGAGCACGCAAGGGCGGGATTCGCGCGCGCATTCGCCGCGGCGGTCGCTGTCGCCTCTATCGCTCTTCTCGCCGCCTGCACCGGCGTGCCGAGCGAGCGAGGGTCTGTGTCGGCGCCGATCGGCGACCGGGCGGAAATCGAGCGGGCGGCCAGCGAATATGTCGCGGTCTCGACGCCGGGCGCGAAGGGCTATCTGATCGGCCCGCAGGACGTGCTGGACGTCACCGTTTTCAAGGCGCCGGACCTCTCGAAGAGTCTGCAGGTCGCGGAGGACGGAACCATTAATTTCCCGTTGATCGGGCAGATGACGGCCGCGGGCAAGAGCGCTTCCCAGTTGGAGCGCGAGATCGCGTCGCGGCTCAATGCGCGCTACATAAAATCGCCGCAGGTCTCGGTTTTCGTCAAGGAATATAACAGCCAGCGGGTCACCGTCTCAGGCGCGGTGAGAAGTCCTGGCGTGTTTCCCTTGCGCGGGAACGAAACGCTCATGCAGGTGATCGCCAAAGGCGGCGGGCTCGACCGAGACGTGTCGTCGAACGACATCGTGATCTTTCGTACGATCGACGGCGCGCGCGCCCTCGCACGCTATGATTTCGACGCGATTCGCAGCGGCGCGGCGGCCGACCCGCAAGTGTTGGCGGGAGACGTCGTCGTCGTCGGGGATTCCGCGACGAAGCAGGGATTGTCTTTCCTGTTGAAACTCACGCCGCTGGCGACGCCCGCCTATTACTTCTTCTGATCGCTCCGTGACGCGCGCTCGTTCAGCATCCGACAGGCACACATGACCGACGGTCGCCAAGACGAAATGCCTTCCGGGGGCGCAGCGCGAGCGCGCGGCGCGATCATGGAATGCAGCGCGGATTCAAACAGTCAAATCGCTTCGTCCCGCGAAGGCGACGGCTATTATTATGGCGAACCGCTTGCCGATGCGAGCTTCGACCTGCGCGATTCTCTGCGCATTCTCTACAAGCACAAATGGCTCATCGGCGCGGTGGCGGCCGCATTCCTGACGCTGGGGCTGTTGCAGGTCCTGACGGCCAAGAAGTTCTATATGGCGACACTTCGGCTGCAGATTGACCGGGGCGTCACCAAAATCATCGAAAGCGGCAACGTCATGCCGCTCGAAGGCGTTTTCGACATCGAATTCTATCAGACTCAATACCAGCTTCTACAAAGCAGAAGCCTCGCGGAGCGCGTGGCGGCGCTCAGTCATTATTCGGCCGATCTCGAACCGAGCCCGAAATCGGCCGCCGATCGTTCGTCCGGTCGCGTCGAACGGGAACAGGCCGCGCGCCTGAGCGCCGCCGTCGGCGCCATACTTGCTGGCCGCGTCGTCAAGCCCGTCACCGGATCGCGACTGGTGGACGTGAGCTTCACCGATACGGATCCCGAGCGCGCCCAAAGGGTCGCCAACGCCTATGGCGAAGCCTTTGTCGCCGCCAATCTCGAGAAGCGCTTTCAAGCCAATGCCTACGCCAAGTCGTTTCTCGAGGATCAGCTGCAGCATTTGAAGCTCCGCCTCGAAGAAACCGAGAATGCGCAGCTCGCTTTCGCCGAGAAGGAGCAGATCGTCGCCACCACCGACAAGACATCGATCGCCGAAAGCAATCTCGCCGCCGCCAACGCGGCGTTGGGCGGCATCGTGGCGGAGCGGATCAAAGCCGAACAATTGTGGCGCCAGGCGCAAAACGCCTCGGGTATCGATCTTCCCCAGATATTGAGCAATCGAGGCATCGAGGATTTGCGCGGCCGGCGCAGCGAATTGGCGACCGCGTATCAGGAGAAGGCGGAGACCTTTGGGCCCGACTATCCTGATATGGTGAAACTCAAGAACAAGATGAAGGAAATCGAGCGTCAACTCGGCGTCGAGATCAAGACCATCAAGAACTCGCTGAAATCAGCCTACGAGGCGTCGCTCAATCAAGAAAATGAAATGAAGCAGAGGGTCGAGCAGCTGCGTCAGGAGACTCTCGATCTGCAGAAGCGAAGCATTCGGTACAATCTCCTCAAGCGCGAAGCCGATACGACGCGCGCGCTGTATGAGAATTTGCTGCAGCGTTACAAGGAAGTCGACGTCGCCGGCGGCGTTGGCTCGAACAATGTGTTCGTCGTCGACGCCGCCGAGCGTCCCGGCGCGCCGACCGCCCCGAACGTGTCCAGATCCTTGATGCTGGCCTTGGCGCTTGGGCTCGCATGCGGAATCGGCGCCGCTTTCGCGCTCGAATATTTTGACGACAGAATATATTCGCCGTCCGACGCCGAGCGGGCGACGGGCCTGCCGCTGCTTGGCGTCGTCCCTTTGATCAAAGACCCCAAAGAGCTTGCGGCGCAAATGGCGGATCAGCGATCGGCGCTCTCGGAAGCCTATCGCTCCGCCTGCACGTCGCTGCAATTTTCGTCCGAGGCCGGTCCGCCAAAGTCGCTGCTGATCACCAGCGCGGGTCCTTCGGAAGGAAAATCGAGCACGGCCTTCGCCGTCGCGCGCCAGTTCGCCGCCATCGGCCTCAAAGTATTGCTCATCGACGCGGATCTGCGGCGGCCGTCCTTGCACCGGCAACTGGGTCTCGACAACGACAAGGGTCTTTCGAACTTTCTCACCCGCAATTGCGAAATGCGCGACGCCATTCGGCGGCAGGACGGCGCGAATGACAAAATTTACGTTTTGACCGCCGGGCCGGTGCCCCCCAATCCGGTCGAATTGCTCAACGGCGCGCGGTTCGCTTCGCTGCTGACGGTGAGCGGGGAGGCGTTCGATCTGATCGTCATCGACGGCCCGCCGGTCGGGGCGATGGCCGACGCGCTCGTGCTGGCGAATACCGCGAATGCCGCGCTGTTCGTCATCGCGGGCGGAGAGGGGCGGAAAAGCGGCGTTCGCAACGCGCTCAAACGATTGGCTCAGGCGCGCACCAGGCCGGTCGGCCTCATCCTCAGCAAATTCGACGCTCGGATGGCGAGCTATGGTTATGGCGATGATCGAGCCTATGATTATGGCTATGGCTATGGCTATGGCGTGGAGGACAAGCGTCGTTCCGACAAGGGGCGCGCCAAGGACGCGCTGAAGAAGTTGAACGATGACGCCGCTGTCGGTTGACGAAGAGCTTGCGGCGTTGCGGGCCGCATTATACGTCACGGCGATTCCGTCGGGTTGCGCGCAGTTGCGCAATGAGCCCTTGTCCGCAGGCGTCGGACTGTTGCTTCGCATCGTCGCCAATGAGGGCGGCGCGATCGATTTCTATGCGGCGCGGATCGAAACGCCGCCTGAAGCGTTGCGGGAGGCGGCCGCGTTCTATCTGCAGCAGGCGATGTTTGCGCCGCAAGCCGACAGTTACCGCGTGCTGGGAGCGTCCAGACATGCGTCCGCGGCGGAACTGCGCCGAAATCTCGCGCTGCTGTGTCGTTGGCTGCATTCCGACATATGCGAGGAATTGCAGCGGTCGGTGTTCTTCCTGCGGGTGATCCAAGCCTGGAACAATCTCAAGACGCCAGAGCGGCGCGCCGCCTATGACGCCGTCTTGAACGCCAGGGCGGCTCCCGCTTCGGTGTCGCGCATTGCTGGAGCGAGCGGCGGCGTCACCAGCGCCGCGCCAGGCGCGAAGGCGCTTTCGTCGCAAGGAATGAGGCCTGGCAAGAGAATGCTAAAGAAGCGCATGAGCGGTCCGGAAAGCAGCCGCCCGAGAGGCTTATGGCGGGCTATCATGTTCAGTTGGGGCCGGCGCGCCCGCTGAACGGCGCCGGAGTGGTCAGGTCGTGCCTTCATTCAAACTCTTCGACGGCGCTATGACTTTTCTCCATCCGCGATTCAGCCGGTCGCGCATCGCGATGTTCGGCGCTTTAGCGTTGGCGCTTGGCTGGCTTGTGATTTCTCATAGCTACGTCGCCTATCTTTCAACGGTTTCACCCCTCGTCGCGCTCGAAATCCGCGAAGATGATTCGCAATCCATGCTGCGTTTGGCGGCCGACGCGCTGTCTCCGGCGAATGAGGATCGCGGCGCCGGGCCTGGAGCGCCCCCCTTGTCGCGCGCGCGGATAGGCGAACTGCGAAAACAAATCGAAGCGGCTTTTATCAGCAGCCCGCTCTCGGCGCCGGCCTGTCGCCTCTTAGGTCAAATCGCCGAAATTGACGGTTCGGAGAAGATCGCCGAGAAATTCATGCATGCGGCGGCGCGGCGCTCGCTCAGTGAAATAATCGCCGTCGACTGGATGATGCGCAAGGGGCTTGAGCGGAAAAGCTATCGGTCGGCCGCCCATTATGCGGATGCGCTGCTGCGGTCCACGCCAGGCGTCGCCGGCTATGTGACGCCGGTTCTGGCGAGAATGGCGGAGATTCCCGACGCCAGGCCGGAAATCGTCAGGCTTCTCGCCTCAAATCCAAATTGGCGGCGCGCCTTTTTTGGCGAACTCGGCGCATCGCTCACCGATGCGCGCACGCCGCTCGATCTGTTGTTGAGCCTCAACGATTCGCCGGCGCCGCCCACGACGGACGAACTGAATGTCTATGAATCCTTCCTATTCGATCACAAGCTCTATGAGTTCGCCTATTACGTTTGGCTGCAATTTCCGCCGCCCGCCAAATTGGAGTCCGCAGGTCATATTTATAACGGCGGATTCGAGGAGACGCCCTCCGGGTCGCGATTCGACTGGCGGTCGCCTTCGGGCGCAAACGCCGTCGTTGATTTCGCGTCGCGGCCGGAACAAGCGACGGATCATGCGCTCGTCATCCAATTCGGGCCGGGGCGCGTCGAATTTCCCGGCGTGTCGCAAGCGATCATGCTGGCGCCAGGCGCCTATGCGTTCAAAGGCTCGATGATGGGCGAAATCCGGGGGCCGCGAGGCGTCGAATGGCGCGTCAAATGTATGGATGGCGCGCTTCTCGGCCGGAGCCAGATGATGCTCGGAGCATTTTCGGCCTGGCGGACTTTCGAATTCCCCCTGGTCGTGCCTCAGACCGGCTGCGCCGCCCAAACCATAGAGCTGCAGCTCGCGGCGCGTTCGCCCTCCGAGAAGCTAATTTCAGGCGGCATCTGGTTCGACGATTTTTCGATCGTGCGAAAGGATGATTGACGCCTGAATTGAAAGCCAGCCGCGCTCTTTGCGGCGCGCTCTACGGCAAATGCGCGACGAGCGTCCAAGCGCCGAGAAAGACGACCATGACGACGCACAGCGCCGCAAGGACGATGAGGATCGCCCTGTTGGCGGCGCGCTGACCGTTTTCTCTCATTCGCACTGCGCTCCGACGACCGCGGCATATGCGAGGCGGAGCCGTGCGGCTCCGTCACGCGCCGAAGAAGAAGACACGGAGATAGTTCGTATAGTCGCCTTCCCAAGCCATCATCGCCATCAGCACCAGCACCGCCAATGGCGGCGTCAGAATCGCGACGACGAGGGCGAGCCGCTCCCACGCCATATGCATGAAGACCGCGACGATCAATCCCGCCTTCAACATCATGAACACGATGATCAGCGTCCAGCGCAACAGGCCGTGAAAATCGAAATAATCCACGAGATAGGAGCAGGCGCTGAGCACGAAGAGCAGCGTCCATACGAGAAGATAGAGCTTGATCGGGTGCTGCTGGCCATGCGCCTGCGCGGCGGGCTGCGCCGCGTGCGCCGGAGGAGGGGCATGCGCATGGGCATGAGCATGCGTCGTATCATCCGTCATCGCCGTCATTCTTTTCTCCCTGTCGGAAGCGTTACCACAGATAGAAGAAAGCAAAGATGAAGACCCAGACGAGATCCACAAAGTGCCAATATAGGCCCATGATCTCGACGATCTCGTAACGGCCCTTGCGGCTCGTGAAAAAGCCGCGGCGACCGACGTCATAATCGCCGCGCCAGACGGCGCGCGCGACGATGAGCAGGAAAATCACCCCGATCGACACGTGGAATCCGTGAAAGCCGGTGATCATGAAGAAGCTCGACCCGAACTGCGCCGCGCCGAACGGATTGCCCCACGGCCGCACGCCCTCGTGAATGAGCTTGGTCCATTCGAAGGCCTGCATGCCGACGAAGGCGGCGCCGAAGAAGGCGGTCGCCAGCATCAGCATCGCGGCCTTCTTGCGTTCGCGCGCATAGGCGAAGTTCACGGCCATCGCCATGGTGCCCGAACTGGTGATGAGATCGAAGGTCATGATGGCGATGAGGATGAGCGGAATCTTCTTGCCGCCGATGTCGAGGGCGAAGATTTCGCTTGGATGCGGCCATTCCACCGTCGTGGACATGCGCACCGTCATGTAGGAGATGAGAAAGCAGCTGAAGACGAAGGTGTCGCTGACGAGGAAAATCCACATCATCGCCTTGCCCCAGGAGGCGCTCTTGAACGAGCGCTGATCCGAGGACCAGTCGGCCACCACGCCGAGCATGCGGCTCCGCAGGGTTTCTTCTGACATTTCGGGCTCAGTCGTTACATGTTCCGCCGTCATGGCGTATTCCCTCTTACGAAAGCAGACGCCTGCAGATGAGGCCAAATCCGTCGGTCCAGCCGATCAGCATGGCGAACATCAGCAGCCAGACGAACAGCAGAAAATGCCAGTAGATGGCGCAAAGCTCGACGCTTGTCGTCAGCGCCCTGGTGACGCGCCCTTCGCCGCGAACCTTGTCGGTGGTTCGCGCCAGCGCGACGAGTCCGCCGACCAGATGCAGCGCATGCGCCCCGGTCAGCAGATAGAAGAAGGCGTTGGCGGCGTTGCTCGACGCGAAGAATCGCAGTTCGAGCAACTCGCGCCATGCCCAAATCTGGCCGATGATGAACAGGCCCGCCGTCGCCGCCCCGATCAACAGGGCCGTCTTGACCCGTTCGAATTCGGCGCGGCGCGCCGCGACGAGCGCGAGCTGCAGCGCGACGCTGCTCGCCACGAGAATCGCGGTGTTGAACCAGAGAATGCCGGGGATCGGCGGCATCTGCCAGTCGGGCGCGTCGCCGCGCATGTAAAAAGCCGCGGCGAGCAGGGAGAACAGACAGCCGGCGACGGCGAGAAAAATCGCCAGCCCGACTTTCGCGGCCGGCGGCGGCTCGGTCGCGGCGGGGCGGCGATGATTCGCGACCTCGCCTTCCTCGAGCCAATGCGCCGCGAACACGCCCTGGCGCGCCAGCCACAGGATCGCAAAGGAGAAGATGGAGATGAAGAAGAGCCCCATCACGCTCATGGCGAATGCTCTCCTCTGAGCGGCGGCGCGTCTTGCGGCAGGAAATCCTCCGGAGCGCCGGGCACGCTATAGGCGTAGGGCCAGCGATAGACCACCGGCAGATGCTTGCCCCAATTGCCGTGACCGGGCGGCGTCTCGGGAGTCTGCCACTCGAGCGACGCCGCGCGCCACGGATTGCCGCCCGCCGGCGCGCCGTATTTCAGGCTCCTGAACAGATTGTAGAAGAAGATCGACTGGGCGAAGCCGACCGCCAGAGCGATGATGGTGATGACGATGTTGAGCGTCGCCGCCGAAGCCGGGACGAAAGCGGTATCGCCCATCTCATAGAAGCGCCGCGGCATGCCGAGCACGCCGAGATAATGCATCGGAAAGAAGATCGCATAGGCGCCAAGGAAGGTGATCCAGAAGTGGATCTTGCCGAGCCGCTCATCCATCATCCGACCGGTGATTTTGGGATACCAGTGATAGATCGCGCCGAAGATGACGAGCACCGGCGCGATGCCCATCACCATGTGGAAATGCGCGACGACGAACAGCGTCGCCGACAGCGGCACGTCGACGATCACATTGCCGAGATAGAGGCCGGTGATGCCGCCGTTGACGAAGGTGACGAGGAAGCCCAGGGCGAAGAGCATCGGCGTGGTGAAATGGATGTCCGCGTGCCAGAGCGTGAGCACCCAGTTGTAGACCTTCAGCGCCGTCGGCACCGCGATCGCCAGCGTCGTCACCGCGAAGAAGAACCCGAACCACGGGTCCATGCCGCTGACATACATGTGGTGGCCCCAGACCACCATGCTGAGCACGCCGATGGCGATAATCGCCCAGACCATCATCCGGTAGCCGAAGATGTTCTTGCGCGCGTGCACGCTGATCAGATCGGAAACGATTCCGAAGGCGGGCAGCGCGACGATGTAGACTTCCGGATGGCCGAAGAACCAGAACAGATGCTGGAACAGGATCGGGCTGCCGCCGACGTAATCCTTGCGCTCGCCGAGTTCGACGAGCGACGGCATGAAGAAGCTGGTGCCGAGGATGCGGTCGAGCAGCAGCATGACGCAGGCGACGAAGAGGCCGGGAAAGGCGAGAAGCGCCATCACCGCGGCGGCGAAGATGCCCCAAACCGTCAGCGGCAGGCGCATCAGCGTCATGCCCCGGGTGCGCGCCTGCAGCACGGTGACGACGTAATTCAGTCCGCCCATCGTGAAGCCGACGATGAAGAGGATCAAGGAGACGAGCATCAGAATGATGCCGTAATCATAGCCCGGCGTGCCGGTCAGGATCGATTGCGGCGGATAGAGAGTCCAGCCGGCGCCGGTCGGTCCGCCCGGCACGAAATAGCTGGAGACGAGAACCAGGGTCGCGATCAGATAGACCCAGTAGCTGAGCATGTTGACGTAAGGGAACACCATGTCCCGCGCGCCGACCATCAGCGGAATGAGATAATTGCCAAAGCCGCCAAGGAAGATGGCGGTGAGCATATAGACGACCATGATCATGCCATGCATGGTCACGGACTGATAATAGACATTGGCGTCAATGAACGGGATCGCGCCAGGGAAGGCGAGCTGCAGGCGGATCACCCATGACAGCACCAGGGCCAATATGCCGACGGTGATGGCCGTGCCGGCGTATTGGATCGCGATGACCTTCGCGTCCTGGCAGAACACATATTTCGTGATCCAGCTGTGCGCGTGATAGAGTTCGACGTCTTCCACCTCCGCCGGCGGCGGCGCGAGGTTCTGTGGTACGCTGGCGTCGGTCATCTAACGATCCTCCTTTCGCCACCATCGCGCTTTCGGCGATTGATCGAGCGCCGCCGCAGCGGCGCCCTTTCGGCGGCGATGAATATCAAAGCGGCGCGAAGACTGGATTTTGAGAAGGTCATTGCGCCGAGGCCCGCTTGTCCTGGCTCGCGGCGCTCTTGCGCGACTGCTCAAACGTCTGCTGCGCGGTTTGCCACGCTTCGAAGTCGGCTTCCGATTCGATGATCAGCTTGCCGCGCATCTGCGGGTGCCCTGTGCCGCAATAGGCGGCGCAAAGGATCTCATATTCGCCGATCTTGGTCGGCGTAAACCAAAAATATGTGACGATTCCCGGCACGAGGTCCATTTTCGCCCTGATTTCGGGAACGTAGAAGTCGTGCAGCACGTCGACGGAGCGCAGCAGCATCTTGATCGGTTTGCCGAGCGGCACATGCAGCTCGCCGCTGGTGACCAGCAGATCGTCCTGGCCCTTGGGATCGGCCGGGCTCAGACCCAGGGAATTGGTCGTATCGATGTAGCGAACGTCGCTCGAGCCGAGCTGATGGTCGAGGCCCGCGAGGCGAAAGCTCCAGCTCCATTGGACCCCCACCGCTTCGATCTCGATCGCGTCCTTGGGCACGGTGATGAACTGGCCCCAGACCAGCAGGCCGGGGGCGAGAAGAACGACGACGGCGATCGTCGTGACGATTCCAAGCCAGGCTTCGAGCTTCTGGTTCTCCGGCTCATAGGCGGCGCGCCGGCCCGGCTCGTGGCGGAAGCGGTAGAGGCAATAGGCCATGAACAAAATGACCGCGACGAAACCTGCGCCGGTCACCAGAAAGGTCAGACCCATCGTGTCGTCAATGAATCCCCAATTCGACGCGATCGGCGTCATCCGCCAGGGACTCAAGACATGGAACAGGATTGAGCCGGCAACCACCAGGACCATAACGATAGCAATAGACATGCGCTGTTTGACCTCGCCGCGAGTTGGGTCGACCGCCCTATATAGACCGGCCCTCCGCTTTGCGTCAAAGTGACGCGCGACCGTTCGTCTAGACGCAAGATCGGCGCCGGCGACGAGGGTTCCGGCGACGCCGGCGCGGACACAAAAAACCCGCGCCGGACAGGGTCTTGCGCGGGTTTTCAGAATGGATTTTGATTTGGCTTATTTCTTCGGCGCGGCCGGCGCGGCGCCCTTTTGAGCCTCGAGCCGCTTGCGCTCCTCCTCGGCCTTCTTCTGCAGCTCTTCCTGGAGCTTCTTTTGCTGCTCTTCGAGCACCTTCGGGTCGATGGCGGGACCGTCGAAGGCTTTGCCGAAGTTGGCCAGCGGCAGATAGAAGGTGACCTCGTTGTTCGCCTGATTCTTGACGACCACCGACATTTTTTCGGCTTTCTTCATGCCGTCGACGAGCGCCTTTTTCACCTTCGCTTCGGCGAAGCAGCCGTTCGGATAGCAGATTTCGAACGCGCCGCTTTCCGGCGTTCCCTTGTCGATCGCGAAGCGGAAGCCGGGTTTCAGCAGGAGGCCCGGCGGCAGAAGCAGGCGGATGATTTTCTGATCGTCGCCCTTGGGATCATAGATCGCGAGCGCGAGCAGCGGCTGGGGCGCCTCGCCCTCCTTGGCGGAAACGCCGAAGTCGCGCGTCGTATAGCACATTTCCTTCTTGGTCTGCGGATCGGAGCCGCAGACTTTGGTCCAGTCCGGCTGAACCGCGACGAGATCGGCGGCGATCGGGCCTTGGGGCTGCTGCTGTTGCGCCGCGCCGGCCGCGGGGGCCTGCTGAGCCCAGGCGGCGCCGCCGATCAACAGCAACGCCCCGGCAAGGGCCATCGCGCAAAAACGCGAAAAATGGGTCGACATCGGAAGTTCCTTTCGATTGTCCTGCTGGCCGGCGTGCTCCGGCTCCGGGTCGTTTTAAGGTCGCGTCATAACGGGAGGCCGCCTTCGCGCCAAAGCGCCGTGGAACTTGACCAGCCCGTGTTCCAGCGCGATTGCGCGACGCCGACGAGGCGACGGCAACGCTCTTACATGGTCGCCGCAGTAAATTCCAGCCAGACGGCGCGTTCAATGCTTGGGATGGGCGCTTTTTTTTGCAAAACCGTCGCAAAAAAAGGCCGAAGACTTGAGTGCGACTCGCTTCTGGCGGCCGGACAGTGGAATATGGTCCGCCGATGAAGATTCGCCCGATTACCCCGAATCGCCCCGCCGGCGGCGGCGGCGAGCAGCGCATGCGGGGGCGCCGCGCCCTCAGCCTCGCCCTGTCGCTGATGATGTCCGCGCCCTGCGCCGGCGCGGCCCTGTCCCCGCCAGGCGCCGACGCGCCCCGCCCGACGCATGGGATCGCCATGCATGGCGATCCCGCCCTGCCGGGCGATTTCCACCACTTCCCCTACGCCGAGCCGGAGGCCAAAAAGGGCGGCAGGCTGCGCGTCGGCCTGGCCGGGACTTTCGACAGCCTCAATCCGTTCAATCTCAAGTCGGGAAGCGCGGCCCAGGGGCTTGTCGGCAATGTTTTTCAAAGCCTGATGGCCCGTTCGCAGGACGAGCCCTTCACGCTTTACGGCCTGATCGCGCGCTCGATCGATATCGATCCGGCGCGCTCGCAGCTGACCTTCCATCTCGATCCGCGGGCGCGCTTTTCGGACGGAACGCCGATTACCGCCGAAGACGTGCTGTTTTCCTTCGACCTCTTAAAGACCAAGGGCCGGCCGCAGCAGCGGATCGCCTATGGGCTGGTGAAATCGATCGACGCGCCGGACGCCCACACCGTGCATTATGATCTCACTGGCGTCGGCGACCGGGAGCTGCCGCTCATTCTGGCGATCATGCCGGTGCTTCCCAAACATGCGACCGACGTCGAGCGCTTTTCCGACGCGACGCTGGCCAAGCCGATCGGCTCCGGCCCCTATGTCGTTGCCGATGTGAAGGTCGGCGATCGGCTCTTGCTGCGTCGCACCAAGGACTATTGGGCCGCCGATCTGCCGAGCCAGCGCGGATTCTATAATTTCGACGAGGTGGACATCCAGTATTTTCGCGACGGCAATTCGCTGTTCGAAGCCTTCAAGGCCGGCCTTCTCGACTATCGCGACGAAACCAGCACGACGCGCTGGGCGAGCGGCTATGATTTTCCCGCATTGAACGAAGGCCGCGTCGTGAAGGAGACTTTGAAGAACGACATGCCCAAGGGCATGGAGGGATTCGTCTTCAACACGCGCCGGCCCTTGTTTAAGGACATCCGCCTGCGCGAAGCGCTCGGCATGATGTTCGACTTCGAATGGGTCAACGCCAATCTCTACGCCGGGCTTTATACCCGCACCAAAAGCTTCTTCGACGAATCGGAATTGTCCTCCTCCGGCCGCCCGGCCTCGGCCGGCGAGCGCGCGCTGCTCGCGCCCTTTCCAGGCGCGGTGCGCGACGATATTCTGGAGGGCCGCTGGCGCCCGCCGGTCAATGACGGCTCCGGCCGCGACCGCGAGATGGCGAAGCGCGCCCTCGATCTGCTGGAGAGCGCCGGCTACGCCATCGAGGGCGACGCCCTGCGCAAGGACGGCGAGCCGGTCGCCTTCGAAATCATGGTCAAGGACCGCAATCAGGAGCGGCTCGCGCTCAACTACGCCTCGTCGCTGCGGCGGATCGGCGTCGACGCCCGGGTGCGCCTCGTCGACGAGGTGCAATATCAGCGCCGGCGGCAGAAGTTCGATTTCGACATGATGCTCGGCCAATGGATCGCCTCGGCCTCGCCGGGCAATGAACAGCGCATGCGCTGGGGCTCGGCCAGCGCCGACCAGGAAGCCTCCTTCAACCTCGCCGGCGCCGCCTCCCCGGCGATCGACGCGCTCATCGTCGACCTGCTCTCGGCGACGCGCCACGAGGATTTCGTCACCGCGGTGCGCGCCTATGACCGGGTGCTGCTGTCCGGCTTCTATGTCGTGCCGCTGTTTCATGCGTCCGAACAATGGCTCGCGCATTCGACCGATATCGCGCGGCCGGCGCGACTGCCGCGCTATGCCGCGCCGATGTTCGGCCCGACGCTGGAAAGCTGGTGGGGGAAGCGCTGACCGACGGCGGACGAGAGATGCGCCGGCGCACGCATTCGACACATCCGGCGCGTTAGAGTTCGGTTGGCGCGCCGGTCCGACCTTCGCGGTCGGCGCCCATTCGTCATGTCGGGAGCCGCCATGTCCCTGTCGCTCGACGACATTCGTTCCACGCGCCTCGCACCGGGAGTACATTCCATGGGTTTCGCGCTTTTTATCGTCGGCGCCGTCGCGATCGGCCTCCTGATCGTCGATCGCTCCTTCAATCTCGGCCTGCCGATCGGCCTCTTCCAAAATCCGCTGTTCTGGTTCGCCTATGTCGCGCTGCTGGCGCTGTCGACGATGGTGCGCTTCGTGCGCCAGCAGACCGTGCTCGTCATCGAGCGGCTGGGCCGCTACAACCGATCGCTGACCGCGGGCGTCAATTTCGTCTGGCCGATCGTCGAGCGGGTGGCCTACACTTTCGATCTGCGCGAACAGGTGATCGACGTGCCGGAGCAGGACGCGATCACCAAGGACAACGCCACCGTCACCATCGACGGCGTTCTCTATTACAAGATCGTCAACGCCAAGGACGCCGCCTATGGCGCGCAGGACATCCGCCGCGCCATCATCAATCTGGCGCAGACCTCGATGCGCTCGGCCATCGGCTCGATGGAGCTCGACAAGACCTTCGAGAACCGAAGCGAGATCAATGAGCGGGTGGTGCGCGCCGTCTCCGACGCCGCCCAGCTCTGGGGCGCGCATGTCACGCGCTATGAGATCAAGGACATCGCCATGCCCGAATCGCTGCGCCAGTCGATGGAGCGGCAGATGAAGGCCGAGCGCGACAAGCGGGCGACGGTGCTCGAATCGGAAGGCGTGAAACAGTCCGAGATCAACCGCGCCGAAGGCGAGAAGCAGGCCGCCATTCTGCGCGCCGAAGGCCAGGCCAAGGCGATCGAACTGGTGCGCACGCAAATCACCCAGGTCGGCGGCGATCAGGCGGTGCAGCTCGAAGTCGCCAAAAGCGCCATCGAGCAATATGGCCGCCTCGCCAAGGCCGGCAATTCCTTAGTGCTGATGGGCGACGGCGCCGACCCCGCCGGCTGGCTCGCCAAGGCGATGGCGGTGCTTAAAATGGTCAACGCCGGCGCGGGCGATGAGGCGCGGCAGCGCGGCGCCCAGCCCTGGCGGGAAACGGAATGATGGAGACGGCCTTTCTCTATGATCCCGCCAATGCGAGCCTGATCGCCGGCCTCATCCTGCTCGGGCTCGACATTGTGGTGATCGGCCTCTCGCCGGTGATGTTCGTCGCGGTGGGGGCGCTCTTAACGAGCGTGGTTCTCTACGCCACCGGCTGGCGCCCGCCGCTTGTCGAAACCGCGGCGATCGTCGCCGGCGCCAGTCTCCTGATCGCCATCGTCGGCAGGAGGCCGCTGCAGCGGTTTCAAAACGCCGACATCGAAGAGGATAAGAGCAGCGATCTGATCGGGCGCGAACTGACGACGACGCATGAGGTGACGAAAACCCATGGCGTCGTCTTCTGGTCCGGCGTCGAATGGCAGGCGCGGCTTGCGCAGGATTCGCCGCTCGAGAGCCTCGCGCCCGGGGCCAAAGCGCGGGTGGTGGCGGTGGAGAATCTGGCGCTGATGCTTGAGCCGCTCGCGTGAAGTTTGGCAAGACGGAGTTGGAGGGGAATTGTTGTCCGTTTTGCGCCGTAAGGAAATCGTCCGGTAGTTCCACTTCGTAGATTTTGCGCCGGGCAGCCACAGGGATCGGAAAGGTAGCGATCTAAGTCGCTCAATTCCCACGCCAGCCACCCTTCTTCGAAGCTGCTAGCGCAGTCTGACGTCATCGACGAATTAACTTGCAAATTGGTGACAGATTTGTCAACACAGGCTCGAATGCGGAATACCAAAAACATTTCATGGATCAAGGCGGCGCGGCGCGACTTCGAGGAATTTCCCGACGACGTGCAAAGCGACATGCTGGACGCGCTCACCGTCGCAGCCGAGGGCGGGAAGTCCGACAAGGCGAAGCCGTTCAAGGGCGTTGACGGCGGCGTGTTCGAGATCGCCTTGCGGCATCGTGGCGACGCCTTTCGCGCCATCTATGCGCTGAAGATCGACGCGGATGTTTGGGTCATTCACGCATTCCAGAAGAAATCGAAATCCGGGATCAAAACCCCACAGGTGGAGGTTGAGCTTATTCGTGAGCGACTGAAACGGCTGAAGGAGGCACTGGCATGAGCAAAGACGATTTTGAATTGGCGCGCGGGAGCGGCAACGTTTACCGCGACTTTGGACGGCTCGACGCGGGCCTTGAACAAGCGCGCGCCCTCATCGCCGCCAAGATCATTCGGGTTCTCGACGATCGCAAGCTTTCAACCCGTGACGCGGAAAAGCTTACGGGCGTTGCTCATTCGGAATTTTCCCGAATTCGCAACACGCAGCTACGCCGCTTCACCCTGGACCGGCTCATTGGCATACTCGGCAAGCTCGACGAGGATGTTGAAGTGACGCTCACCTTCACCCCGCGCAAGCACGTCTCGCATCCTGCCCCGCAGATCGCATGAACTGCCGCTATGCGCGAGTCTCGACCGACGGCCAGAGCGCTGATGTGCAGGTGAAGGCTTTGCGCTCAGCTGGAGCGGAGAGACGCCTATGCTCACCCGCCATCGGCGCGAGGAAGCGCTTGCGGCGCATGCCGAAAGCAGCGCGATGCAAGCTGATCTCGCGCGGCGGTTCAATGTCTCGCGGAGTATGATTTCGAGGCTGAAAGCATGAAACTGGTGCCGCCTATCTTCCCTTCGCCGACGCATGGCTTGCCGTTGCCGGTTAAATTTTTGGCGCGCGCCCGTATGTTTAAGGACGCCCCTGGGGGCGCCGATTACGTCGATGCCGAAATGAACTGGCCAAAATACGCTTTGCTTCTGCAATCAATTGAGTTGGCTTTGAAGGCATACTGCTACCAATGCTTCGACGACGGCCGGCCACGCCCCAAGGGTCTGCACAATCACGACCTAAAAGCATGGCATGAGGCCGCGCGTGACTGCGGCCTTCCCTCTATGCCGGAAGTTACCGCTTCGCTCGAAATTTTAGGCCCTGTGCATTTGGACAGCAGCGCGCGATATCCCACGAACCGAGCAGTCCCCGAGCTTGCGAACATTGCCGATGAAACTGCCCGAGCGGTCATTGACGCGGTATCGCCACTTATCCGGAACAGTTGACCGCGTGAGCGGTCATCGTTCGCAGCTTGGCATGGCAAGAGGCGCTATGAATCGCCGCCTTTCTTGAAACGATTCCACTCATCCAATAGACATTCCATTTCAACGGAAGACCGTTCTTGCCAGGGCATCCATTTCTTAAATGCCGCCAACTCGGCATGGATATTCGACTTTCCGCAGCCCTTGAATAGTTTGCCATCTATAGGCATGGGGCCGACGCCATCCTGAAACATGCTCAAGAACATAAATCCTGCTTCAAGATGTCGCCTCATTTGCTCGCCGCGAGTCTCTCTGTACGCGGTCTTCAATATGGCCTTCATTTGTGGTTTTGGCACAGGAAGCATTGAGCTATCGAGGATTGAGAACGGATAATTTTCGAGAAGCGCACCATACGTTTCAATCACTTCACCAACACTCGGCGACGCTTTTGTTTTTTCAGCCAACCTTGGTTTTCCGTGCTTTAAAGAATCTATGAAGCCTCTGAAAAAACTTTTGCTCTCTGCTGATGGTTGGGTCTCTTGACCCGGCTGTGGACCTGCTTCGTTCATTTCCAACAACTTAGCTTTAAATGTCTCCCAGTCGGCTATCCTCGGCGCTTTGGCGTAAAAACTGTTAGCCCCCATGTGCTTCTGATACTGTCTTATGTCTTCGTCTATTTGTTCGTCATGATACGGCTCATACCAAATAGCCACGCCTCTCTTCACATTGGTGCACAGAAATGGGAATTCTAGGCGCTCAACATATTTGCATTCTTCACAGCAGAACTCATTTACCATATCATTTAAAACTAGACTCATATTTTCGGAGTACTCGACCCACAATGTTCTAAAAAGGGTCATATGCTGCGTGTGGCCGCAATTTCGGCACTCGACAGTTGCTTCTAGTCTTTTGCTCATTGATAGCCTGTCCTCCGAAATCGGTATAGGAATGATTGCAATAAGGTATAGAGCTTTTACAACTTAAATAATCGCCTCAAGGCCGCGCGCTTTCACAATCGACAGCAGCTTGAGCGAGGGCCCGCTTGGTTTCTTTTCGCCGCGCTCCCATTCGCTCACCAGTTTCGGCTTTACGTTCAACACGCGGGCGAACACGCCTTGGCTCACGCCTTCGCGCTCGCGCAGCGCGAGGATTTGCTTGCCGGTCAGCGGCTCGATCGTGGTGAGACACGCCGCGTCGAATTCGCGCATCGTCTTGGCGTCGAGGAGACCAATGCGATGCAGGTCGCTGGCGGTCTCATGCGCCGCTTCCGCGATTTTGCTGCGAAATTTCTTTTTCGCCTTCGTCGTCATGCTCCACCTCGATGAGTTCGCCTTCTTCGATCGCCCTTTCAATCTCCGCCGCGCGCATCGGCAGGAATTGCTGCGCCAGTTTTTTCAAAAGCTCCAAATCCTCCGCGTCGATATTGTCCCGCTCGTTCTTGGCGAAGCCGTAAAGAAAAATGCTTCGCTCCTTCGCGCGGAAGGCGACGATGGTGCGGAATCCGCCGGACTTCCCCCCGCCGTCCCGCGCAACCCTCTGCTTGATAAGGTTGCCGCCGAGCGCGGCGTCAATGCCGCCTTTCGCCGCTCGGTCGATCGCTTCGCGCAGCCGCGCATCCCCGATCTTTTCCTTTCGTGCAAACCGCGCAAACCATTTGGTTTTGAAAATCCGCAAATCCGCTCCTGGCCCAATGGCGCTAATATATACCCCCAAGGGGTATAGTTTCAAGAGGCCTATTTTGGGCGCCTCCTCCCCCTAAAGCAGTTATAGTCTTCAGAGCCTTGGCCCTTTGAACCCATTCACCCATGCCGATTCGCCGTCTCGATCCGCTTCTCGTCGATCGCATCGCCGCCGGCGAAGTGGTCGAGCGGCCGGCGTCGGCCGTCAAGGAGCTGGTCGAGAACGCGCTCGACGCCGGCGCGACGCGCATCGACGTGGCGATCGAAGCGGGCGGCAAGAGCCTGATCCGCGTCATCGACGATGGAAGCGGGATGGACGAGCATGATCTCGCGCTCGCGATCGAGCGTCACGCCACCTCCAAAATCCCCGACGGCGATCTGACCGCTATCGCCACGCTCGGCTTTCGCGGCGAGGCGCTGCCCTCGATCGCCGCGGTCGCTGATCTTTCGATCGAAACCCGCGCTGAGGGCGCGCCGCACGGCTACGCCATCCGTGTCGAAGCAGGCGAAAAGCGCGGTCTTTCCGCCTGCGCCTGGCCACGCGGGACAAAAATCGAAGCGCGCGCGCTGTTCGCCGCGACGCCGGCGCGGCTGAAATTTTTAAAGACCGAGCGCACCGAGACCGCGGCGATCGTCGATGTCGTCAAGCGTCTCGCCATGGCCAATCCGCAGGCGCGCTTCTCGCTTTCCGCCGACAGCGGCGCGCTCTTCGACTATGCCGCCTGCGACGGCGATCCCGCGCGGCGCATCTTCCAGATTCTCGGCCAGGATTTCAGCTCAAACGCCTTTGAAGTCGACGCCGCGCGCGACGGCGTGCGCCTTTTTGGCTTTGCAGGTCTGCCGACCTACAGCCGCGGCAACGCCCAGATGCAATTTGTCTATGTCAACGGCCGGCCGGTGCGCGACAAGCTCTTCGCCGGCGCCATCCGCGCCGCCTATCTCGATTTTCTGAGCGCCGACCGCCATCCGGTCGCGGCGCTCTTTGTTGACTGCGATCCGCGCATCGTCGACGTCAATGTGCATCCGGCCAAAGCGGAGGTGCGCTTCGCCGATCCCGGACTGGTGCGCGGCCTCGTCGTCGGCGCGCTGAAACAGGCGCTTGCCGAAAAGAGCGGCCGCAGCGCCGATACGAACGCGCGCGCGGCGATCGACGCGCTCGCGCGTGGCAATGGCGCGCGCTATTCCGCCCCGCCGCCCGCGAACTGGAGCGTCGCGCGTTCGCCCTATGCGCCCGCGGGCTTCGAAGATGAGCCGCAGGCCGCTTTCGACGCCGGGCCGCCGATGGCGGATGCGCGCGCGCATGATACGCCCGCGCAAGATTCCGAGTCGCCGCTCGGCGCGGCGCGCGCGCAATTGCATGAAACCTACATCATCGCCCAGACGCAGGACGGACTCGTCATTGTCGACCAGCACGCCGCCCATGAGCGCATCGTCTATGAGAAGCTCAAACGCCAGCGCGAGGAGAAGGGGGTTGCGCGACAGATGCTGCTGATCCCCGCCGTCGTCGAACTCGACGAGTCGCGCATGAACGCGCTCGCGCCGGCGCTGGGCGAACTTGCCGCGCTGGGTCTGACGCTCGAGCCCTTTGGCCCGGGCGCCGTGCTGGTGCGCGAGACCCCGGCGCTGCTCGGCGAGATCGACAGTAAGCGTCTCGTCGAGAATATCGCCGATCTTCTTGCCGAGGACGGCGACGCGCGGGGCCTTTCGCGCAAGCTCGATCGTGTGCTGGCGACCTGCGCCTGCCATCATTCGGTGCGCGCCGGCCGGCGGCTGTCGGCGCCCGAGATGAACGCGCTGCTGCGCGAAATGGAGGCGACGCCGGGCGCCGGCCAGTGCAATCACGGCCGGCCGACCTATATCGAGCTGAAGCTCGCCGACATCGAAAAGCTCTTCGGTCGCCGCTGATCTCGAAAGCGACGAGAGGTGCGTAACCTTTCCGGCCCGCGCACGAATAATAAGCGACAATGCAGGAGCCGATCGTGAACCGTCGCAGCCTCTTATCAGGCGCCGTCCTTCTAGCCTTTGCGCCGCCGGCGCGCGCCGCCGTCGACATGGTCGAGATCGAGACATTCGACTCCAACGGCAGGAGCCTCGGACTGTCTCGCGTCGCGAAAATCGTCAAGAGCGAGGCGGAATGGCGCGCGCAGCTCTCGCCGCTCGCCTTCGAAGTGACCCGAAAGGATGGCACCGAGCGCGCCTTCACCGGCCCCTATTGGGACAATCACGCCGACGGACTCTATCGATGCGTCTGCTGCGACACGGCGCTTTACGATTCGAAAACCAAATATGATTCCGGCACCGGATGGCCGAGCTTCTTCGCGCCGATTTCGAAGGCCAATGCCGTCGAAAGCGCCGATGCGTCATTCGGCATGAGGCGCGTCGCCGTTTCCTGCAGGCGCTGCGACGCGCATCTTGGCCATGTCTTCACCGACGGTCCAAAGCCGACCGGGCTGCGCTACTGCATCAACGGCGTCGCGCTGCGTTTCGCCGGGCGCGGACAAGCGTAAGGAAAATCGCCATGAGATTTGTCGGCATGAGACTCGCCGCCATTGTCGCCGCCGCGTTGATCATTCTCGCGCCCCCGTTCGCCGGCGCCGCCGAGCGCGCCGTTCTTCTGCCCGCCCCCGCTTACGATCCGCAGCCGGCGAGCAACGGCGAACAGAAGCTCGTCGTCGCCGGCGGCTGCTTTTGGGGCGTGCAGGGCGTTTTTCAGCGCGTCAAGGGCGTTTCGCGCGCCGTCTCCGGCTATGCCGGCGGCGCTGAGCAGACGGCGCATTACGACAAGGTCTCGCAGGGCGACACGCGCCACGCCGAATCCGTCGAAGTCACTTATGATCCGAAGATTGTTAGCCTTGGCGAATTGCTGCGCATCTACTTTTCCGTCGCGCATGATCCGACGCAGCACAACCGCCAGGGTCCGGACGCCGGCGCGCAATACCGCTCGGCGATTTTCGTCGCGAACGCCGAGCAGGAAAAACTCGCGCGCGACTACATCGCGCAGCTTGCCGACGCGAGGGTCTTCTCAGCGCCGATCGTCACCACGCTTGAACCGCTGAAGACGTTCTATCCGGCGGAGGCCTATCATCAGGACTATCTTGTCCGCCATCCGACGCAGCCTTACATCGTCTACAACGACTTGCCGAAGGTCGACAATCTCAAGCGGCTCTTCCCTCTGCTCTATCGCGAGAGCCCGGCGCTGACCAATTGAGCGTCGCCATTGACGAGCGCGTTGGTCCGGCGCACGCGGGAACCGGCGGCATCGACATAGTCGGGAATAGCGCGCAGAAATTTACCGAGATCGCCGCCGTCAAAAAGATAGCCGGGCATGCCGGCCGCCAGGGCGGCTGCAATATCGCTTTCCTTGTCGCCGATCAGGAAACTCTTCGAAAGATCGACGCGCCAGTTGGCGAGGAGGTCGAGCAGCATGCCCGGCGAGGGTTTGCGCATCGGCGAATCGCGGCGATAGGCCGGAACCGTCGCGTCGACATGATAGGGACAATAGCGGAAATCATCGATATGCGCGCCATGGGCCGCAAGCGCGTCCTGCATATGGGCGTGCAGCGCGACGACGTCCTTCTCCTCATAAAGTCCCTTGGCGACTCCCGCCTGATTGGTGACGACGAAAACCAGATAGCCGCGATCGTTCAACTCCCGAACGGCGTCGATGGCGCCGTCGATCCAATGGAAGCGATCGATGGAGCCGACATGAACGAGGTCGACATTGAGCACGCCGTCTCGGTCGAAGAAGACCGCCGGCCTGCGCAATAGCGCCGGAATGTCGCTCTGCGCCGCGGCGTAGGATTCCGGAAGGCCAATGTCGATGAAGCGGCCGTCGCAGATTTCGCCAAACAGCCGGCCGTCGCGCGCCAGCTTCGGCATGACCTCGGTCTCGAGCGACAGGCCGCGCCCGTCGAGGGCTTCCATCGCAGCAAGAAGAGGCCGCTTGCGGCAGACAGAGACTCCGCCATCGACAAGGCCGCCGCCCGCCCGCCGCGCGTCTTCGAAGAAGCCGGTCACTCTGCCTTCCGATAGAACGGCCGCGCCATGGCGCGAAACGTCGGACGTCTGGCGCAAGGCGAGAATCATCGCGGCGTCCGGTCGATGCGGCGCGAGCGCGGCAAGCGCGCGCAAATTGACGTCGAACCAGGAACCGCCGTTCAACAGAAGGAATTCGTCCGCCAAGCTGTCGCGCGCGTAAGCCGCCGCTCCCGCGGGACTCGGTTCGATCGCGACGCCGATCGTCGCGCCGAGACGTTTCGCGGATTCGTCAGCGTATGCGGCGATTTCTTCCGCCGGTCCGCCGGCAAGCAGAAGAATATCGTCAAACCCCTGCCTGACGGCTTCCGCAAGGAGCACGTCGAGGAACGGCGCGCCCGCCACGGGCAGGAGCGGTTGCGGCCGATGCGCCGTCCATGACCCGCCGCAGAGTATGACCGCTTGCCGGATCACGCGACGGCGCTTTGCTGCGTCGTCGCGCCGTCCGCGAACATCGCCCTTTCGACGAGGCCGCAGATCAGATGCGCGGCGACGATGTGCGCCTGCTGAATCAGCGGCGTCGAATTGGAAGGAACATGAAGGCAGATATCGCAGGCGGAGGCGAGCTTCCCGCCGCTCTTGCCGGTCAAGCCGATCGTCACGACGCTCATCTCGCGCGCCGCCTCGACCGCCTTCAGAATATTGGGCGAATTGCCGGAGGCGCTGATCGCGACAAAAACGTCGCCGCGGCGCCCAAGAGCGCGGACCTGCCGGGAGAAAATGTCGGCATAGCCATAGTCGTTGCCGATCGCGGTGAGCACCGACGCATCGGTCGTCAGCGCCAGGCCGGCGAGCGGCGCGCGATCGAAATTCAGCCGCGAGACGAATTCGCCGGCGATGTGCTGCGCGTCGCCGGCGCTGCCGCCATTGCCCGCAAACAGCGCCTTGCCGCCATTCTGCAAGGATCTGACGATGCGCGCGGCAACGGTCGCGAGCGCGCTTTTGAAGGCCGCGTCATTCGCGGCCGCCTGCAACGTCGCCAAGGACTCTTCAAAATGCGCGTCAATATAGCCGAGGTCGTCGCGGTCCACGTCACGCTCCCTATGCGCATAAAGGCGTCGTCGTCCCAATCCGCCAATCAGCCGCTGGCGCGCCGCCGGTCCCTCGCTTGGCCTAACGCTTCGTGCTGCGGCGCGAACCTATCACAATTTCGACTCCTTTGACGATTAGAGCGCGTTCATGAATCATCAATTCATGAACTTGCTCCAGTTTCTTGAATTGACGCATTTTCTAAGCCGAACCGGCATCCACTTCGGCGGAAAATGCTCTAACGCCTCGATTTGCCGCGCTTCGGAAGCGACCGACGCGGCGAGCGCATCGAGCAGTGCGGCCCGGATCGGCCTTGGCGTCATTATTCCGCCTATCTGATGAGAAATGTCTCGCGTTGCACGGATGACGGAGCAGCAAAGTGACGAGCTTGGCCCTGAACTCGCTTCTTGAGGAGCGCTTCGCGACTCTTCGCGCTCGGCTCGCGGAGTTTCGCCGCATCATGCGCGCCGTCCTGATCCAGGACATGCGGTCGCGTTTCGGCACCAGCCATGTCGGCTATCTGATCGCGATCGCCTGGCCCTTGTCGCATATGGGCGTCATCACGCTGGCTTACCTGCTCAGGATTTCGGTTGCGCCTATTGGCGACAGCCCGACGGTATTCATCGGGACCGGCGTCGTGCCCTATATTTTGTGCTTCTATCCGGCGCGCCTGTTGGCGATGGCGATTCCGCAGAATCGTCAATTGTTGAACATACCGGTCATTCAGCCGCTGCATCTCATTTTCAGCCGCTGCGTCCTCGAAACGCTCAACGCCGTGATCGTGCTCGCACTGTTCATATTTGCCGCCAGCCTGTTCGATGTCGACGTCATGCCGACCGATATGGCGGAAGCGTCGAAAGCGATCGGCGCCACCGTCTTTATGGGGATCGGGCTCGGATTTCTCAACGTGGTGATGTGCGCGCTCGTGGGTCCTTACTTTCTGGTGTTTTTCCTCCTCGTCATGGCTGGCCTATATGTGATTTCGGGCGCCTATCTTCCGCCCAATGCGATACCTGCGAATCTGCGGGAATATATGGCGTATAATCCTCTGACGCAGCTCATCGAATGGCTGCGGTCCGCCTATTATGCGAGCTACGATCCCGAACTAATCAACAAGTCGCTCGTTTTCTGGGTCGGAGGGATCGGCCTCATGCTCGGGCTTGTCGGCGAGCGGTTCCTTCGCGGCAGATTCTTCACTTGATTCGATCTGGGGCGCCGGCTCGGCTTCCGACGGCGCTTCCTCGCTCGACGACGCTTCGATTCTCTCCAAAGACAAAGCCTCTTCGTCGCACATCAGGCGCATCGCGGCCGCAATCGGGTCCTCGGCCGGCGCGGAACGTATCGTGCCGAGTGCGGGACCAAGTGCGGGACCGAGCGCGCGCAACGCGCCGCGCAAGGCCTCTCCGGCGACGCTGCGCTTGACGAAGTGGCGCTCAAACACCCGCATGACATGCGCCACGCCGTCCTGCGTGACGCTGCGCCTATCCGGCGCGAAATAATCAATCGGCGCATAGCCGCCGGCGACGATCTCGTAAGACGGAAAATAGGCGACCTGGCCGAGCGCGCGCGAAAGCACATCGCAGGCGACGCGCAGCGCCGATTTCGAATACATGGTCGACGTCACCACATGACGCGCCTCGGCGGTGGCGACGAGCGGCACCGGCGAAACGGTCAAAATGATCCGCGCGGCGG
>JAKFXD010000010.1 GCA_021731565.1 Methylocystis sp. | reverse complement strand
CAAAGCCCTTCGAGCCTGATGAACTGATGGCGCGCATTCGCGCATGCGTGCGCCGCCCGGGCGGAGAATTATCTCCGCCCTTGACACTTGGGAATTTGACGTTCGACGCGAGCAGTCGCGAAGTGCGGGTCGAGGGGAAGCCTCTTGTTTTGCGCAGCCGCGAGTTGGCGCTACTCGAAGCATTGATGCTGCGAGCCGGTCGCGTGGCGTTGCGTGATGCGCTTATGGAGGAAGTCTACGGCGCGATCGACGTCGTCCACTGGAACCGGCTTAATGTTCATATCTCGCAACTGCGCCAGCATCTGAACACGGCGAACGCCAATGTCGAAATCAAGGCGGCGCGCAATATCGGCTATCTGATCATGCGGCGCGAGCCATGAAACAGCCGCCGTCGCTCGCTCGGCGCCTCTCGCTTCAACTCCTCGCGGCGGCAATCGTCGGCGCCGTTCTCTACTGGCTCCTCTATATCAGCGTTTCATTGGCTGGCGCCGCCGGGCAGATTTATTTGACGCCGCAAGATCTTTCCGAATATGCGGCCCGGCGTCTCGTCATCCAGTCGATTGTCGTCGACGCGGACGGCTCGCGATCGATCAAGCCGACGCCGCAATTGCTCGCAAAAATCGCCCGCACGCCGACGTTGCATTACGCCGTATTTGACACCAATAGCGGCGCGCCGCTTTCGGGCTCCGACAAAACCCTGGTTTCGGTCTTCAATGGCTTCGACAAGGCTCCGCCGCTTACTGGAAAAATGGACTACGGCCTCAATCTCGACGACGGCAGATGGGAAGCTCGGATGACGAGTGTCGGGAACGAATGGCTCGTCGTCGTTCTTTACGGCTATAAGTTCGATTGGCGTGATGCGCCGATCAGCCTCTTCGGCGAATTCTGGGACGCCTTCAGCTGGTCCGCGCCCGTATTCCTTTTCACTGCAGGTCTTATCTGGCTTTCCGTTCGCCGCGGGCTCTCGCCGCTACAGCGCATAGCCGCTGAAGCGCGCGCCATCAGCTTCGATTCCCTCGACAAACGACTTGCGATAGACGACGTGCCGGAGGAAGTCTCTCCGTTGATCGAAGCACTTAATGAGGCCCTCGTCCGCCTCGAAGCAGGCGCCGCGCGCCAACGCCGCTTCCTCGCAAACGCCGCGCATGAGTTGCGCACGCCGATCGCCGCTCTGCGTGCGCGGCTCGACGACATCCAGTCCGGTGAGGCGAGGACCGATCTGTTGCGCCACGCGCGCCATATGAAGGCGCTCGTCGACCAGTTGCTTGCTTCGGCGCGCCTGGCCTCTGCAAAAACACCGACCGAACAGGAAATCGATCTCGCAGCGATTGCGCTCGCCCAAGTTTCCGATTTCACGCCGCTCACGCTGCAGAGCAAGAAAGAAATCGATTATCAAGGCCCCATGTCAGGCGTCATCATGCGCGGCGACAGGCTGGCAATCGAAAGCATCATCGCAAATCTCATCGACAATGCGTTGCGTGCCGAGCCAGACGGCGGGACAATCGTCGTACGCTTGGACAAAAGCTGCATGCTCGAAGTTATTGATCATGGCGGAGGAGTCGCTGAAACGGATCGCGAGAAGGTTTTCGAACCCTTCTGGCGAAGGCACGATGGCGCTTCCGGCGCCGGACTCGGTCTTGCGATCGTGAAAGATCTCGTCGAATTCCACGAGGGGATCATCTCTGTGAAGGATACCGAAGGCGGCGGCGCGACATTCGTCGTCGATCTATCGCGCAGCAAAATGAGCGGCTGAAGATGAAAAAATCAGACCTCATTTCAAGGATCGCGCAACGACAACCGAAACTTCACGCGCACGATGCCGAAAGGATTGTCAATGCCATCCTTAATCGGATTATTTGCGCGTTGGCGCAAGGTCAACGCGTGGAATTGCGCGGCTTCGGCGCGTTCGCCGTCCGTCGGCGCGACGCCAGGCAAGCGCGAAATCCGCGGACGGGCGACGTCTTGCAAATCGCAAATAAGCGCGCGCCTGTCTTCAAGGCCGGGAAGGAAATGCGGATGCGATTGAATGAGCCGGTGGCGAACAATACATTGCGGCGCGCCGAGAAACTCGCTCTTCAAGAGGAGGTGCAACCATAAAGCCGGCGCGCGCTATGCTTTTCGCGCTAGCCCTTCAATGCACCGACGAAGAGCTTCGTTTCGGCCCGATATCCGGCCATCGAGTCTGCGCGGAATCTAAACTTTGCCATTCCAACTGCCCGGAATCCGGGACATCTCGAGCGAACGCTCGTTCCGAGCAAGGTCGTTACTGGGTCAAGCTGCCATTCCATGAACGCGCTTTAGGTGCAAAAGCTCCGGCTTCAGATGAGTGTAACGTCGAAGCATCTTCCAGTCTCGATGGCCGGTGACCAACGCGACTTGTTCAATAGTAAACCCAGCTTCAAACAGCCGGCTTGTCGCTTCGTGGCGAAGATCGTGGAAATGCAGGTCTTGGATCTTTAACGCCCGGCACTGCCGTCTAAAGGCTGCGCCGATCGACCTACCGTTGTACGGAAAGATTCTTCCGCGATTTAGTCCCGATATTTTTCGCTGCTCTTCGATGATTTGGATTGCGTCATAGCCACTCACGTCCAAGAGCGGAATTCGCTGGTTATTGCCAGACTTTCGTCGCGGATCCTTGCGATCTCTTATGAGGAGCATTTTTTGGACCGGATCGTAATCTTCCCACTCAATCCGACCGATCTCTTCCTGTCGCATCGCGGTGGCGATCGCGAAGCGAATGATGCGACCAACCGGAATCGCCTGCCTCAGATTACTGTCGAAGGCCGCGATAATCCGATCAATCTCGTCCTGGGTCGGTCGACGATCCCGCTCGACACCCCTCCCAATTAGGCCAAGACGGCTTAACGCGATGCGCGCAAGGTCAACCGGCTCTGTAGTAAGTTGAACACCGTGCACGGCTGCAGCATGCGACAGTATGGTTTTCACGTATCCGATATCGATGCTCAGCGTAACAGGCCCAGCGCCTTCCTTTGCGCGATCGCGACCAAACTGGATAAGCCTTTCGCGATCGAGTTCAGGGATCTTGCATCCCCCAAGTCGTCTCTCCAAAAAACCAAGGCTCGCGGCTTTAGACCTCCCAATCCGCGTACCGACTTCCACAAGGTCATCTCTATGAAGGCGAATGAGATCGCCAAACGTCTTCGCGTTCTGGCGCGCACGTTTGGTTGGCGACTCGCCCCTATCTATCCGCCTCTCTATGTCTAAAGCCCATTCTTCGGCGTCGCGTCTGCGAAGAAATGTCTCGTTGACGTATTTCGCCTTGCGACGAACTTGGGCTCGCCAGGATCCAGACTTGAGCCTCGTAAATGTCGCCATGGCGTGTGCGCTCTGTGTGCACTGACAGGTCGAAAGGTAGCGAAAAGTGTCGTATCGAGGCGTAGAATGGAGTGCACACGACGCGACCTATGCCGTTGAGACTAAACTGAAAATGCTTACAAATCAAGATATTAGATTCGCCGTTGCGCCTATGATGGATTGGACGGATCGGCACTGCCGATACTTCCATCGCCTCCTGTCGCGCCGCGCGCGCCTTTATACCGAAATGCTGACGACCGGCGCGGTGATCCATGGCGACCGCGCGCGGCTGCTGGCGTTCGACCCCTTCGAACAGCCCGTCGCCCTGCAGCTCGGCGGCGCCGAGCCCGCAGCCCTGGCGAAGGCCGCAAACATCGTCGAGACATTCGGCTATCGGGAAATCAATCTCAACGTCGGCTGCCCGTCGGATCGGGTCCAGAACGGCGCTTTCGGCGCCTGCCTGATGCGGGAGCCCGCGCTGGTCGGCGACTGCGTCAGGGCGATGAAGGACGCGGTCGCCATTCCCGTCACGGTGAAATGCCGCATCGGCGTCGACGATCAGGACCCTGAACGGGCGCTGTTCACGTTAGCTGAGAATTGCGTCGCCGGCGGCGCCGACGCGCTCTTCGTCCATGCGCGCAAGGCCTGGCTCAAGGGGCTCTCGCCCAAGGAGAACCGCGATGTTCCGCCGCTGGACTATGCGCTGGTGCATCGTCTCAAGCGCGCCCTGCCGGACGTTCCGATCGCGATCAACGGCGGGCTCGCCCGCATGACGCAGATCGAAGAGCAGCTGCAATGCGTCGACGGCGTGATGATCGGGCGCGCCGCCTATCATGACCCCGCCCTCCTCCTTGCGGTTGATCCGCGATTGTTCGGCGCCCCTGCCCCGGCGGCCGACCTCTTCGAGGCTGTCGACGCCTTTCTTCCTTATGTCGAGCGACAATTGGCGGCAGGCGAACGGCTCGCCAATATGACGCGCCATCTTCTCGGGCTTTTCGCTGGAATGCCCGGCGCGCGGTCGTTCCGCCGACGACTGGCGCTCGAATCCGTCAGATCCGGCGCCGGCGTCGAAACGCTGCTTCGCGCCGTCGGCGAGGTGCGAGCGGCCGAAGCGCGCCGCGCCGAATTCGCCGAATCCGGATAGGGCTCACGCCGCCGACAGCGCCGTCAGAATGGCGATCTCCGCCAATTGCTGCGCGGCGCCGAGCACGTCTCCCGTGTAGCCGCCGATCTCTTTTTTCGCGAGTTTCGCGACGAGCGCCGCCATGGCGAAGGCGGCGACAATCGCGACGACGGTCGGACCCGCGCCCGCGCCCGCCAGCCAGGGCGCAAGGCCGATGGCGGCGGCGATGACGCAAGCCCGAATCCAAGCCTCTCGTGAAGGCGCGGCGACGCGCGCGCCCAATCCATCCGCACGCGCTGGCGCAAGCCACAGCATCGGGGCCAGGCCGGCGACGCGCGACAAGGCGCCGGCGAAGACGAGCGCAAGCGCCGCCATCGTGACGCTGCGCTCGAGGATCGACCCGAGCGCCGCGACGCGAAGAAGGACGGTGAAGCACAGCGCCAGAACGCCATAGGCGCCAACGCGGCTGTCGCGCATGATCGCGAGTTTCGACTCGCGCGTCGCTCCGCCCCCAAAACCATCGGCGACATCCGCGAGCCCATCCTCATGCAACGCGCCGGTGGCGAGCACGACGACCGCGACAGCGACGAGCGCGCAGACGAACGAAGGCAGATGGCAGATGCGCGCGACGATGAGCGCCGTAGCGCCGGCGCCGCCAATCACGGCGCCGGCGATCGGCAGCGCCGGCGCCATGCGCGCAAAATCGAGCGGCGCAGGAGCGCCCGCGCCGATCGGAAGGCGCGAATAGAACCGCAAAAAGGTCAGGATGTCGGCGAGAAATCCGCGCGGCCTCAGTCCCATTTTCGGCGCTCCCGCCAATCTGTCGAGAACCGTCGAACGTCGACTCGCAGCGGCGCCGACCTAAATCGTCTGATTATAAGCGCCGACCTCGGGATTTTCGCGCAGCACGGCGTCGATCGCCGTAAACATTTCCTTCATGCGCGCCTGCGACACCGGGCTTTCGACGACGACGACGAGCTCCGGCTTGTTCGACGAGGCGCGCACGAGACCCCATGTGCCGTCGGCGACCGTCACCCGCACGCCATTGATCGTCACGACGTCGCGGATCGGCTGACCGATGATCTTTTCGCCCTGCGCGCGCATCGCTTCGATGCGCGCCGTCACCTTGTCGATGACGCCATATTTCTTCTCGTCGTCGCAGTGCGGCGACATGGTCGGCGAGCCCCAGGTCTTCGGCAGTTCGGCATAAAGCTCCGCCATCGACTTCGTCGGATTGCGATCGAGCATTTCAAGCACATGGATCGCGGTGAGCAGCCCGTCGTCATAGCCGCGCCCGATCGGCTCGTTGAAAAAGAAATGCCCCGACTTCTCGAAGCCGGCGAGCGCCTTCTTCTCGCTGACACGGCGCTTGATGTAGGAATGGCCGGTCTTCCAATATTCGGTGACGACGCCGCGCGCGACGAGTTCGGGGTCGGTCGCGAACAGGCCGGTCGATTTCACGTCGACGACGAATGACGCATTCGGATGAACCTTGGAGAGATCGCGCGCCAGCATGACGCCGATCTTGTCGGCGAAAATCTCCTCGCCATGATTGTCGACGACGCCGCAGCGATCCCCGTCGCCGTCAAAGCCGAGCCCGACGCAGGCGCCGGTCTCGCGCACCTTGTCGGCGATGGCGTGCAGCATGTGCAAATCTTCAGGGTTCGGATTGTAGCGCGGGAACGTATAGTCGGGCGCGACGTCGAGCGGAATGACTTCGCAGCCGAGGCGCTCCAGCATCTGCGGCGCGAAGGCGCCGGCGGTGCCATTGCCGCAGGCGGCGACAACCTTCATCTTGCGCGTGAACGGCGGCCGGCGGGTGAGGTCGTCGATATAGCGCGCGCCGAAATTTTCGATGTAGCGGTAGGAGCCGCCTTCCGCCTCGTGAAATTCGCCGGCGAGAACGATTTCCTTCAGGCGGGTCATTTCCTCCGGCCCGAAGGTCACCGGCCGGCGCGCGCCCATTTTCACGCCCGTCCAGCCATTGTCGTTATGCGAGGCCGTCACCATCGCCACCGCCGCGACATCGAGATCGAACTGGGCGAAATAGGCCATCGGCGACAGAGCGAGACCGATGTCGCGCACGCGCACGCCGGCGGCCATCAGGCCGCTCACCAGCGCCAGTTTGATCGATGAAGAATAGCTGCGGTAATCATGGCCGACGACGATTTCCGGCGCGACGCCCAATTCGCGCAGCAGCGCGCCAAGGCCCATGCCGAGCGCCTGCACGCCCATCAAATTGAGGTCGGCGCCAAACAGCCAGCGCGCGTCATATTCGCGAAAGCCGGTCGATTTGATCAGCGGCGCCTCTTCATATTCGAATGTGTTCGGGCGCAGATTCGGGTCGGGCTTGGGAAACATAGATGATCCTTGGATGCGTCGGAGGTCGCTCGGCGCCTCGTTTACACCGTCGCGCCGCGCCAGCAAAATATCGAGAATACGCCGGGTGGGACGACGACAATGGGAGCTATCATGCGCGCAATAGTAATTCTTCCCCTTTCGATCGCCTTTCTGCTGGCTCCGGCCGTCGCGGGCGCCGCTGAGGAGCCGCCCCGGCGAAAACCGGGACTCTGGGAAATCCACTCAGAATTGAACGGAAAGCCCTCGCCGGTCGGCGCGATCCAGAACTGTATCGACGAGAAAACCGACAGCCTTTTGAAAGAGGGCGCGCGCGACGCGCAACCCTTATGCGAGCAGACGAGCTGGGCCAAGGAAGGCGACTCCTACGCCGTTAAATCCGTCTGCAAGATCGGCAAGAGCGTCGCGACGATGCAAGGCAAATTCACCGGCGCTTTCGATTCGAATTATCGCGGCGAGATGCATACGAGCTACGAACCGCCGATGCACGGCATGTCCAAATCCGACATGACGCTCACCGCCAAATGGCTCGGCCCCTGCAAGCAAGGCCAGAAGCCCGGCGACATCGTCATGCCGAACATGCCTTCAATTCCCGGCATGCCGAAGACCATCAACATGGACGACATCATGAAGATGCGCGATCAGATGAAGCGGATGCAGTCGCGCTGAATAGGGCCGAAAGGCGCAACGCCTATTGGCCCCGCGGCTTGGCGCGGGTCGTCGGCTGCGCGTCCGCCGGATCGTCCGGCCAGAGATGGCGCGGGTAGCGCCCTCTCATCTCCTTCTTCACCTCGTTCCACGAGCCCTTCCAAAAGCCCGGCAGATCGCGCGTCGTCTGGATCGGCCGATGCGCCGGCGAGAGCAGTTCGAGCGTGAGCGGCGCGCGTCCACGCGCAAGCGTCGGGTGACTCGAGAGGCCATAGAGCTCCTGCACGCGCACCGCGAGCACCGGCCCATTCTCGGTCGAATAGTCGAGCGCGTGACGCGCCCCGGCGGGCGTTTCGAAATACGGCGGCGCTTCTGCGTCGAGCCTGCGCGCCAGCTCGTAAGGGAGGAGTTGAGCGAGCGCCGCCTCCAGATCGTCGGCCGTGATCTCACCGAGCGACGCACGCCCGACGATAAAGGAGGCAAGCCAGTCGTCGGCGCTCGCGATCAAAGCGGAGTCGGAAAGATCAGGCCATTCGTCGCCTTCGGCGCGACGTAGAAAGGCGACGCGGTCGCGCCGTTGCATCTGCGACTTCGTCCATGGCAGGCGCGCGCCGCCAAGGGCGGCGACGCCGCGCGCGAGCGTCCTTGCATTTTCTTCCGACGGCTCGACCGCCAGATTGCGCTCGGCGAGCCGTATCGCGCCGAGACGCCGGAAAGCGCGCCGACGCAGGCTGGCGCTCGCCGCATCAAAAATGGTTTCGTCGCGAATTTCGATGCGGTCGCCGGCGATCATCTCGACCTCATCGGCGGCGAGCGCGCATGCCGCGAGGATGCGCGCCTGCGCCGCCCGGCCGGTGAGTTCGGCGACGGCGAGAAATGGCGCGCGTGACAGAGGATCTTCGACCGGCAATATCGCGGCGCGGCCGTTCGCCATCAGGAACTCGCCGCGCGCGCCGCGTGATTTGGCGATGCGGTCGGGATAGGCGAGCGCGATCAGCGCGCCGTCGGAGAACCCCCTCCCTGTCCCTCCCCCGCTGCGCGGGAGAGGGGACGCTAACGATCGGCGATTCGCTTGAAGGGCGGTGTCTGCCCCCTCTCCCGCGCCAGCGGGGGAGGGTTGGGGAGGCAATCCACCAGCCGCCGCGCTCGCCAGTCGCGCCCATTGCGCCGCGAGCCGTAGCGCGTCGCGGGCGCGCTTGGAGTTTTCGCTCCGCATGCGCTCGAGCCGATGCGACAGGTCGGCGTCGGCGCCGCCGATCCCGCGCTCCGAGAGCAGCATGGCGAGTTCGGCGGCGCGCTTCGCCTCGCCGTGACCGGCCGCCTCGACCACCATTCGCGCCAACCTGGGCGCGAGCGGCAGCGCCCGTACGGCGCGGCCCATGTCGGTCAGCCGACCGTCGTCGTCGAGCGCCCCGAGTTCGCGGTCGAGTGCGACCGCCTCCTTCCAGGCGGGCGCCGGCGGCGGATCGAGCCAGTTGAGCCGCGCCGGATCGCTCACCCCCCAGGCCGCGAGATCGAGCGCAAATCCGGAGAGATCGGCGTCGAGAATTTCGGGCGCGGCGAAGGCCGGGAGCGCCGCCGTCTGCGGCTCGTCCCACAGGCGATAGCATACGCCGGGCTCGGTGCGGCCGGCGCGGCCGCGGCGCTGATCGACGCTGGCGCGCGAAGCGCGCACGGTTTCGAGCCGCGACAGTCCGAGATCGGGCTCGAATCGCTGCACGCGTGCGAGGCCGCTGTCGACGACAATGCGCACGCCTTCGATCGTGAGCGAGGTTTCGGCGATCGACGTGGCGAGCACGATCTTGCGACGGCCGGGCCGCGCCGGCGCGATGGCGAGGTCCTGCTCGCCGCGATCAAGCGCGCCATAGAGCGGCGCGACGTCGATGTCGTCCGGCAGGCGCGACTCGGCAAGGCGTGTGGCGACACGGGCGATCTCCCCCTGCCCCGGCAGAAAGGCGAGAATCGAACCTCGCTCTTCGCGCAGCGCCAGCATGATCGCGCGGGCCATGGACTCTTCGATGCGCGCATTGGCGTCGCGGCCGAGATAACGCGTCTCGACGCCAAATGCGCGCCCCTGGCTCTCGATCGTCTTGGCGCCCATCAGGGCGCCGACGCGCGCGCCGTCAAGCGTCGCCGACATGGCGACGAGCCGGAGTTCCTCGCGCAGCCCCGCCTGGGCGTCGAGCGCCAGCGCGAGGCCGAGATCCGCGTCAAGCGAGCGTTCGTGATATTCGTCGAACAGCACGCCTGCCACACCCTCGAGCGACGCATCGTCGAGGATCATCCGCGCAAACACGCCCTCGGTGACGACCTCGACGCGCGTTCGCGCCGAGATTTTCGATTCGAGGCGCATCCGCAGGCCGATCGTTTCGCCGACGCTCTCGCCGAGCGTCGCCGCCATGCGCCTCGCGGCCGCGCGGGCGGCGAGGCGTCGCGGCTCCAGCAGGATGAGCTTGCGGCCCTTGGTCCAGTCGGCGTCGAGCAGCGCCAAAGGGACGCGCGTCGTCTTGCCGGCGCCGGGCGGCGCGACGATGACGAGATTGGATGACGTCGCGAGCGCCGCGCGGATCGCCGGCAGCGCGTCGTCGATCGGCAGCGCCGAAAGCTCATTGGTCATGGCAGGCGCGCTTCAAGGGATGCGTCCCCGCCCGCAAAAAAGCCCCTCCCTTTCGGGGAGGGGCGAATTATCCGGGCGAAGGCGGAACTTACGCCGCCTGTTGGATGGCCGACAGCTTCCACTCCTGCGGTCCGGCGCCCGCCGGTCGGCGGAACGTCCAGGCCTCGGCGGTCTCCGTCTGCCCCTCCCAGCCCGGCGCCGGCTTGCCGGTGGCGCGATCGACCATCTCGTCCTTGAGCGCGAAGCGCATGGCGACGGTGGCGTATTCGTCCACCCCTTCGCGCCAGGCTTCCGACAGATCGCCTTGCAGCAGCTTCACGTCGGAGACGCGGTTCAGCACGCCCTTGCGGCGGTTCTCCTCCAATTCGTCGTCGAAATAGGAGGCCATTTCCGGCGTCGACATGCCGCGCAGCGCGCCGATGTCCTCGCGGCTATAGGCGCCCTGCGTTTCGCCGAGCAGACGCTCGAAGGCGCTGAAATCCTCCGGCGCGATTTTGATCGGCGTCGCCATCGCCGCCTGCGGCGACGCGCCGGAGCCGAAGCCCGCCGCGCCAAAAGGCGCGCGCGCCGTGAAGGGCGAAGTGAAGCCCGAGCTCGGATGGCGACCCGCCCCCGCCATGGCGGTATTGCGGCGCGTCCACCAATTGAAGGCCATGCGGGCCAGGAAGACGATCAGCGCGATCTGCAGCAGCAGGCCGATGATCGACATGAAGCCGCCCATGCCGCCGAGAAGGCCGTGGCCCGTCAGCAGGCCGAAGAGGCCCGCGCCAAGCAGGCCGCCGGCGAGTCCGCCAAGCAGGCCACGGCCGAAGCCGCCGCCAAAGGCGCCGCCGGGCTGCGACAGCGGGCCGGCCATGCCTGGCGAAGGCCGCGGCGTGACGCTGCGCTCGAAGGGCGAGGCCGTGCCCGGCATGGTGCGGGTCGATGGCGGCGCGGACCAAGAGCGACCCCCCCGGCTGCCAAAGCTGCCGCCGCCGCCCATGCGCGCCTCGGCGATGGCCGGCGCAAGCGCCAGCAGCGCGGCAAGCGCAAGAGAAATCAGCGATCCACGCTTAAAGGCGAAGAAACGCGACATTGTTTTATTCCCCATCTGTCGGGAAGCGACGCTCCCCCAGCGGGGATCATATAGGCAGCGCAGCGGGTCGGCGCAAAGGTTCTGCCGGGGAAATCGATTGTCGGCGGGGCGCGCCCGGTGAAATGGCTTTTCGGTCTGGTATGCTCGGCGCCATGGCCAGGAAACCGAAATCGAGGCGCAAACGCCAGTTCACGGAGCTGCTGACCGCTCCGTTGCGGCGGAGGCATTTCGCAAACTCAAACAAGAGCGCACGGGCGAAATGCTGGTCGCCGCAATGGAGAACTCGCCCTTTCGGGAAATCGACATTGAACCGAAACGCGAAGCCATGCCCGCGCGTGAGGTGAATTTGTGAGAATACGGCTGCTCGACGCCATATCTCACACTGGTTCGTCATGGCCGTGCGCGCTTCCCCAGATACTCGCGCAGCGCGGCGTTGATGCGCGATTGCCAGCCTTCGCCCCCGGCGCGAAACGCCTCGATGATATCGGGATCGAGCCGGATCGTGGTCGAGACTTTCGTCAACTCGGCTGGCGGGCGCCCCCGCCGAACCTTGGATTGATCGAACTGCTTGCGCCATTCCGGGGTTGAGAGGTCGGGGATGTCCTCGTCAGCCGAGTTCGGGGCCATAGGCTTCTTGTTCGCGCTCATTGCATTTCCTCATGCTGATCACGCGAAGGGCGTCTCCGCGCGGCGTCCATGCGATTGCGACCATGCGGCCGTCGAGAAAGCCGATTGTGATGTATCGCGACTCTCCATAATCGCGCCGGCAATCCTCGAAGGTGAAATAGGCGGATGCGAATATTTCACCCGCCCGCGCCATGTCGAGACCTCTCTCCTTCAAGGCGCGGCGGCGCTTAGCGAGGTCGAATTCGATCTGCATCCAATTTCTGTTACTACAAAAATAATCTGGGAAGACCAATATAACAAGGGATCAGGCGCGGCATTCGAGCTGCGCTTTGATCGTTCATTCCCGGCCAATTCGCTTCAACGGAGTCGTCGCTGTTGATGGCGAACAGACAGGGCATTCTCGGCGCGGCGCGGACGCGCTAAACCCTCACCATGCGTCAATATCTCGATCTGCTCGACAAAGCGCTGCGCGAGGGCGTGCGCAAGGACGATCGCACCGGGACCGGAACGCTGTCGCTGTTCGGCCATCAGATGCGCTTCGACCTTTCGCAAGGCTTCCCGCTGGTGACGACGAAGCGCGTGCATCTGAAATCGGTGATTCACGAACTGCTGTGGTTCCTGCAGGGCGACACCAACGTCAAATATCTGCGCGACAATGGCGTCACCATCTGGGACGAATGGGCGAATGAAGACGGCGACCTTGGTCCGATCTACGGCATGCAATGGCGGCGCTGGCCCGACGGCGACAGGGATATCGACCAGCTCGCCCATGTCGTCGAGGAGATCAGGCGCAATCCCTTCTCGCGCCGGCTGATCGTCTCGGCCTGGAATCCGGCGCAGGTCGAGAAAATGGCGCTGCCGCCCTGCCATTGCCTGTTCCAGTTTCATGTCGCGGAGGTTGGCGGCGAGAAGCGTCTCTCCTGCCAGCTCTATCAGCGCTCGGCCGACGTCTTCCTCGGCGTGCCGTTCAACATCGCCAGCTATGCGCTGCTCACCCAAATGGTCGCGCAGGTCACGGGCTGCGTTCCGGGCGATTTCGTGCACAGTTTCGGCGACGTGCATCTCTATCTCAACCATGTCGAGCAGGCGCGCCTTCAGCTCTCGCGCGAACCAAAGCCCCTGCCCCGCCTGAAGCTCAGTTCGGATGTGACCTCGCTCTTCGATTTCAAATATGAAGACGTCGTCGTCGAGAACTACGACTCCTGGCCGGCGATCGCCGCGCCGATCGCGGTGTAGCGCGATGACCTATGACGAACTGATCGAGCTTGCGCTGGAGCGCCTCCACGAAGCCCAGGCTCTGCTCAACGCTGGTCACTGGTCGGGCGCATACTATCTTTGCGGATATAGCGTCGAACTCGTGCTCAAGGCGCATATCGCAAAGCAATTTCGTGCTTTTGAGATTCCGGATAAGAATATTGTTAACGCCGTATGGACGCATAAGCTCGACAAGCTGCTGGAATTGGCCGAACTTGGGCCCGACCTTGAAGATCGCTTCACCGCCGCTCCACGATTGCAGGCGAACTGGAACACGGCGTTGGGCTGGAACGAAGGTTCGCGCTATCGAAAAATCGGCGAGACCGAAGCGCGCGCCTTGGTCGAGGCGCTGAGCGATCCACGGGACGGAGTATTCGCATGGATCCGATCCAAACTGTAGGCGGCGTCGCCGGGCTGAAGCAGATCGCTGATGCGCTTCGAGCGGAAGGCTTTCCCGTCGACGCAATCTACCTGATCAAGCTCGTCTCCGTGGAAGGTGAGGTCGATTGGGTGATCCGGGTCGTGACGCGCGGAAGGAGCAAGGACGCAATTCTCAAGATATTCGAATTGCGGCGCGCCGGACGCATACCCTTGTTCGGCGGCCGACTCCGCATCGACGCCATCGCGCCAGATCACCCCGAGGCGTCTCGCGTCATCGCCTATGCGCGCCGATTCGGGCGTCCGCCGGTCGAGATCGACACCGTGCTGCTCGACGGAATGCTGGTGACATTCGCGCTTGTGGCCGATTTCCGAGACGCCGACGCCGCGGCCGCATGACTCCAAAGCTCGTCGCCGTCGTCGCGCGCGGACGAAATGGCGTGATCGGAGTCGCCAACAGCCTCCCCTGGCGGCTCTCGAGCGATCTGAAGCGCTATAAGGCGCGCACCTGGGGACGGCCGATGATCATGGGGCGGCGCACCTTCGAATCGATCGGGCGGCCGCTGCCGGGGCGGGAAAGCGTCGTTCTCACCAGCGATCCGCATTTTAAGGCCGAGGGCGCGCATGTGGCGGCGAGTCCGCCCGAGGCCTTGGCGACGGCGCGACGGCTGGCCGCCGTGCTCGGCGTCGACGAAATCATCATTGCGGGCGGGGAGGACATTTATCGCGCCTTTCTCGATCTCACCGACGTGATCGAACTGACCGAGGTCGCGCTCGATATTGCCGGCGACGCGCATTTCCCTGCGCTGAATCCCGCGGACTGGCGCGAGATCGGGCGCGAAGCGCCGCCCCGCGGCCCGAAGGATGACGCGGATTTCGCCTATGTCACGCTTGAGCGACGCCGCCCGTGACGCGCCTGAAACCAGTTGCGGCGCCATCCCGGTGTGGCTATAAGCGGCCCGAAAGCGGCTTTCGGCCCTTTCAATCGGAGTGTAGCGCAGCCTGGTAGCGCACCTCGTTCGGGACGAGGGGGTCGGAGGTTCGAATCCTCTCACTCCGACCAATCTTCTCAATAGCTTAGAAAGCTTCAACGCTTCGGTGGCCACTGAAACGGCCCCTGAAACGAGCGTGGGCTGCGCTCCGGCTTGACCAGGCTTGGCGCATGTCCTTTTCCGTTCGCATGCCGAGCGACCGCCGCGTTCCTCAAAACAGTGCTGGATTTGCGCGCTGGCTCGCGGGCGAGATGTCGACCAACATCAGGCGAATGGTTTCAACTTTACGGTGACGACGATCGGCGACGATGGAGCGTGTTGCGTGATCGCCGCCGCCGACAGCGTTGAGGTTGCGTGGGCGGCTTACAGCGCCGCAATCGACGCGTGGCCGGCTTGCGATTCATCCGCGCCCGGGCGTATCAAAACCGCGACTCTAATCGCTGCTGGATGAAGTTCAGGGACAGGTCGCGGACCCACTGAGATTCCGATCGCTTCCAATTTGGGCGGTTTCGCCTTGGAGCCGGAGACTCGACAAATCATCATTGCTGCAAGACAATCATATTCTTATAAAGTTGAGGAACGTCATGATTGCTTATTTAATCCGTCTAATGCTCTTGTTCCCGGCGCTGGCGGTCGCCTGGGGATGTCTCGGGACTGCGCAAGCTTGCTATGGCAACAAAGTTCTACTCGAAGACAAGTTCGAAATTCCCGGCCCCTCTACAACATGGTTTAAAGATCCAGAACTACAGATTAAACAAGGAAAGATGGTTGGCCGCGCCAAGGCCAACTCAATCGCTTTTGGCTATCACCTCGAGGCGTTCCTGCCAGAAGCCGACATCTGCGTGACGGTTACTCTTGCAGAGCCCAGCACGGATAGCGGGAATAGCTTGGCAGGATTGATGTTTTGGGTGCAAGGCCCCGGCGATTTCTTCGTTTTTTTGGTCTCGTCGGATGGTAAGTTTTCAGTAGGACGCCGCGTGGGCTATGAGTGGGTCGCCAATCCGGTTAAGTGGACTGTTTCCGAAGCTTTGAAGCAAGGCCCAAGCCAGTCCAACCGAATTCGATTGAAGCTCTACGGCGAGCGTGCAACCGCCTACATAAACGACGAACAAGTCGTCAGCTTTCGCGGCCAAGCGCCGGAGGGGCGCAATGTGATTGGTCTTTTTACTCAATCTCCACCCGCGTCCTCGGATACCTGGACCTTTTCCAATTTTATAGCGACGAATGTCGCGCGGTGACGCGCAGGTAGCCGAGACAGCGAGAACCGGAGCTTCGCGGTGATGAAGGGAGATAGCGTGATTGATTTTTCACGAGGTTTAATCCTATGGGTTTCCATCCTTTCGGGCGTGCTAGGGGTTTCCGGAAGCGCTTGGGCTTGCAGTGGAAAACTGCTCTATGACGATAAATTTGATGTCGCCGATCCCGCGTGGGGCACGGGTGAAAAATTTAGTATTAGCAATGGCAAGGCGACGATGCGCCCCGAGCTTGGCAAACCTGTCTGGGCTTGGAACCCCGCGTTCTTTTTTGGAAACGTCGAAGTTTGCGTGACCGTTACGCTTGCGGAGCCGACCAAGGAGCCGGGGAAGGCTGCCGCAGGATTGATGTTCTGGATTGAGAACAATAAAAATTTCTTTGTTTTTATGCTTTGGGCTGACGGGAAGTTTTCCGTCGAGCGTCTGGCGGATAATGAGTGGACTCCTTCTGTCGTCGAATCGACCGTGGCCGACGCCTTGAAGCAGGGGCCAGGGCAGTCCAACCGCCTCAGGCTGAAGCTCGATGGCCAAATGACAACGGCCTATATCAATGACAAGGAGGTCCTCCGCTTCCGCGGGCAGGCGCCCGAAAGAAAAAGCGCAATAGGCCTTTACGCGCAAGCGACAACAACTCCCGCGCCACCGTGGAATTTTTCCGATCTAAAAGTAACCAACCTCGGGAAATGAGGCGCCCGGTTTGCGTCTCGCGCAATCTCGACAGCCTCGCCGACAGCAGGCGCTACGCTCAGGCTGTCGCGGCTCCTTGGACGCCGATCCGGAGCGACCGTCTGCGCCTCGTCGTCATTTACTCCGGCCCCAGTTGAGGGAAGAAGCCGCCGCCGGCATGTTCGATCGCCGTATCGGCCAGAAGGTCGCGCCACATGCGATATTGATCGTCGAAAACCGCCTGACCGAGATCGCGTTCAACAAGCGCGGCCGCCAAAAATTTTAGCCCGTCGGCGAGCGTCAGGGCGTTTTCGAGATAGAGCAGCCGCACGCCGACCGCTTCACGGCCCATGACCGACATTGCCGCGGCGATCTCGATATTGTCGCGGCGGCCTTGTCCCGGACCGCAAACGCCGACGAAACACCGCGCCCAATCGCTCGGGCGGCTCTCGCTTCGGAATGCTTCGAACCCCTCCCTCAGGGCGGCGTATGCGGCCTGACCGACGACCTTGATGACCTGATCCAACTGGGGATTTACGCGCTTTAAAGCCGATGGAAATTCGTCCGCAGTCGCACGCCGTCCCGACGACCACCCGTCAGAAAGGGTTTTTAGCTCGGCAAGAACATCTCGCGCGGGATGCGCCAGTTCAACGGGCAGTTCCGCCGAAACGCTTTCAATCGCCTCGCCCAATGCTTCATTGAGCTCATTTGCCGCCTTCAACGCCGAGATTGAATCTCGGCCCCGCAGCAACTGGCTCCAAGCGCCATGAGCGCCAAGGACGGCATGCATCAAACCTTTGATCTTCGGAAGCGTTTTATCTGCCTGATAACACTTCGCCAGTCTGCCATGTTCGACGCGCCAGATTTCTCCCGTGCCGATGAGCGTCAGCGCCGCGAGCGGGGTATCCTCGAGAACTTGTTCCCGATTGGCGCCGTATATCGAACGGAACGTCATGTTCAGTTTGGCGATCGGATCGTCTGGCGTTCCGGCTTGAGCCGGCATCGCCGCAGCGATATCTGACGCACCCTCAGTTCCAGCATTCATTGCGACGCTCCATTGACGCCAGCCGCGCCGGTCAGTGTCCATCATTGGAAAAATGCTGATAGTCGACGGTTCTTTTCCAACGTCCGCCCCAGCGCCAGCCTTGTCGCGCGAAAGCCCTGGTCACGACGTCGCCGTCGACGATGATCCCGACGATATCGCTTCTGCGCTCGGAGGGCTCGTCATAGGCGCGCCCCGCTTCAGGCTCGGTCAGGTTTCCTTCCCGATAGGGATTTTGAACGGGATTGATGTCCACCGCCATGCCATAGGCGTGTCGCGACATCGCGCCGCGATCGGTGGTTCGGCAGTTGAAGGCGCTCGTATTATTCGCCGCCATCGATCGCGCGTCGTCGCCGCCGAAGTCATCGATCAGGGACATTCGATAGATTCGAAATTTCCCGCTGTCGTAAATTTCCTGAAACGCGGACGCGACCGCCTTTGCGGCGTTTCTTGCGACAATCAGAGCGCCGGTCTGCGCATTGCCGTCGAAATCGAGGTAGGGGACCCGCAAGAGAACAAGCTGGTCCCGTCCCGGACAGGGAAGCTCCGCGCGCCACGACCTTCCCTGCATATAAGCCCATGTTGCGTCCGGTATCGGCTCGGCGCTCACCTTGGCGCCCCGCGCATTTGCTCCCGCGTCCGCAAGCAGCAAATATAAGAGCGCAACCGCCCGGATGGCCCGCAAGCAGTGAATTTGACGCATTCGACATTCGGACAATGCGGTCGACATGTGCAGGGTCTGACGACTTTATGGCGTTCCGAAACAACAATCTTGTCGGCGTTTATTGCCGCCTTCGAATTTCATAACATAAACGCCCCGACTGCGGCGACCCGGCGGGGCGTTCTTAGTATCGCAGCGATGTTATGCGCGCTTGCTCAGCACCGCCATTCCCATCGCCCGATGTGGTCGTTCAAGTAGTAGCACACGCCTGGATCGAGCGGATGACCGGGCCTGCTCCAATCCCTGTGCTGATAGCGCCAGGGTCCGCCGTACGCTTGAATGTCTCCGTCGTAAGGCAATGCGCCCACTCGCTGGGCCTGAGCCGATGGCGCGATCGCCAGCAGCGCCGCGATCATTAATAGCGTGAATTTGAACATTGTTTCCTCCGAGTTGATTGACGTTTGCCAAGTGCAACTGGGTTGCGGACAAACTCGTTCAACCCGCAGTCGTATCTGCGCTATTGCTGGCGCTTAAGCATGTACGAACGTTCGGAAATAATCATTCGCACGACCGTCGACCCTCACGCGCATGCAGACAGAGCGCCCCTGCTTTTCGCATGGGGCGCTCTGATCCGATCGATCGCGAGCGTGGGCGAAGTCGCCTAAGGGCGAAGCGATCTAGCGCTTTGCGAAACGTTCAATGGCGTCGATGAACGCCTCCGGCGAAGCGGCGATACGACGCGCGATGTTCATCGGCAGCCGGACGAGAACGCGAACCGTCGAGACGGTCGCGACAAAGGTCGGCGAAGAAACAAGACGCTGCATGCATATCTCCATTCACTGGCGGCCCGCTCATGCCGCGGCGTCCACTCTCGCGGTGGAAGGCGGCCCAGAGAGCGAAGGCGAGATGCATATTAGCCATGCAGAGGTTTCAGCCGGGTTGCCGCAATATTGCCGGTCAATTTCTGCACTGCGTCAAAATTGTGCGCGGCAGCAATGCTCGCGCCGCCATCGAGCCGCCCTTGCTCAAAAGAACGACATCATGGGCAAAAAACGCCCGCCGGAAGTCATTTGCCGTTTTTTAACTCTGGAGTGACGCCGCACGGGACAGAGCGCGTTCGCCGATCAGTCGCCGAGAATATCCGCCCGCATACGAGCGGCGACGATCTCGACCGCTGTCGCCACCGCCGGCGACAGCGGCGCGCCGATATCGAAGCTCGCGCCTTCGATCGCGTAAACCACGCAACGCGGCGGCAACGCGCCAAGCGCTCTCGCGAGTTCCACAGCTTCGGCGAGTCCGAAACCGTGCGTCGACGCGCTGAAACCCGTGTGCGGAAGCGGGCCCGCGCCGATGTCGAAGCGGCGGATCTCGCCAGGAGCTTGCCCGGAAACGCAGGCGTCGACGATGAAGGCCGCGTCGGCGCCTGCCAGCCGCGCCAGCACCCTTGTCGCCTCACCCTCCTCCTCGACGATTTCGACGCCGTCGAGCAAGGCGCGCAGCGCGCGCGCGACGGCACGGCCTGCAGCGTCGTCGCCGCGCTGAGGATTGCCGATACAGAGCACGACGCAGCGGCGCTTCAGCGCTCTATCCGCCACGATCGATCTCGAGCCGCAGAAAATGCGTCGCGCAGGAAATGCAGGGGTCGTGATTGCGGATCGTCTGCTCGCAGCGGTGACGCAGAGCTTCGTCGGGCAGATCGAGCCAGGCGGTCGCGAATGTCTTCAAATCCTCTTCGATACTCGGTTGGTTCTGCGAGGTCGGCGGGACGATGCGCGCATCTGCGATCTTGCCATCGGCGTTGAGCTGGTAGCGGTGATACAGCATGCCGCGCGGCGCCTCGGTCGCCGCAAAGCCGGTCGACGCGCGCGGCTCGATCTCGATCGCGGGCCGTTCCGGCTCTTCATACTCGTCGATGATCCGCAGCGCCTCGTCACAGGCGTAGAGAACTTCGACGGCGCGAATGATGATGCTGCGGAAGGGATTGGCGCAGACCCTTTCAAGCCCCGCCTCCTGCGCGGCCTCGCGCGCGAGCGGCGAAAGCGACGCGGAATTCAGCGCGTAACGCGCCAACGGCCCGGTGAGATAGGGTCCGCGCGCTTTCAAATGCGCATGCAGCGCGGTCGAATGCTCGACCTGGCTCTCCTCGAAATGTTCGTCATATTCAACGGCCGAAATGTCGAGCCCGCGGTTCGAGGCGATGCGGCCGTCGCTGAACGGGTATTCGCCGTCGCCTCGCAACGCGACGAATTCATAGTCTCTGTCAACGTCGGGGAAGTCGAAGCCGGCGGTCCAGCGCACGGTGGCGAGCGCCTGGTCCCGGGCGCGCTTCAAATCTTCGGCGAGCGGCTGAAGCTCGCGCTTGCGCGGCGTGCGGTAAAAGCCGCCGACGCGGACATTGATCGGATGGATTTCGCGGCCGCCGAGCAGCGCGATGATCGAATTGCCGACTTTCTTGAGATCGAGGCCGCGCCGCACGATGTCGGCATGATCGCGCGCCATTTCGATTGCGCCTTCATAGCCGAGAAAATCCGGCGCATGCAGCATGTAGACATGCAGCGTATGGCTCTCGATCCATTCGCCGCAATAGATGAGGCGCCGCAATTCGCGCAGCGGCCCGTCGACGACGACGCCGAGCGCGTTCTCCATCGCGTGAACCGCGCTCATCTGATAGGCGACCGGACAGATGCCGCAAATGCGCGCCGTGATGTCCGGCGCTTCCGTAAACATGCGGTCGCGCAAAAAGGCCTCGAAGAAACGCGGCGGCTCGAAAATATTGAGCTCCGCCGACTGCACGACGCCGTCGCGCGCCACGACCCTGAGCGCGCCCTCGCCTTCGACGCGGGCGAGCTGGTCGACCTTGATCGTTCTAACCTTCATGTCGCTCGCTTTCCTTGCGGAAGGCGTCGGCATTGGCGTTGAAGGTCCGATAGACGCGCTTGAGCGCGTCATCGTCCATGCCGAGCTTGCTTAGCCAAGCTGAAAGCGACGGCGCGTTGGGCGTCTCCATCGGACCGTAGCAGCCATAGCAGCCGCGGTTGTACGAAGGACAGAGCGCGCCGCAGCCCGCGTGAGTCACAGGCCCCAGACATGGCGTCCCGTGGCCGACCATCACGCAGAGGTTGCCGGCGATTTTGCATTCGACGCAGACGCTGTGCGGCGGCGTCTGCGGCTTGCGCCCGGCGAGAAAAGCCGAAATCACTTCGACAAGCTGACGCGTGCTGATCGGGCAGCCGCGCAGTTCGAAATCGACCTTCACATGTTCGGCGATCGCGGTCGACGTGGCGAGCGTCTGAATATAGTCAGGCCGCGCATAGACGATGGCCGCATATTCGCGCACGTCGGCGAAGTTGCGCAGCGCCTGTATGCCGCCCGAGGTGGCGCAGGCGCCGATTGTCATGAGCAAGCGCGACTTCTTGCGGATTTCCTGAATGCGCATGGCGTCATGCGGCGTCGTCACCGAACCTTCGACGAGAGAGAGATCGTAGGGGCCCTCGACTGTCGCCCGCGTCGCTTCGAGAAAATAGGCGATCTCGACTTCGCCGGCGACCGTGAGCAATTCGTCCTCGCAATCGAGCAGGCTCAGCTGGCAGCCGTCGCAGGACGCGAATTTCCAGAGGGCGAGCTTTGGTCGAATACGCGCCACGTCACAGCTCCCGACAGGCGAGAAGATTGCGCAGGCGGTCGTAGGAATGCACCGGCCCGTCCTTGCAGATGAACAGCGGACCGAACTGGCAATGTCCGCAATGGCCGATCGCGCATTTCATATTGCGCTCCATCGAGACGAAGATTCGCGAATCCGCGACGCCGGCGTCCTCCAGCGTAAGCGCCGTTGCGCGGATCATCACCTCCGGCCCGCAGATCATCGCGACAGTGTCCGCGGGATCGAAACGCAGCTTCGACAGCAAGGGCGTGACATAACCGACGTCCCCCATCCACTCGGGACCGGCGCGCTCCACCGCGACGCGCAGCTGGAAGTCGGGCGTTCGCCGCCATTCGTCCAATTCGCCGCGGAAGATGAGGTCGTCCGGCGCGCGCGCGCCATAGAGAACGCCGACGCGGCCGTAGGCGGCGCGATGGCGCAGCAGCCAATAGATGACGGGCCGTAGCGGCGCGAGGCCGATGCCGCCGGCAATCAGCAGCACGTCGAAGCCTCTGTATGCATCGATGGGCCAGCCGGCGCCGAAAGGACCGCGCAGGCCGATGCGATCGCCGGCCTTCAATCTGCCGAGCGCGGCGCTCACCGGGCCGACGGCGCGGATCGTATGCGTCAATCGCTCCGGCGCCTTCGAGTCGCCGCTGATGCTGATCGGTATTTCGCCGACGCCGAAGGCGTAGAGCATGTTGAACTGCCCCGGCGCGAAGGGCATGGCGCGCTCTGGCGCAAGATCGAAGGTGAACACTTCCTCCGACTCGCGGATGAAGCGCGTCACTGGCGTCATGCGCGGCGCCATCGGATGGAGCGGCGGCGCGCAGGCTTCAAGCGTTTGCGGCATCATACATCCCGAGCGCCTGCATCCGCGCCGACTGCAAGCGTTTAACCAGCGGCGGAATGAAACGCTTCATCATTTCATAGCCGACGCGCGGATCCGCCTCGCATTTGCCGCGCAGGCACTTGCCGTCGAAAGCGATGGCGCGCGTCAATTCGACGGCCCGTGCGTCGAAGGACGAGCGATAGGGCGGAATCAGCCAATCGGCGCCGACAATTTCGCCGGTCTTGACGGTGAGGAAGGTGAAAGGTCCGCGCGCCGGCACGAACGTCTCAAGCGCGACGGCGCCATGCCGCACGAGATAGAAGGAGTCAGCGGCGGCGCCTTCGCGCAAAAGATAATCGCCCGGCTGCAGCACGACATTCTTGGCGCATCCGGCGACGAGCGCCAGCGTGTCTTCATCCAGCCCCTCGGCGAAGGGATGATGACGAAGGAGATCGGCGAGATCCTTCATTGCGGCTCCTCGGCGGAGGCGTCACATCCGCGGATCGCGCGGACCTCCTCGGTAATGTCGATGCCGACCGGACACCAGGTGATGCAGCGCCCGCAGCCGACGCAGCCCGACGAGCCGAACTGGTCGATCCAGGTCGCAAGCTTGTGGGTCATCCATTGGCGGTAGCGCGATTTCGCGCTGGCCCGCACGCTGCCGCCGTGAATGTAAGAAAAATCCATTGTGAAACACGAATCCCAGCGACGCCAGCGTTCGGCGCGCTCCCCCGTGAGATCGGAGACGTCTTCCACCGACGTGCAGAAACAGGTCGGACAAACCAGCGTGCAATTGGCGCAGGTCAAACAGCGCGTCGCCACCTCATCCCAGCGCGGATGTTCGAGATTGCTCATCAGCAGTTCGTTGAGATCGTCCGAACGCATGTCACGTCCCATCGAGGATTCTGTCCGTTCGATCACCCCTTCGGCAGCTTCGATCTCGTCTTCCGACGCGGCGCGATGCGCAATCGACGCCATCAACACGCGCCCTTCGTCGCTGCCGGTCTCGACGAGAAAGAGATGTTCGTCGCCGTCGAGAAGCTCGGTCAGCGCGATGTCGAAGCCCTGCTTCACGCGCGGACCGGCCTGCATCGAGGCGCAGAAGCACGTGCCCCCCGCCTGGCCACAGTTGACCGCGACGATCAGCGCGCGCTCGCGCAACGCCTTGTAGTGCGGATCGGCGTAGAGATCGCCGACCAGCGTCCGATCCTGGATTTCGATCGCTCGAATTTCGCAGGCGCGAACGCCGATGAAGGCGAGACGATCGTCGGGCTGCGGCTCGGGCGCAACGCTGATATCGTCGCCGCGACGCTCGGCCGTCCAAAGCCGCAGCTTTGGCGCATGGAGATATTTTTTCCACGAATGCGGGCCGACCGAATATCCAAAGAGCGCGTCGTCGCCGCGACGCATCAATCTGTAGCGGCCGCCATCCTGCTCATCCGTCCATCCACGCGGCAGATCATTGGTCGAGCTGACATCGCCGTAAAGGATGGCCTGGTCCTGCAGGATTGGACCGATCGTGCGATAGCCGTGGGCCTGAATCGCCTGCAGCAGCGCTTCCAGGCCTTCGACCGTGAGGATCGCCGTCGCGCCGTCCATTTGGGCCGCCATCCGCTCCTACCCGGCTCCCTTGGCGTGATATCAAACTCTATTGCGCCATTTGGGATTTTGTCTGCGCCTATTATAGCCCTTGCCGGCGCCCGTGTGACGCTACAATGACAACGGGCGGACGCTGCAGTCCGCATGATTTGTCGCATCGCCGCAATGCGTCCGCCCCGTTCTTGCGCGCCGGCGCGCGAAGAGGCGCGCCAAATTCGCGGCGCGCCGGTTGCTCGCTTCCCATGCACGAACTATCTTGACACTCTCATTCGGCCAACAGGCGCGGAGAGCAAGGCTTAGACGCCGCACCATCTTTCGCACCCGAACCAGCGAGGATTGCTTATGTCGAATAGCTCCGACCCGGCCGAACCGACGCCGCCGAAGGAAGAGAACTGGGCGACGACGATCGAGCACGGCTTCGAGACGCTCGAGCACGGCATCGAGGAGATCAGGACCCAGCCGCCCGGCATTCTGTTTCTCGACGTCATCAAAATCGATCTGCCCTATATCATCATGCTGTCGATGGCCGTGCTCGGCATTGGCATCGTCACCTTCACGGGACAGCCGGTCGCCTTTTATTGGGAGTTCCTGACGCCGGTCTATTGCGCCATCTGCATTTACGTCGGATGGCGCCATGCGGAAACCACGCATGAACGCACGCGGCTCGTCTGGACGCAAATCCTGCACTGGGCGGCGTTTCTCGTCGGAATGTTGCTGATCTATTCGGGGCCGCTGCGCCAGCTGATCGACGTCAATGCTGCTGGCCTCACTCTGATGGTGTTGCTCGCCGTCGCGACCTTCGTCGCCGGCGTGCACGCCGTCGCGTGGCAGATATGCGCCGTCGGAATAATTCTCGCGCTCTTCGTGCCGGCGGTCGCGATCATTCAGCGCTCGTCGCTCTTCATTCTCGTTACGATCTTGGGGATCGTCTTTGTCGTCGCAAGCGTTTACGTCACGACGCATTCGCATCGGCGAAAGATCAACGCCGCTGAGGACGATGTCGCCTGAATGAACCGCGCGCCGGCGCTGCGCCGGCGCGCGTTTCGGCTAGGCGGATGCGGGCTGCGCGGCGATCGCGGCGCGGATTGCGTCTTCCTTCGACTTGTCGAAGGATGTCCGCAGCACCACGCCGCCGACGCCTTTTAAGCCTTCGAGAACCTTGTCCGTCGTCATCTTGCGCACGAGCAGAAATAAGGCGGCTCCTCCGGGCGGAATCGCGGCGGCCACGTCCTTCATGAATTTGTCGTCGATGCCAAAATCGGTCAGCGCTCCGGAGACGGCGCCGGCGCCGGCGCCGATCGCCGCGCCCGCAAGCGGCATCATGAAGATCAAGCCGATCAAAGCGCCCCAGAACGCGCCGGAGACTCCGCCAAGCGCCGTGGTGCTGAAGAGCTGATTGAGCTTCACCGCCCCGTCCGGACTTTTTACCGCGACGACCGCGTCGCCGAGTTCGATCAAATATTCCTTCTGCATGGTGAAGAGCTTTTGCCGAACTTCCTCGGCCCTTTCTTCCGAGGGAAACGCAATCACGAGAAGATCGTTCATCGGGCTCTCCTTTTTCGCGCGCAGAACTCGGCGCGGCGCCATTAACGATCTAGTTCAGCGAAAGGAGCAAGACAATGCGGCGCGGCTCCTCCTTAGAGAAGCCAGATCGCAGCGGGAGAGCGGACGGCCGACGCCGCCTGCAACGCCTTGTGGCGACGCCGGCGGTCCGGTCCTCTCAACAGAAATCGATTTAGTGACGGGGCGGTCGAGCGGCCTCGTCGCGGACCCGCTGCGGGACGCGGCGCGGCGCGGCATAGAGGAAGCACAGCGGCGAGAGCGCCGCAGCCAACAGCAACATGGCGACAACCATAGAGACCCTCCCGGAACGTTCGTTGGCGACGCCGCCCGCCCCAGGCGGGCGGCGCCATGTCTCTCAAGTCAGCCGATTACTCGGTCAGGAGGGCGACGCCTTCCTTGCCGATCAGACGCTGAATGTTCATCAGCAGCTGAAGCACGACGCCGAACACGCCAAGCGCCATCCAGCCGAAGAACACGAAGCCCCAATGCAGCGGCGCGACGAACAGTTCTTCCATGAACCAGAACGTGTGGCCCCACTCATTCAGGCCGACGTTCGGGATGATCATGAACGGGCCAATCGCCACGATCAGATAGGCCACCGAATAGCCCTTGGCGAAATACGGAAGACGCGTCTTCGCATAGAAGAACCCGCCAACCGCGATCACCGAGTAAATCGGGTAGCTCATGTAAAACTCGATGATGT
>JAKFXD010000008.1 GCA_021731565.1 Methylocystis sp. | reverse complement strand
TCCGGGAACGCATGAGGCGTAAAGAACGCGAGATGCTAGCGGACTGACGCCATTCGTCAATGATGGCGTCCTTCTGCGGGCCGCGATCCGATCGCGTCGAGACGCGCTGGAAGCGGGCGCGATTTTGAGATCGAACCGATCCGAACGCCGCGCCGCTCATTGGGCGGCTCTGGCGCGCGCGGATCGTTTCAGGTCAAGCTTACGATCGATACGCGACGGTGGCGCAAAAATGTCCATTCAGGGTAAGCTCGCTTTGAAAGCGGGATGAAAGAACAAAGAGAAACGGATAGGCTGCGCCGAACGGCGCGAACGCCAACGCCCGATGTTGAAGATCGAAAAAAACTCGTTCAAAGCTATTGGGACAAAGGGGAAAACAGCTATGCGGACTGTCCTCAGAATTGCCACTGCGCTCGCTCTTGGCGCGATGATTCATCCGGCGGCGGCGGCCCAATGCGGAAATTCGGGGGCGGGCTTCGAGAATTGGAAGCAGGAATTCGCCCAGGAGGCGCGCGGTCAGGGCATAGGTCAGGCCGGCATCAGCGCCTTGATGGGGACGCATTACAATACGGCCACGATTTCGGCTGATCGCGGCCAAAAAAGCTTTCGCCTTTCGCTCGACCAATTCCTGGCGAAACGGGGCGGCCCGGCGATTGTGGCGCGCGGGCGCGCCCTCAAGCGGTCCTACGGCGGGCTCTTCTCGCAAATCGAGCAGCGCTATGGCGTGCCGCCCGGACCTCTTCTCGCCATTTGGGGGATGGAGACGGGGTTTGGCGCCGTGCATGGCAATCAGCATGCGCTGTCGGCGGTGGCGACGCTCGCCTATGATTGCCGACGCTCCGACTATTTCACCGATCAGCTTTACGCCGCGCTGACTCTGGTCGATCGCGGCGCGCTGGCGCCGAACGCGCGCGGGTCGATGCATGGCGAGATCGGCCATACGCAGTTCCTGCCGAAAAACATCCTGAATTATGGCGGCGGAGGCAATCTCGATAACGCCGCCGCGGCGCTAAACGCCACGGCGAACTTCCTTCACGCCCATGGCTGGCGCGCCGGCGGCGGCTATCAGCCGGGCGAAAGCAATTTCGGCGCGATCCAGGCGTGGAACGCCGCCACCGTCTATCAGCGCGCGATCGCCCAGATCGGCCGTCAGATCGACGGCGGAGGGGCCTCGCCCGAACAGTGAGATCGCGCCGCGCGCGATTCAAATAATTAACGCCGGCGCATCCGCGCCGGCGCAAAATCCTCTGCGAAGCAGACGCCCGTTCACTCCGCCGGAGTCGCCTCCGGGCCGTGATCCTCATCGGGCGTCGGCGGCGGCGGCGCGGGCGGCTTGTGAGCCTTGGCGGCGGCCGTTTCGCGACGGCGATGGACGAGATAAATCACGAAGGCGGCGAGCGTGCCGATCCCGAGGGTCAGATAGACGGGGAGATCGCGCATGAAACTCTTCCCTACCGAGAAGGGGAAGCGCGACACCCACCGCTCGCCGTGATCGCCCGTCACCGTGACGATGCCGACGAAATAGCCCGGATCGTCGAACCTGTGCTCGAAATTGACCGTCCCGGTCGGATAGCTCTTCGGTTCGCGATAGGCGACGGTGACGGCTTGGAGATTCTCGTTTTCCTTCTCCTCGCCGCCGACATCCTTGACGATGCGCAATTCGATTTTCATGTCGCGCAGTTCGGCCTGCTCCGCGTCCAGCACCATGATCATCGGGCCTGTCGCCGGAATGTCCTCGCAGAATTCATTCTTGGACGCCTCCGGCAGATAGCCGGTGAAATTCATGATGTCGGGGCCGATGAACAGCCGGCACCGGCCTTCCGCGGCGCCCAGGCGGCCATGCGCCTCGGCCGGATCGGGCGCCCCGGCGACGGCGGCCGCCAGGATGGCCGCGACAGAAAGAAGAGCGAGGCGAACGCCCCTGGCGAAACGGCGAATGCGCGCGCCGGACGCGAAGCGATTTTCGCTCCCCTGCGGCGCGGAATGCGCGTCCGGATTTCCACCTTCACGCATGATGACCTCCTGGGTCTTCGTGTGCAAGAACACGCGACTCTCAGAAACGCTGCTTTGCGCCGCACAAAGCAGTTCCGTCAAGCTTACGCTTGAGCAAACGTCGGAGTGACGCCTGAGGCTTGATGTTAGCGGATTCCCGGCTATCAGCAAGGGTGCGACGATCGGCCGCCATCCTGCGCTGCGCAATGCGCTCGCCCATCGAGGCGCGAGCCTGTCCTCGAACCGCCAGGCGGGAAATGGAGCGCTTCGCGTCGGACCGGCCGGTGCGGCGCAACATAAATTGATCAGAATCAGAAAAAGCATCCCTGACGGGCCAAGTTTCGTGAAGGCGCCTTAATTCGCAACCACCTTAACAAGAGTTCATTCGTCGCCTGCTTGCCACCCAATTGAGGCGGAGCCATATTCAGCGCGAGGCGGGGAGCGCTTTCGTGAAGCGCTGACCGGCCAAACAGACCAAGAGGATCACATGTCCAACTTCGACCGCAACACCAGCTTCGGCTACGGGCGCGGGGTCGCGCGGCCGACCACGGCTGAGATCGACCAGGGCCTGCGCGCCTATATGCTTGGCGTCTATAACTATATGACGCTCGGCTTGGGCGTGACGGGACTTGTCGCGCTCGGCACGTACCTGCTGGCGGTGGCCAAAACGGCGCCTGGCGAGATCGCGCTGACGCCCTTCGGCCAGATGCTCTACACGACGCCGCTGCGCTGGGTGGTGATTCTGTCGCCGCTCGCCTTCGTTTTCTTCATCGGCGCCCGCGCCAACACGATTTCGGCCGCGACGGCCCGCAATCTCTTCCTCGCCTTCGCGGCGGTGATGGGATTGTCGATGTCGTCGGTTCTGCTGGTCTTTACTGGCGCTTCGGTCGCGCGCGTCTTCTTTATCACCTCGGCCGCGTTCGGCGGTCTGAGCCTCTATGGCTACATGACGCAGCGCGATCTTTCGGCCTTCGGCTCCTTCCTGGTGATGGGCGTCTGGGGTCTCGTGATCGCCGGCCTTGTCAATCTGTTCCTGCAGTCGACCGGCCTGCAGTTCGCCCTCTCGATTATCGCGGTCCTGGTGTTTGGCGGGCTGACCGCCTGGAACACGCAGAACATCAAGGACATGTATTACGAGAGCGACAGCCATGAAGCTGTCCAGAAGAAGAGCGTCTTTGGCGCGCTCTCGCTCTATCTGGACTTCATCAACATGTTCCAGTCGCTGCTGTTCCTGTTCGGCCAGCGCAACAACTAGCAATCGAACCGTCGGATAAAAACCCCGCTTCGGCGGGGTTTTTTCTTGCGCGCCAAGCTATGCGCGCCGACGCGCCTGTGGCAGAAGGCTGCAAGCGATCGAGCTGAGGGCACTGAATGGTGAACGTCACATTCCCGGCCGCCGCCGCGGCGGGACTACTGTCTTTCCTTTCTCCCTGCGTGTTGCCTCTGGTGCCGCCTTATCTGACCTATCTCGCCGGCGTCAGCATGGAGGACCTCGAAATCGAAACGCGCTCCGCGGCGCGGCGCGACATTCTATGGTCCTCGATCCTGTTCGTTCTCGGCTTCACCACGGTTTTCGTTGCGCTCGGCGCGACCGCCAGCGCCTTCGGCGGCGTGCTGCGCGCCAATCTGCATATTCTTTCCTGGATCGCCGGCGCGATTATCATTCTGATGGGCCTGCACTTTCTCGGCCTGTTGAAAGTCAGCCTGCTCTACCGCGAAAAGCGCGCCGAGATCACCAAGCCCATTGGACTGTTCGGCTCCTATGTCATGGGGCTCGCCTTCGCCTTCGGCTGGACGCCGTGCATCGGGCCGATCCTCGCCGCCATCCTCGCTGTCGCCGGAACCCAGGAGACCGTGACGCTCGGCGCCGCTTTGCTCGCGACCTATTCGCTGGGACTGGGCCTGCCCTTCATCGGCGCCGGACTGGCGCTCGGCCGCTTCCTCGCCTTCGTCGCGCGCTTCCGGCGCCATTTCGGCAAGGTCGAAAAAGTCGTCGGCGCCCTGCTTGTCTTCACCGGCGTCGCCTTCCTCACGGGCGGCGTGCAGGAGATGTCCTATTGGCTACTGGAACTGTTTCCGGGCCTCGCCAAGCTCGGATAAGCGAAGCGAAAGATCCGCTTTATAGCGAGCATCGGCTGCCGGAGATCGACCGGCTTCGCGGCCTCGTCATGGTGCTCATGGCGCTCGACCATATGCGCGATTTCTTCGACGCGGACGCGATGCGCTTCTCGCCGACGGATATGGATCGCACCAATGTATTTCTGTTCTTCACCCGCTTCATCACGCATTTCTGCGCGCCGACCTTCACCGTGCTTGCCGGCGTCGGCGCCTATCTCTACGGCGCGAAGGTCAAGGATCCCGCGGCGCTGTCGAGATTTCTCGCGGCGCGCGGATTGTGGCTGATTTTTCTGGACGCCGCCGTCATCAGTCCGATCTGGAGCATGGGTTCGGGACGCATCGAACTCGGGACGCTCTGGGCGATCGGCTGTGGCCTGTTGGCGCTCGCCGCGCTGTCGCGACTGTCGCCGCGAAGCGTACTTCTTGTCGGCGTCTCGATCATCTTCGGCCACAACCTCCTCGATGGCGTTCACGCCGCCGACCTCGGCGCGTTGGGACCGTGGTGGAGTCTGCTGCATGAACAGGGGAAGCTGCCGCTGGGCGCGCCCGGCGGGGTCATCTATCCCGCGCTTCCCTGGATCGGCGTCGCCGCGCTCGGTTATGGAATCGGTCCGCTGTTCCATGAGCCCGCCAGGCTGCGCGACCGCATGCTCCTGGTCGCCGGCGGCGCGGCGCTCGCGCTCTTCGTCGTGCTGCGTCTCTCGAATTTCTACGGCGATCCGCATCCCTGGACCACACAGCGCGACTCACTTTTCACCCTGCTCTCCTTTCTCAACGTGACGAAATATCCGCCCTCGCTTCTCTATCTTCTGGCGACGCTCGGCGGCGCCGCGCTGGCGCTGCCGGCGCTGGAGCTGGCCAAGGGATGGATCGGTTCGGCGCTGACGGTCTTCGGCCGCACGCCGCTCTTTTTTTATGTCCTGCATCTTTACGTCGGAGTCGCCGCGGCGCTCGCCTTCGTCGTCGCGCAAGGCTATTCGCTGACGGACATCGCCGGCTGGGCGAAAGCCGGAGTCCCGCCGCCGGAAGCGGGCGCCGGCCTCGCGGGCGCTTACCTCGCGTGGATACTCGTGGTTTTGGCGCTTTACCCGCTCTGCCGCTGGTTTGCGCAGGTGAAGCGCCGACGTCGCGATCTCTGGTGGCTGACCTATCTATAACGCGATCGCGTCATATTGCCGCACCGAGTCGGGATTAAGGATTCGACGCAAGTCGCCTTGGTGGTCGCACTGGGCGCTTGTATAGAGGAACCCGACCGAAGAGCGCCGGCTACTGCGCCTATGAGGTCTGACGCCAAAAAGGCGGGAAAAACGAATGCTCGAAAAGTTGGTCGCCTTTTGCCTCCGCTGGCCGTGGACAGTGGTTCTCCTCACTCTCGGTCTGACGGCGGGCGGCGTATATGTCACCGTCGAACGATTTGCGATCGACACCGAGACCGCCAATCTCTTCTCGCCGGACATCGCCTGGCGCAGGAACGAAGCGGCGCTTTACAAGGCCTTTCCAGATCTGCTCGACGTGATCGTCGTCGTCATCGACGCCAAGACGGGCGAAGAGGCCGACGACGCCGCGAAACGCCTCAACGGCGCCCTGCAGGGACAGCCGCTCTTCTCGCGGGTGTGGCGTCCCGACGAGCACGAATATTTCCGCAAGAACGGCCTGCTGTTCCTGCCTCTCGCCGACATCGAGAAAAATGTCGGCGTCATGATCGGCCAGCGCGACGTGCTGCAGCCGCTCGCCGAGGACCCGAGTCTGCGCGGCCTGTCGAACGTGCTCGTCGGCAATTTCAAGTCAGCTTCCGGCAGCGAACGCGCCCTGAAAATGTACGTCGGCGGCGTCGAGGAGTTTTCCGCCGCGATCGAAGCGGCGCTCGCGGGAAAACCGGCGGAGGTCGACTGGGGCAAACTGCTGGCCTCCGGCGGAACCGCGCCGGCCCCGCCGGAAATGGACAAGCGACGGATCGTCATCGCCAAGCCGATCGTCGACTACACCGACCTGGAGCCGGGAGTCGACGCGATAAAATTGGTGCGAAAGACGGCAGCGGAACTGCATCTCGACGAAGAACACGGATTCAAGCTTCGCCTGACAGGTCAGATCCCGCTCGCCGCCGACGAATTCGCCACCATTTCGGAAAACATGGCATTGAACACAACCGGCACGCTCGCCGTTGTGACGCTCATTCTGTTCGCGGCGCTGCGCTCGCCAAAGCTCATCCTCGCGGTGCTCATCACTCTGATCGCCGGTCTCGCCATGACCTCGGGGCTCGGCATTTTGATGATCGGCCGCTTCAATCTCATCTCGGTGGCCTTCGCGGCGCTGTTCATCGGGCTGGGCGTCGACTTCGGCATTCAGTTCGCGACCCGCTATCGCGAGGAACGGCACAATGACGACGATCTCGAACGCTCGCTGCTCTCGGCGACGCGCGGCATCGGAAGCTCGCTGACCCTCGCCGCCGTGTCGCTGCTCGCCGGCTTCTTCTGCTTTCTGCCGACCTCGTTCAGCGGCGTGTCCGAACTCGGACTGATCGCCGGCGTCGGCATGATCGTCGCCTACATCGCCACTCTCACCTTTCTGCCGGCGGCGATCAAATTGCTGCGCCCGCGCGCGGAACATGTGCCGATCGCGACGACATCCCTCGCCGCCGTCGACCATTGGATCGCGCATCACCGCGCCTTCGTGCTGATCGGCACGGCGATCGTCGTGCTCGCCGGCATGCCCGCGCTGATGCATCTGACCTTCGATTCCAATCCGATGAATCTGCGCGATCAAAGGGTCGAATCGGTCGCGACCTTCCTCGATCTTTCGAAGGATCCGAAAACCGCGCCCAACAAGATCGAGGTGCTGGCGCCGTCGCTTGAAGCCGCGCGCGAATTGGAAAAGAAAATCGCCGCGCTGCCCGAAGTCGATCACATCGATTCGATCGAATCCATTATCCCGAAGGAACAGGACGACAAGCTCGCCCTCGTCGACATGGCGGTGTCGCAATTGCGCGGCGCGCTCGATCCGAAGATGAAGTCGCCGCCGAGCGACGCCGAGACCGTCAAAGCGCTGATCGGCGCCGCCAAGGCGCTGCGCAAGGCGACGGCTAAAAAGCCCATTCCGGCCGTGACGCGCTTTGCCGACGACCTCGACGCTCTCGCGAAGGCAAGTCCCGAGACCCGCGCCAGGGCGCGAGAGGCGGTGTTCGGCGGCTTCGACAAAATGCTCGGCGAAATTCGTCAGGCGCTGCAAGCGCAACGCGTGACGATCGACACGCTGCCGGCGGATTTGCGTCGCGACTGGATTTCCGACACGGGCATGGTGCGGGTCGAGGCGACGCCGAAAGGCGACAGCAACGACCGCGTCGTCATGACCACATTCGCCGAGGCGATCCAAAGTATCGTGCCGGACGCAAGCGGTCCGCCGGTGATCGTGTCGGAAGCGCAAAAGACTATCACCCGCGCCTTTCTTGAAGCTGGACTCTACGCCTTCATCGCCATCTTCATCATCCTGGCGGTCGCGCTGCGCAATCCGATCGACGTCGCCTTGACTCTTGGTCCGCTGGTGCTCGCGGGAATCATGAGCCTTCAAGCCGCCGATTTGCTTGGCATGTCGCTCAACTTCGCCAACATCATCGCGCTGCCGCTGATGTTCGGCGTCGGCGTCGCCTTTCATATTTATTACGTCATCGCCTGGCGAAAGGGCGTGGCCGACATGTTGGCGTCAAGCCTCACCCGCGCCATCTTCTTCAGTTCGCTGACGACGGGCACCGCCTTTGGCAGTTTGATTTTGTCGAGTCATCCCGGAACCGCGAGCATGGGTCAACTTCTCGCCATCTCGCTGTTCTTCACATTGCTCGCCGCGTTTATTATCGTGCCGGCGTTTCTTGGTCCGCCGCGCGAACCAAAAAAGGATGCGGCGGACTCGGCTTGACCGAGTCGGCGTTCCAGCGTTCGTTAGCTTGAGCGAATCGCATTCATCGCAACAAACAGAGGTCCCGCGTCATGAGAAAAGCATGTCTATGCGTTGCTATCGCGACGGCCCTCTGCGCGCCGACGGCGGCGAACGCGGTCGACGCGATTTACGGGGTTTGGGTTCGCGAAGGCCATCCGGACGACAAGCTGGAATATTACGATTGCTCCGGCAAGCTTTGCGCCAAGGGGATCGAGCCCATGCCCGACGGCTCGCCGCCGCCGGTCGTCTTGAAGGACGCCGCCAAGACGACGCCCAACCATTGGGAGGGCGATATCAAGGATCCTGAAAGCGGCAAGACCTATATCGGCAAGATCGCGCTCGATTCGCCGACCTCGCTGACCATGACGGGCTGCCTCGTCGCCTTCCTGTGCCAGAGCGAGACCTGGACCAAGGTTTCCGGCCCCACCAAGCCGGCGGCCGACGCCAAGCCCGCCGGACAGGAGCCTGCCGCAAAGGCGGCCGCGCCCGCGCCGGAGGCCAAGGAGTCCGCGAAGGAGCCCGTCGCGAAAGATCCGGCGACCAAGGAGACGCCAAAGCCGGCGGCCAAGGAGGCGCCGAAGCCGGCCGCGAAACCGGCAAAGCCGGCGAAGGCCAAGACGCCCGCTCCCGCCGTCGAAACGGAATAGCGACGGCGTCCGGCGCGCCGTCGCCGCGCCGGTCCTTACCGATACGTAACTTGACCCTGGCGCCGCCGCGCGCGAGCTTGCAATTCACAGTTTTTCGCGCGTTGACGGCCATCGCGCCCCACCCCGCCGCCGCTTGGTAACGCTTGCGATCCGCCGCTCGACCGCTCCGGGCGAGGGAAAAGGAGCCGCAGGGCCTAACGGCGCGGGCCTTCCCCACGCCTCCACTGGCGCTTAAGGAAGAGGACGCTCAGGCCGTTCCCGCCGTCCCTTCCGGAGACGTCTGCTCCTTGACCTCGCCTACTCCGTCTCGCTCCATTCGCCCGGCGCTGGCGGCGGCGATATTCGCCGCCGCGCTCGCCGGCTGCGATCTGGAATGGGACAAGCCCAAACTGTCGGCGCCGCCGCCGGCGCGGTTCATAGAGGCGAAGCCGCAGCCGAAGCCGCCGATCTCCGGAGGACGGGATTTCGCCGTTAAATTCGGCTCCAGGGAGCTGACCCAGCTCGTCGAGCGCGCGCTCGACGACAATCTCGACATAGCGGCGGCGATCGCCCGCATCGCCGAAGCCGACGCCCAGGCGCGCATTTCAAGCGCCGCGCTATGGCCGTCGGTCTCCATGACGGATATCGCCCGCACGACGCGAACGCCCGGCACCACGATCAACGTCGGCTCGGCGAGCTCCGGATTTAATCCGGCGACGTCCAGCACCGGCACAACGTCGGCTGCGCGCGCGCGCAACTTCGGCTTTTTCCAGCTCGGCCTGACCGCGAGCTATGAAGTGGACTTCTGGGGAAAGAACGAGGACGCCTCGATGGCCGCGCGCATCCTCGCCAATGTGTCGCGTTTCGACCGCAACGTCGTCGAAATCTCGACCGTCGCCGCCGTGCTGAACGCCTATTTCCAGGTGCTCACGGCCCAGGATCGTCTGCGCATCGCGCGCCAAAACGTCACGATCGCGCAGCAGGTCATGAACGCCATTAACGCAAGGCTCGAAGTGGGCGTGGCGACCGTGCTCGACACTTCGCAGCAGCAAACGATCCTTGCACAGCAGCAGGCGACCATCCCGCCGCTCGAACAGACCCTGCGCCAGACCCGCAACAATCTTGCTGTGCTGCTGGGACAGACGCCCGAAAGCGTGACGATCAAGGGCGGCTCGCTGACTCAGCTGAACTTTCCGCGCGTCGCGCCGGGTTTGCCGTCGGAAGTGCTGTTGCGCCGCCCTGACGTGGCCGAGGCGGAAGCGCGGCTCGCCTCGCAGGAATTTTCGGTGTTGCAGGCGCGGGCCGCCTTTTTCCCGTCTCTTAGCCTGACCAGCCTTTATGGATTTCAGAGCGCGCTTCTCTCGACGCTGCTGCTGCGGCCGGACGCCATCGGCCTGCAGCTCGCGGGCACGCTTACGCAGCCGCTGTTCGACGGATGGAATCTGCAGGGGCAATATGACTTCCAGAAAGGCCGCTACTCGGAACTCGCGGCGCTTTACCGCAAGCAAATTCTAACCGCGTTGTCCGAAACCGAGAACGCGCTGATTGCAATACGCGAAACGGACCGCCAGATGAAGTTCCTGAGCGTCGCGGTGTCTGCCGCACGCCGCGCACTGGACGCTGCGGAGATGACTCTGCGGGAAGGAACAATCGACATCGTGACGCTGGCGCAGACGCAAACGAGCTATTTCCAGACGCAGGACCAGCTTGCCATCGCACGTCTCTCTCATTTTCAGGCGGCGACGAGCCTCTATCAGGCGCTCGGCGGCGGCTGGTCGCCCACGACCCGCGAAATCGAGATCGCCCGCTCAAACGCGGCCTATGAAGCCGACAGGGGACCATGGCCATGACCCGCGTCGGCCGAAAGGCGCTGCTCGCGATCGGCGCGCTCGCACTCGCCGGGGCCTTGGCCTGGGCGTATCAGGCGGGAAAACTTCCCGGCTTCGCCGCCAGGGACCAGGGTCCCGGCGCGGCGCGTTCCGGCGGTCCGCGCGGCGACCGTGTCGTGACCGCGACTGCGGCGAAGGCCCGTCTCGAGGACGTGCCGGTGACGATCGACGCGGTCGGCACGGTGCAGGCGCTCAACACGGTGACGATCCGCACGCAGGTCGACGGGCGGCTGCTGCGCCTCGCCTTCACCGAGGGACAGGACGTTCGTAAAGGCGACTTGCTGGCCGAAATCGATCCGGCGCTTTACCAGGCGCAATACGATCAGGCGGTCGCCAAAAAGGCGCAGGACGAAGCCAATCTCGCGAACGCCCGCGTCGATCTCGCCCGCTATGAACGGCTCGTCGTCGGCAATTTCGCGTCCAAGCAGCAGCACGCCACCCAGAAGGCGAGCGTCGCTCAGCTCGAAGCGCTGGTGCGGGCCGACAAGGCTGCGATCGACAACGCCAAGACGACGCTCGACTATGCGTCGATCCGCTCGCCGATCGACGGCCGCGCCGGCATCCGACTCGTCGACGTCGGCAACATTCTGCACGCCTCGGATGCGACCGGCATTGTCGTCATCACGCAACTCAAGCCGATTTATGTGGTGTTCACCCTGCCGCAGCAGGCGTTGCCCGCGGTGCAGAAGGCGCAGGCAGACGGAGCGGCCAAGGTCTCGGCGCTCGCGCCCGACAACGCGACGCCGATCGAAACCGGAGAACTAAGCGTCATCGATAACCAGATCGACCAGATGACGGGAACGGTGCGTATCAAAGCGATTTTTGCGAATCAATCGCTGTCGCTCTGGCCTGGCCAATTCGTCAATGTGCGCCTGACGCTCGACACGCTGAAGAACGCGATCGTGGCCCCGAGCCACGCGGTGCAGCGCGGGCCGAGCGGCGCTTTCGTCTATGTGCTGGGCCCCGACGACATTGCGACAATGCGCGAGGTGACGACGGGCCGACAGGATGAGAAAATCGCCGTCATCGCTTCGGGGCTTCAGGCCGGCGAGGTCGTGCTGACGAGCGGCTTTTCCCGGTTGTCGGACGGCGCAAAGGTTCAGATCGTGAGCGCGCGCGCGGCCGCAGGCGGCGACAGCGCTGACGCCGGCGGCGAAGAGGAGCGCGCACAGCCGCCGCGCGGAGCGGCGCCCCGCGCGAAAGGCGGTCGAACGAAAAAATGAACGTATCAGCGCCCTTCATCCGCCGGCCGGTGGCGACGTCGCTTTTGGCGTTCGCCATGCTGCTGTTTGGCGTGATGGGCTATTTGCGACTTCCCGTCTCGCCGCTGCCGCAGGTCGATTTTCCGACCATTCAGGTGACGACTCAGCTCCCCGGCGCCAATCCCGATACGATCGCATCGCTGGTGACGGCGTCGCTCGAACGGCAGTTCGGCCAGATTCCGTCGCTGACCAGCATGTCGTCGCAAAGCTCTTTCGGGCTTTCGCAGATCACGCTGCAATTCGATCTCGACCGCAACATCGACGCGGCCGCGCAAGACATTCAGTCGGCGATCAACGCCGCCGCCTCGACGCTGCCGCGCAACCTCCCCTACCCGCCGGTCTACGCCAAGGTTAACCCCGCCGACACGCCGATCCTGACGCTGACGCTGCGCTCCAAGACCGCCACGCTGCGCGACTTGAGCGATCGCGCCGACACGCTGATCGCGCCGCAGCTCTCGCAGGTCGCCGGAGTCGGCCGCGTGTCGGTGCAGGGCGGCGTCCGGCCGGCCGTGCGCATTCAGGCCGATCTCGCGCGCCTGGCGGCCAACCGCATCGGCATGGAGGATTTGCGCCTCGCCATAGCTTCGGCCAATGTCGCAGGCGCCAAGGGCTCGCTCGACGGCAGGCGACAGTCATACACGCTGGACGCCAACGACCAGATTATGCGCGCGAGTCAATATGACGACATCATCGTCGCCTGGCGCAACAATGCGCCGGTGAAGCTTCGCGACGTGGCGCTGGTCCTCGACGGGCTGGAGAACGCGCGCGTCGGCGGCTGGCACAATGGCGAGCAGACGGTGGTTCTCGACGTGTTGCGCCAGCCCGGCGCCAACATCATCAACACGGTCGAATTGGTGAAGAGCGAGCTGCCGCAGATTCAGCGGGCGCTTCCCGCCGGCATGACTCTCGAAGTCGTCAACGACCGAACGGTGACGATCCGCGCTTCGATTTTCGAGGTGCAGCTCACGCTTGTCATCGCCGCGGCGCTCGTCGTGCTTGTCGTGCTGATGTTTCTGCGGAGCTGGCGGGCGACCGTCATCGCCGGCGTCAGCCTGCCGCTTTCGATCATCGCCACATTCTCAACCATGTGGGCCGCGGGATACTCGCTCGACAATCTTTCGTTGATGGCGCTGACCATCGGCACGGGCTTCATCGTCGACGATGCGATCGTGATGATCGAAAACATCGTGCGCAACATCGAAGAGGGGAAAACGCCGCGTCAAGCCGCGCTCGACGGCGCGCGCCAGATCAGCTTCACGGTCGTATCGCTCACCGTCTCGCTCATCGCGGTGTTCATACCGCTCCTGTTCATGACCGGCATCGTCGGCAGGATGTTCCGCGAATTCGCGCTGACCCTGACGATGGCCGTTGTCGTCTCCGCGGCGATCTCGCTGACGCTGACGCCAATGCTCTGCGCGGCGCTGCTGCGGGTTGCGCCGCCGCCGGGGCGAACGTCGCGATGGGAGACGATTTCGCTAGCGCTCGACCGCGCTTATCACAAGTCGCTTGATTGGGCGCTCAAGCGCGAATCATTCATGCTTGGGCTCACCGTCGCGACGCTGGCGCTCACCGTCGCGCTCTACGCCGTCATTCCCAAGGGCTTCCTGCCGCGCCAGGACACCGGCGTGCTGTCGGCGGTCATGGAAGCGTCGCCGGACGCGTCCTTCGACAAGATGACGACGCTGCAGGCGAAGGTCGCCGAAGCGTTTCGCGACGACCCCGACGTCATTGGCGTGACGTCGGTGCTGGGGGTTGGATCCCTCAACGCGACGACCAATGTCGGGCGCCTCACCGTGACGCTGCGTCCGCATGGCGAACGCCGGGAGAGCGCCGAAAAAATCGCCGACCGTCTGAAGGCGGCAGGCGAAAAAAACCCGGGCGTCACGCTTTACGTTCAGCCGGTTCAAGATATCCAGATTACGACGCGGCCGAGCCGGTCCCAATTTCAATATACGCTGACTTCCTCCGACGGCGGAGAATTGCTGACCTGGTCCAACCGGCTGCTTGACCGTCTGCGCATGACGCCGGGCTTGCGCAACGTCGCCGCCGAAACGCAGGAGGGCGGCCTGCGCGCGCTCATGCGGATCGACCGCGAGAAAATGGGGCGGCTCGGCATCACCGCGCAAAATGTCGACGACGTGCTCAACGACGCCTTCGGGCAGCGGCAGATTTCGACGATCTACACGCAGTCGAATCAATATCGCGTGGTTCTCGAAGCTGCGCCGCAATATCTGCGCGATCCGTCGGCGTTGCAGAAACTCTATGTCGCGCCGGTTGGCGGCGGTCCGCAGACGCCGCTTGCGACGTTCGTGCGCATGGAGAATCATTCGGCGCCGCTTTCTGTCGCGCATCAGGATCAGTTTCCGGCCTCGACCATCAGTTTCGATCTTGCCGAAGGCTATGCGCTCGGCGACGCGGTGAAAATGATCGCCGAAGCGGAAGCCGCGATCGGCATGCCGTCGTCGATCCTCGGCGTCTTCAGCGCCGACGCCGCCGAATTCAACAAGTCGCTGGCGAGCGAACCCTGGCTCATTCTCGCGGCGATCGTGTCGATCTACGTCGTGCTCGGCGTTCTTTACGAAAGCTTCGCCCATCCCTTCACCGTGCTGACGACTCTGCCGTCGGCGGGCGTTGGCGCGCTGCTCGCCCTGCTCGCCTTCCATATCGAAATGTCGATTGTCGCGCTGATCGGCGTCGTTCTGCTCATGGGCATCGTCAAGAAGAATGCGATCATGATGATCGACTTCGCTTTGGACGCCGAGCGCGATGAGGGACTCTCGGCGCGTGAAGCGATCGTGCGCGCCTGCCATCTGCGCTTCCGTCCGATCATGATGACGACGCTTGCCGCGCTGTTCGGCGCCCTGCCGCTCGCGCTGTCGCATGGGCCGGGCAGCGAGCTGCGCATTCCGCTGGGCGTTGCGATCATCGGCGGGCTGCTTCTGTCGCAGGCGCTGACGCTCTACACGACGCCGGTCATCTATCTCGCCGTGGAGCGCCTGCGCGTTCGACTCTCGCCGCCGGCCGAACCGCAGTTCGCCGGGGAAAACGGGGTCGTCGAACTGCCGAAGCCGCCAACGCGCGAGGCCGCCGAGTGAACGTCTCCGCGCCCTTCATCAAGCGGCCGGTCGCGACGACGCTGCTTGCGGGCGCGTTGTTTCTCCTGGGCGCCGTCGCTTATTTTTTCCTGCCCGTCGCGAGTCTCCCGGCGGTCGATTTTCCGGTCATCGGCATTTCCGCTCAGCGGCCCGGCGCCGATCCGCAGACGATGGCGGCGTCCGTCGCGGCGCCGCTCGAGCGGCGTCTGTCCGCCATCTCAGGCCTGAACGAATTGACTTCAACCAATTCGCTCGGTTCGACGCAAATCATCGCTCAGTTCGATATCACGCGGGACATCGACGCCGCCGCGCGCGACGTGCAGGCTGCGCTCAACGCCGCGCTCACCGACCTGCCGGCCGATCTGCCGAGAATGCCGACCTATCACAAGGCAAGCCAGTCGGGCATGCCGGTGCTCGTGGTGGCGATGACCTCCGACACCCTGCCGACGAGCGCCATTTTCGATGCCGCCGACTCCGTGATCGTGCAGCGCGTTTCGCAGGTTCCTGGCGTCGCCGAGGCGCGCCTCGCCGGCGCCGAGCAGCCGGCGATCCGCGTCCAGGTCGACAGTGCGCGGCTCGCCGCCATGGGACTCGGCGTTGACGCCGTCGCCAATGCGCTCAACGCCGCCAACGCCCATTCCGCCGTTGGCGCACTCGGCGGCGGTTCACGCGAGATCACGCTCGCGACGACCGATCAGCTATCGACGCCCGACGATTATCGCAACATCGTCATCGCCTCGCGCAATGGCGCGGTGGTCAAGCTCGGCGACGTGGCCACGGTCGAACGCGGCGTCAAAAACCGCAACGCCGCCGGATGGTTCAACGGCAAGCCCGCCGTGCTCCTGATCGTCGCCAAACAGCCGGACGCCAATGTGATCGAAACGGTCGATCAGATTAAGGCGCTGCTGCCGCGGCTGCAGGAATGGATTCCGAGCGGCATCAAGCTCGATGTCCTCGCCGACCGCACGCAGACGATTCGCGCCAGCATTCACGACATTCAGCGCACGCTGGCGATTTCCATCGTGCTGGTGATGATCGTCGTCTATGTGTTTCTGCGCCGTGCGACTCCCGTCATCGCCGCCGGCGTCACCGTGCCGCTCTCTCTGGTCGGCACTTGCGCGGCGATGTGGGCCGCCGGTTTCTCGCTCGACAATCTGTCGTTGATGGCCCTGACGGTTTCGGTCGGCTTCGTCGTCGACGACGCGATCGTCATGATCGAAAACATCCAGAGCAACGCCGAACGCGGTCTGAGCCGCGTGGAGGCGGCTCTAGTGGGCGCGAAGCAGATCGGCTTCACGGTGCTGTCGATCAGCCTGTCGCTCGTCGCCGTCTTTATTCCGCTGCTCTTCATGGAAGGCGTGATGGGCCGGCTGTTGCGCGAATTCGGCTGGACGCTGACTTTCGCCATAGCGATTTCGACGGTCGTCTCGCTGACGGTGACGCCGATGATCTGCGCGCGCCTGCCCGCGCCGCCCAAGAAGCCGCCCTCGCGCTTCGATCGGATCGTCGAAGGCGGTCTCGACAGGGTGGTAGACTTGTATGCGCGCAGCCTGCGCCCGGTGATCGATCATCCTTGGGCAACGCTCCTTGTCGTGCTCGTCTCGATCGCCTGGACGGTCCGTCTCTATGAGACGATCCCCAAGGGCACGCTGCCCCAGGACGATATCGGCCTGATCAATGGAACGACCGAGGCGTCGGGGGACGTTTCCTTCACGGAGATGGTCCGATTGCAAAGGCTCGCATCTGAAACGCTGCTTGCTGATCCGGACGTGGTCAATGTCGGCTCGTTCATCGGCGCCGCGAATTTGACCGCCTCGATGAACCAGGGCCGGCTCTTCGTCGCCTTGAAGCCGGCCGACGAGCGTCGCGCTTCGAGCAAGGAGGTGATCGCGCGTCTGCGTCGGGAATTCGCAAAAATCGCCGGCCTTAACGTTTATATGGTGCCCTCTCAGGATTTGCGGTCGGGCGGACGGCTGAGCAAGGCGCAATATCAGTTCACGCTGTCGAGTCCGTCGGTCGAGACTCTCGAGACATGGCGCGACAAGGTGCTGGAGCGCCTCAAACAAGCGCCCGAACTCATCGACGTGACCAGCGACCAGGAGCGCGGCGGGTTGCGCGCAAAGGTGGTCATCGATCGTAACGCCGCCTCGCGGATGAATGTGCAAATCGCCGCCATCGACGCGGCGCTGAACAGCGCGTTCGGGCAACGGCAGGACGCGATCATCTATACCCAGCGCAACCAATATCGCGTGATCTATGAAACGCCGCTCGAACGGCAGCGCGACATACGCGATCTCGCGGGAATTTATGTCTCGTCGGCGACCGGCGACCAGATTCCTTTGACCGCGCTCGCCCATATCGAGCGCCACTCGGCGCCGCTCGTCGTCAATCATCAGGGCGTCGTGCCGGCGACGACGATTTCCTACAATGTCGCGCCCGGCTACAGTCTCGACGCGACCGTCGTGGCGATCGAAAAGGCGATCGCCGAACTCAATCCGCCAGGCGGCCTTCGCGCCGAATTCGCCGGCGATGTCGCGGATTTCCGCAAAGTCGCGGCCGGCATGGCGGTGCTGATCCTCGCCGCTCTGCTCTCGGTCTATATCATCCTCGGCATTCTTTACGAGAGCCTGATCCATCCGATCACGATCATCTCGACGCTGCCGTCCGCCGGTCTCGGCGCGCTGCTGTCGCTCGAACTGTTTGGCGTCGAATTCACGATCATCGCCTTCATCGGCATTTTGCTGCTGATCGGCATCGTCAAGAAGAACGGCATCATGCTGGTCGACTTCGCCTTGCAGGCGGAGAGAGAAGGCGGCATGTCCGTACATGACGCAGCGCTCGCGGCGGCGCGCGAAAGATTCCGCCCCATTCTGATGACGACGCTCGCCGCGATTTTCGGCGCGCTGCCGCTCGCCTTCGCGACCGGCATCGGCGCCGAACTTCGGCGTCCGCTCGGCATCACCATCGTCGGCGGATTGCTGCTCAGCCAGGCGCTGACGCTCTACACGACGCCGGTGATCTATCTGCTGATGAGCAAGCTTCGCCGCAAGAAGCCAGCCGCGCCGGCGCATGAGCGCGTCACGCCGCTCAAAGCCCGCGGCGCTTGAAGTTAGAGCGCGCCGCGAAAAAGTGGACGCCGGCTTTTCGCGTAAAGCGCGCTCTAAGTTTTTGGAATCGATCACGTCATCTGCGTTTAGGCGATTCCGCCTAAACGCAGCGTGATCTAGTGCGCCGGCGTTTGCGGCGTCTCGAAGAAGAAGCGCAGCACCTGGGCGGCGCCGCAATCCTCGATCGGCACATGCCAGAACTTCGAATCGAGATCGGGGAAGCGGTCCATCGGCAGCTGAATCTGCGTCAGCGGCGCGTGGTTGTCGAAGCCGCGCAGCATGGCGCGCTCAAACAATTTCAACAGTTGCTCCTCGCAGTCGGGCACTTCCGTGACGGTGAGGATCGTATTGTTGGCGAGGGGGAAGGTTTTTTCGAACAGCTGTTCCAAGTTAACCGGCGCCATGTTCGCGTCTCCGACGCCCCCGAATAGGAGCTTCGACTATCCGGCGGTTCCGAAGCTCCAACCATTTACGCGTCGCGCCGAAAAGGCCAGCGCCGCTCATGGGTTGAATCCACTCGTCCACAAGAAAGCTAGGCTCAGCCTCTCAGCTATTTAAGGCGGGTTTGTGGACGCGGCCAGTTGTCCCCAGCTGTCGTCGAAAATCAGATTCTCCAAAGGAAGACGCGACGCCCAGCGCTTAACTTCGAGTTCCGGCGATGTATAGGCCTTCGCGACATAGCCGACGCAGAGATAGGCAATAATCGCTATCTCATTGGGAATGTTGAAAATATGTCGTAGGTCGGCTGCCTGCACGATGCTCACCCACCCGACGCCGACGCCTTCGGCCCGGGCCGCGAGCCATAGATTTTGAACCGCGCAGGCGGTGCTGAGAATGTCCGTGTCGGGCTGCTGGCTGCGCCCCAGCCCCGTCGCGCCAAAGCGGGCCCGGTCGCAGGTGACGCAAATATTGAGCGGCGCCTTCATGATGCCTTGCAGCTTGAGGCTCCGGTAGAGCGAACGCCGCTCCGGCTCCAACGCCTGTTCCTCGGCCTCGCAGGCGCGCAAAAAGGCCTCGTAGGCGGCGCGCCGCTTCTCGATGTCCTTGACGATGATGAAGTTCCACGGCTGCATGAAGCCGACGGAAGGCGCGTGATGCGCGGCGTCGAGGATTCGCAGCAGCACTTCGCGCGGCACGTCGTCGGGAAGGAATTCATCGCGCACGTCGCGGCGCGAATGGATGACGCGATAGATCGCGGCGCGCTCGGCCTCGCTGAACGCCTCGGCGGGCGCGAGTTGCGCCGCCTGCGAGTCGTTCTTCGTTTCAGCGTCACCCGCCATCGACGCTCTCCAGCGCTTCGGCGAGCCGCGACCAGGCGGCGGCGTTCCCAGGCAGGCCAAACCGCAGCCAGTCCGGCCGTTCGGCAAAGGCGCGCGTCAGCACGCCATGCGCGGCGAGACTCGCGAACCAGCGCGCGGCTTGCGAATGCGACGCCAGCCGAAACAGCGTCGTTCCACCCACAATCTGAAAACCTGCGCGCGTCAGAAGCGCGTCCAGGCGCGCGGCGTCGGTCGCGCGCGCCTGCGCGGCGCCAGCGCGCCATAATTCGTCCGCAAGCGCGCGGGCCCCGATGGCGAGCGCCGGTCCGGATACGGCCCACGGCCCGAGCGCGGCGCGAAGCTTCGCCGCGCCCGCTCGCGAGCAGAGGGCGAAGCCAAGCCGCACGCCCGGGAGGCCATAGGCCTTTCCGAAGGAGCGCAGCACGACGAGGGCCGTATCACTGGCGAAACGGGCCACGCTTCGTTCCGGCGTGAAGTCCATGAATGATTCATCGACGATCAGCAGGCGGCCGCGTTGCGACATCCGACCGGCGGCGGACAGGATCTCTTCGGGTTCGAGCAAGCGTCCGTCGGGATTATTGGGATTGACGATCACCGCCACATCTGAGTCCGCAAGCGCATCCAAAGTTTCCACGACATCGACCTCGGCGCCCGAAGCCGCCCAACAGGCGGCGTGCTCGGCATAGGCGAAGCCGAGTATCGCGACCCGCTTCGCCGGAAAGACCCGCGGCAGCAATTGAATGAACGCTTGCGCGCCGCCGCCCGCGACGATCTCGACGCCGGCCGGAACGCCGTAGTTGCAGCGCGCGGCGGCGTATAGCGCGGCGAAGGCGTCATCGTCGGGAAGCCGCCTAAAGACTTCGTCGGCAAGCGGCGGCAAGGGATAAGCGTGCGGATTGACGCCCGTCGACAGATCGATCCAGGGCTGCGGCGCTTCGGGATAAAGACGCCGCGCGGCGTCTAACCGCCCGCCATGCGCGACGGTCGGCGGCGCGCCGATTGTGGAATGCGCCGTCACCGCGCCATCGCCCACAGCGCGTCGAGATCGATATGGCGCGCGCAATGCGCCGCGAGCGCATCGAGCGTTTCTTCGATCGACTCCTCATAGCGCAGCGGCGACGGCGGCGCGCCGATCGTGCGCAGCAGCGACGCGCGCAGGGAATCATCGGCGAATAGCCCATGCGCATAGGCGCCCGCGACACGGCCGTCGCGCGAGATCGCGCCATCCGCGCGTCCGTCCGCAAGCCGCAACGCCGGCCGCTCACAATCTCGGCCGGAAGTTTCGCCGACATGCATCTCATAGCCGCGAAAAGGCGCGTCGAACATCGGCGCATGGCCGCTGACGGGCGCGAGCGTCTTTTCGCCGGACAGCGTCGTCTCAACGTCAAGGAGACCCAAGCCCTGCGCTTCGCCGGCGGCGCCTTCGACGCCGAGCGGATCGCCTATCACGCGGCCGAGCATCTGATAGCCGCCGCAGACGCCGAAGACGCGGCCGCCGCGACGCGCATGCGCGAGAATGTCGATGTCCCAGCCATTGGCGCGGAGCGCCGTAAGATCGGCGATGGTCGCTTTCGATCCCGGCAGGATGACGAGTTGCGTCTGAGGCGGCAGCGGCTCCCCATCCTTGAGGAATATCACGCGCACGCCGGGTTCGGCCTTCAGCGGATCGAGATCGTCGAAATTGGCGATATGCGGCAGCAGCGGAACCGCGATGACGACGCCGTCGCTGTGCTTGGGCGTATTTTCGTGCAACCCGAAGGCGTCTTCGGCCGGCAGCCGCGCGGCGGCGGCGAAGAACGGCACGAGGCCGAGCGATCGCCACCCAGTCCGCTGTTCGATAAAGCGCAAGCCATCGTCAAACAGCGTTGCGTCGCCGCGAAACTTGTTGACGATGAATCCTTCGATCATCGCCGCGTCATCTTCGTCGAGCGCCGCCTTGCAGCCGATGAGCTGGGCGATGATTCCGCCGCGGTCGATGTCGCCGACGAGCGCGACCGGCGCGTCGACTTCGCGGGCGAAGCCCATATTGGCGATGTCGTTTCTGCGCAGATTGACCTCGGCGGCGCTGCCGGCGCCTTCGACGATGACCATGTCCGCTTCCGCTTTCAGTCGCGCATAGCTTTCGAGCACGGATTGCATCAGGCGCGGCTTCAACGCCTGATAGTCGCGCGCCTTCGCCTGGCCGACGACGCGCCCCTGCACGATGATCTGCGCGCCCGACGCGCCTTGCGGTTTGAGCAGCACCGGATTCATATCGATGCGAGGCGTAAGCCGCGCGGCGCGCGCCTGCAAGGCCTGGGCGCGGCCGATCTCGCCGCCGTCGACAGTCACCGCGGCGTTGTTCGACATATTCTGCGGCTTGAAGGGGGCGACCCTGACGCCACGATCGGCGAAAGCGCGCGCCAGTCCGGCGACAAGGAGCGATTTGCCGACGTCGGAGCCCGTGCCCTGGATCATCAACGTGCGGCTCATGTAGCGAGGAAAGCCATCGCCGCATCGATATCATGCGTCGTCATGGCGTCGCCGCCCGCCGGGCGCGCGATCATGACGACATCGAGCCCCAGCGCCCGCGCCGCCTCGATCTTGGCGTAGGCGAGCGCGCCGCCGCTGTTCTTGGTGACGACGGTCTGGATACCTCTGTCGCGCATCAGCGCGATCTCGTCATTGAGTGCGAAAGGGCCTCGACCGAAAATCACCTCGCAGCGGGGCGGCAGATCGTCGGCGTTCGGCGGTTCGATCACCCGCAACACATAGTCATGCTGCGGCGCGCGGCGAAAATCGGCGACGCCCTGACGGCCGATCGCAAGAAAGACCCGGCGGGGACAGTCGCCGAGCGCATGCGTCGCGGCGGCGTTGTCGGCGACCTCGATCCAGCGATCGCCCGGCGCCGTGACCCATGGCGGGCGCGTCAGCACCAGCAGCGGCGCGCCGGCGGCGGCGCAGGCGGCGCACGCATTGGCGGAAATGCGCGCCGCGAAGGGATGCGTCGCGTCGATAACATGTGAGATGCGCTCGTCGACGAGATAGCGCGTCAGACCTTCGACGCCGCCGAAGCCGCCGATGCGAGTCGGCAGATCATGCGCGAGCGGCGCGCTGGTGCGCCCGGCGAGCGAGATGACGCCTTGCAGACGCGGATCGGCGGCGATGCGCGTCGCAAGAAGTCGCGCTTCGCTGGAGCCGCCGAGCACGAGCGCCCGGCGGCGCTCGATTGCCGCCGAAAGAAGAGAGGACGTCGAAGGCGCGCCTCTCACGACGAATTCCATCGATCCATTCACTCGCATCACAACAGCATTGATTGATCGCATCGCGATTGTCATTCCCGACGCGCGCAGCGCGATCGGGAATCCAGAGCGAAATCCGAGCCTGCTCTTGGAGCTCTGGATTCCCGATCAGGCCTTTGGCCTGTCGGGAATGACAGCCCCAGGGCGCTGCCAATCGGATTTATATCACGGCTTAATCCCGTCGGGGCTCACTCTGCGGCGAGTTTTACAGCCGCCGGCTGGCGATATTCGGCCATCAGCCGCTCGCGCTCGGCGTCAACGGCGGCGATATGGCGCGCCTTGACATGGCCGAATCCGCGAATGTGCTCCGGCAGGCGCGCAAGCGCGACGGCGATTGCATGGTTTTCCCGCGCGAGCGAAATGGAAAACTCATCGAGCAGCGCTTCATAATCGGCGAGCAGCCCTCGCTCGATCACGCGGTCGTGGTCATAGCGGAAGACATCGAGCCATGTGTTGCGCAAGCTCTTCATCTTGGCCAGCACGCGCAGCACCTTGAACATCCAGGGACCGAAGGTGAATTTGCGCGAGCCGCCAAAGTCCGTCTTACGCTGAAGCGAGGGGAAGTTGGGCGCAAGATGCAGTTCGAGCCTCAAGTCGCCCTCGAAAGTCTCCGCGAGCTGACGCCGAAAGGCGCCGTCGGTGTAAAGCCGCGCGACTTCGTAATAGTCTTTCACCGCCATCAGCTTGAACAGATAGCGTGCGACCGCCTCGGTCAATTCATGCGAGCCCGGCGCGCGCTGGGACTCGAGTTTGGCGATTTTCTCGACGCGGGCGCGATAACGGGCGGCGTAGGCCTTATCCTGGTAATCGGCCAGGAACGCCGCGCGACGTTTGATGACGTCATCGAGCGTCTTCGATTTCTCGTGAACGCCGTTGGGTTGGCGCAGCGATTTGACGTCGGCGAGCACGCTCTTGAGATCATGCGCGGCGCGTCGTCCCCAAAGAAAGGCCGAATGATTCATCGGCACGGATTCGCCGTTCAATTCGATCGCGCGCAGGAGCGCGGCTTCGGACAGCGGCAGATAGCCCTTCTGCCAGGCGTAGCCGAGGATGAAAATATTCGCGGCGATCGAATCGCCGAGCAGCGCCTGGGCAAGCGCCGTCGTATCGATGAAGGTCGACTCCGGGCCGCCGGCGCGGCGGATCGCCTGCTTGATTTCCTCCGACGGCAGGACGAAGTCGGGATTGCGCTCGATGTCGCCGGGAAAAACCTCGGCGCAATTGACCAGAACCGCCGTCTTGCCCTGCTCGACGGCGGCGAGCACCTGCTTGGCGCCGGCGACGACGAGGTCGCAGCCCAGCATCAGATCCGCTTCGCCCGCGGCGATGCGGATGGCGTGCACATCCGCCGGCGTGCGGCCGATCTTCACATGGCAATAGACCGCCCCGCCCTTCTGCGCGAGGCCGGCCATATCAATGACGCCGACGCCCTTGCCTTCGAGATGCGCGGCCATGCCGAGAATGGCGGAAACGGTGACGACGCCGGTCCCGCCAAGCCCCGCAACGAGGACGCCATAAGGCAAGGCGCCGATTTCGGCGATGCGCGGCCGCGGCAATTCAGACTGTCCGATGGCGGCTTCCTTCGAGGGCAGCGGCGCTTTTTTCATGCGCGCGCCATGCACGGTGACGAAGCTCGGGCAGAAGCCTTCGAGGCAGGAGAAATCCTTGTTGCAGGCGGACTGATCGATCCGCCGTTTGCGGCCGAACTCGGTTTCGACCGGCTGCACCGCGACGCAGTTCGACGCCGTGCCGCAGTCGCCGCAGCCTTCGCACACGAGCTCGTTGATGATGACGCGCGAGTCGGGGTCGGGCATCAGCCCGCGCTTGCGCAAACGACGTTTTTCGGTGGCGCAGGTCTGATCGTAGATCAGCACCGTGACGCCTTCCGTCTGCGCCAGTTCACGCTGCACTTCATTCAAGACGTTGCGATGATGAATGGTCAGGCCGGGCGGCCAGCCGATCGTCGGCGCGTATCGGCCGGGCTCGTCGGAGACGAGCGCGATCTTCTTCACGCCTTCGGCCGCGACCTGGCGCGCGACCGCTTCGACCGTCAACTCGCCTTCGTGCTTCTGGCCGCCGGTCATGGCGACGACGCCGTTGAAGAGAATCTTGAACGTGATGTTGGTGTTGGTCGCGACGGCGAAGCGGATGGCGAGCGAACCCGAATGATTATAGGTGCCGTCGCCGAGATTTTGGAACATATGCTTGCGCGTCGAGAACGGCGCCTCGCCGATCCAGTTCGCGCCTTCGCCGCCCATATGGGTGTAGCCTTCGGTCGAACGGTCCATCCATTGCGCCATGTAATGGCAGCCGATGCCGGTGTAGGCGCGCGAACCTTCAGGCACATGGGTCGACGTCGAATGCGGACAGCCGGCGCAGAAATGCGGGACGCGAACGGTGACGTCGGTCATCGTCCGGCGGCGGTCCTGCAGCCGCTCGAGCCGGCGCACGCGGGCTTCGAGATCCTCGAGCGGATGATATTTCAACAGACGACGGCCGATGGCGATGGCGATGTCATTGGCGTCCAGCGCGCCTTTGACCGGAAACAGCCATTCGCCGCGCTCGTCCTTCTTGCCGATGCAGAGCGGCTGGTGCGGCGCGGCGTATAATTCCTCGCGCAACTGCACTTCGATGAGCGAGCGCTTCTCTTCGACGACGATGATGAGATCGAGGCCGCGCGCGAATTCGCGCAGACCTTGCGGCTCGATCGGCCAAGGCGCCGCGATCTTATAGAGCCGCAGACCAAGATCGTTCGCCTTGACTTCGTCGAGGCCGAGATCGTCCATCGCCTGACGCACGTCGAGATAGGACTTGCCGACAGTGATGACGCCGATTTTCGGATTGGCGCCGCCGGAGGTGATGAACCGATTCAACCGATTGGCGCGAATGAAGGCGAGCATCGCATCGCGCTTGCTCTCCTGCAGCCGCTCTTCCTGGGCGAGAACCGGATCGCCGGGACGGATATTGAGCCCGCCGGGCGGCATGACGAAGTCATTGGGCGCGATCGGGCGCACGCGATCGGGCGAACTGTCGATCGAGGCCGTCGATTCGACCGTATCCTTGAGGAGCTTCAGCCCGACCCAGACGCCCGCGTAGCGCGACAGCGCGAAGCCATAGAGCCCGTAGTCGAGGATTTCCTGCACGCCGGCCGGCGACAGGATCGGAATCATCACGTCGACGAAATGATAGTCGGACTGATGCGCGGTGGTTGAGGATTCCGCGGTGTGATCGTCGCCCATGAGCGCCAGCGCGCCGCCGTAGCGCGCCGTGCCGGCAAGATTGACGTGTCTGAAGGCGTCGCCGCTCCGGTCAATGCCGGGACCTTTGCCGTACCACAGCGAAAAGACGCCGTCATATCTGCCTTCGCCGCGCATCTCGGCCTGCTGCGCGCCCCAGACGGCGGTCGCCGCGAGATCCTCGTTGAGTCCCGGCATGTATAGAATATCATTGGCGTCGAACAGCGCCTTGGACTTGTGCATTTGGGCGTCGACGCCGCCCAGGGGCGAACCGCGGTAGCCGGTCACGAAGCCCGCGGTATTCAGTCCGGCGCGGCGGTCCGCCTCCTTCTGCATGAGGAGCAGACGCACGATCGCCTGAGTGCCAGTGATCAGCACGCGCGATTTGTGGAGGTCAAATCGATCTGAGAGCGACGCCTCGGCGAAGGCGGAGCCGGTCAGTGCGTCGCCGGCGGCAATTTCCGCCATTTATTGCTCTCCTGCGCGAATTCGGCGAAGCGCGCCTGGGACTCATGCGCTCACACGCTAAATGACAAGGATCAACCCGTGAACGAATCCGACTTAACGACCCAGCCGGTCGCGGCGTCCCGACGCTCAGCGCCCCGCCGGCGCCGACTCTACGCCTGCCACCTTATGACACAGGAAAGCGCCTTTTCAAGGACATATCTCCTGGCGTGCACAGGCTCGAAGCGGGAGTCCGCGCCGCGTTTTCGCCGCCTTCGCCGCCTAAGCGCGAGACTCGCATGAAGCTGAAAATCAACTCGATTCTTATCCTTATCGCGACAGTGACGGGAATTGGAGCCGCGTCCGCGCACCCTCA
>JAKFXD010000006.1 GCA_021731565.1 Methylocystis sp. | reverse complement strand
GCGACGAGGCCGCGCACGATATGGGCGTCGCTGTCGCCGCGAAAATTGAGGATCGTCCGCCCGCCGGGATCGCGCGTCGGCGTCGATTCGAGCCACACCTGGCTGGCGCAGCCGCGCACCTTATTGGCGTCCGTATAGGCGTCTTTCGGCAGCGGCTCGAGCGTGCGGCCAAGCTCGATCAGATAGCGGTAGCGGTCCTCCCACTCATCGAGCAGTTCGAAATTGCCTATGATTTCGTCGATTTGCATCTTGCCCGCATCCTCGTGGCGTTTGTCCATTCTACCCGATTTCGGCCCAGGCCGCGCCCTTTCCTTAGCAAGAGCCGCGCCTTACATTCGCGGCATGATCGCCGGCGCGCCGCGCCGCTCTCACGGAGACATATATGAGCGACCTTTCCCGCTGGCGCGCGATCGCCGCCGCGACGTTCCTCGCGATCGGTCTTTCGGGCTGCGGCTACAATACGATTCCGACGCTCGAAGAAAACGCCAAGGCGAAATGGTCGGACGTGCAGTCGCAATATCAGCGCCGCGCCGATCTCATTCCCAATCTCGTCGAGACGGTGAAGGGCTACGCCAGGCAGGAGAAGGACGTATTGACCTCGGTCGTCGAGGCGCGCGCCAAGGCGACCTCGGTCAAGGTCGACGCCGGCTCGCTGACCGATCCTGAAAAGATGAAGCAGTTCCAGGAGGCGCAAAACCAGCTCACCGGCGCGCTCGGCCGGCTGATCGCGGTCAGCGAAGCCTATCCGGATTTGAAATCCAACCAGAACTTCCTTGCCCTGCAATCGCAGCTCGAAGGGACCGAGAACCGCATCAATGTCGCCCGGCGCGACTACATCGAGGCGGTGCGGGAGTTCAACACCTCGCTCCGCACCTTCCCGACGTTGCTCTGGGCCAAGACCTTCTTCGCCGGAACCAAGCCGATGGCGGAATTCTCCGCGGCCGGCGCGGCCCAATCGCCGCCGGAAGTGAAGTTCTAGAAATGGACGCCGACGTGACGAGCCAGGACTTCAGCGCGCTTGCGGCGGAGAGCGAGGCGATGTGGGCGCATATGCGCCGCGAGGCCGAGGAGGCGCTGCGCCTCGATCCGTCGCTGACGCCGCTGATGATGGGCGCGATACTCAACCGCGCGTCGCTGGAAGAGGCGGTGGTCCGGCGCATCGCCGCGAGACTCGGCGCCTCGGCGATGGACGCCGAGACGATCGCCGACGCCTTCCTGCAGGCGGTGGCTGACGATGAGACGATCGCGGCCGCCTTCCGCGCCGATCTCGCCGCCTGCGTCGAGCGCGATCCCGCCTGCGCGCGGCTGATCGAGCCGCTGCTCTATTTCAAGGGATTTCACGCGATCCAGTCGGCGCGGCTCGCCCATGCGCTGTGGCGCGGGCGACGGCTGGACTTCGCCAATTATATCCAGAGCCGCGCCTCGGACGCGCTGGCGGCCGACATTCATCCGGCGGCGCGCATCGGCAAAGGGCTGTTCCTCGACCACGGCACGGGCTTCGTCGTCGGCGAGACGGCGGTCGTCGAAGACGATGTGTCGATCCTGCATGGCGTGACGCTCGGCGGCACCGGCAAGGTCGCCGGCGACCGTCACCCCAAGGTTCGCCGCGGCGTGATGATCGGGGCGGGCGCCAAAATCCTCGGCAATATCGAAATCGGCGCCTGTTCGCGCATCGCCGCGGGCTCCGTCGTGCTGAAATCGGTTCCGCCGAATTCGATCGTCGCCGGCGTTCCGGCGAAGGTCGTCGGGAACGATTCCTGCACGGAGCCCGCGCGCGACATGGACCAGCTTCTGCGCGGCCTCGCTTATGATTCATTCGATTACATGATCTGACCCGGACGATGCGCGGCCAGGGGCCGGCGCGCCGGCCGAGGGTTGCGCAGGGCCGCACTTCTCCTGCTAAGTGTCGCCCGAAAGGGCGGCCCGTTTCTTAAGGGGGCGCTGGACGGCGGCGTCCGCGGCAGGGGGATCGATGCTCGAGATAGCGGTCCAGATGGACCCGTTGGAACGCATTAATTTTGCAGGCGATTCTACCTTCGCGCTGATGCTGGAGGCACAGCGCAGAGGCCATCGCCTGTGGTTCTACACGCCGGACCGGCTCTCGCTCGAAGGCGAGAGGCTGACCGCGCGCGCCCACAGCATTGAGGTTTTCGACGATCCGTCTCGCTATTACGCGCTCGGCGAGGCGAGCGAACTGGACCTTCGCGCGATGGACATCGTGCTGCTGCGCCAGGACCCGCCCTTCGATCTCGCCTATATTACCTCCACCCATTTTCTGGAACGGCTCGCCCCGAAGACGCTTGTCGTCAACGATCCGGCGCATGTCCGCAACGCGCCGGAAAAAATCTTCGTGATGGAATTTTCCGATCTGATGCCGCCGACGCTGATCACCCGCGACCGCGCGGCAATCGAGCGCTTTCGCGCCGAGCATGGCGACATCGTCATGAAGCCGCTGTACGGCCACGGCGGCGCCGCGGTGTTCAAGGTCGCGCCGCGCGATCCGAACTTCGGTTCGCTCTTCGACATGTTCGCGACGACGTTTCGCGAGCCGTGGGTCGTCCAGCGCTTCCTGCCGGAGATCGTCAAGGGCGACAAGCGCATCCTGCTCATCGACGGCGAGGCGATGGGCGCGATCAATCGGGTTCCGGCCGATGACGACATTCGCTCCAATCTGGTGCGCGGCGGCGCGCCGGCGGCGTCGGAACTTGGCGCGCGAGAGCAGGAAATTTGCGCGCGGCTCGCGCCGGAGCTGAAACGGCGCGGACTGGTCTTTGTCGGCATCGACGTGATCGACGGCTGGCTCACCGAAATCAACGTGACCTCGCCGACCGGGCTGCGCGCGCTAAAACGCGTCGGCGGGCCGGATCTCGCGCCGCCGCTGTTCGACGCCATCGAGCGGCGTCTGCGCGCGCTGCGCGCGTCGGGCCGGCCGCCGGAAAACGCCCTATGAACGAAGTCGCGCCGATCAGCCTTTTCGCCGGCCTCGATCCCGACAAGCAGTTCAGCGGTCTGCGCGAGGCGCTTGCGCCCGCGGTCGCGGCGATCTGCAAGAGAGAGCGCGGCCATGCGCGGCGCACGGCGATCGTCGAATTGTTTCGCTCCGTTCTCGCGGAAGGACGCGAGATCGCACGGGCGCGGCTCGAGGCGCGCGGCTCGGGACTGGCCTGCGCGAGATCGATCTCGGCGCTCGAAGACGAGCTGATCGGCGCGATCTACGACTATGTCGTGCGCTATGTTTACGTCGTCGACAATCCGACCTTCGCCGAGCGGCTCGCGATCGTCGCCGTCGGCGGCTATGGGCGCGGGACGCTCGCGCCCGGCTCCGACATCGATCTTCTGTTTCTCGTCCCCTACAAGCAGACGCCCTGGGGCGAAAGCGTCATCGAGGCGATCCTCTATATTCTGTGGGACCTGCGCCAAAAGGTCGGCCATGCGACGCGCTCGGTCGCCGAATGCATGCGTCAGGCCCGCGCCGACATGACCATTCGAACGACGCTTCTCGAAGCGCGCTTCATCCTCGGCAGCGCCGAATTATTCAGCGAATTCCGCGACAGTTTCGACCGCGAGATCGCCCGGTCGGATACGCGCGAATTCGTCTCCGCCAAGCTCGCCGAACGCGATTCGCGCGTGATGCGCGCCGGCGCGTCGCGCTATCTCGTCGAACCCAACGTCAAGGAAGGCAAGGGCGGCCTGCGCGATCTCAATACGCTGTTCTGGATCGCCAAATATGTCTATCGCGTGCGCGAGGCGAAGGAGCTCGTCGCCGCGGGCCTGTTTACCGCCGCCGAGCTCAGTCTGTTCGAGCGCTGCGAGGAGTTTTTGTGGCGGGTGCGCTGCCATCTGCATTTTGCGACGGGGCGCGCCGAGGAGAGGCTGTCTTTCGACGTGCAGCCGACGATCGCCAAACGCCTCGGCTATCACGACCGCAGCGGACTGTCGCCGGTCGAACGCTTCATGAAGCACTATTTTCTCGTCGCCAAGGAAGTCGGCGATCTCACCGCGATCGTCTGCGCGGCGCTTGAAGAGAAGCAGGCGAAGCCGCGCGCCATCTTCGAGCGATTCCTGCAGCCGTTCCGGCGCTCGCGCGTCCGCGCCCCGCAGGGCGATTTCATCGTCGATCACGATCGCATCAGCATCGTCGACGCCGATGTGTTCAAGCGCGATCCGGTCAATATCATCCGCCTCTTCTGGATGGCCGATCATCACGGCCTGCCGCTGCATCCCGACGCCCTGCGCGCGGTGACCTTGTCGCTGCGTCTGATCGACGCCAGTCTGCGCGCGAACAAGGAGGCCAATCGGCTGTTTCTCGAAATCCTGCTGTCGCGCAACATGACCGAAATCACGCTGCGGCGGATGAACGAGTCCGGCGTGCTCGGGCGCTTCGTCCCGGAATTCGGCAAGGTCGTCGCGATGATGCAGTTCAACATGTATCATCACTACACCGTCGACGAGCATCTGCTGCGCGCGGTCGGCGGACTGTCCGATCTCGAAGCCGGACGCATGCCGGAGCATCAGCAGCTCGTCGACGAAATCCTGCCGACGATCGTCAACCGCAAGGTTCTTTATCTGGGCCTCTTCCTGCACGACATCGCCAAAGGGCGAAAGGAGGATCACTCCCGCGCCGGCATGGAGGTGGCGCGCATGCTGTGTCCGCGGCTCGGATTCACGCCCGGCGAAACCGAGTCCGTGGCCTGGCTCGTCGAACATCATCTGACGATGTCGAGTTTCGCGCAGAGCCGCGATCTCTCGGACCGCGTCACGATCGAGAATTTCGCCGCCATCGTTCAGACGATCGAGCGGCTGAAAATGCTGTTCGTTCTGACCGTCTGCGACATCAACGCGGTCGGGCCCGGCGTGCTCGACGCCTGGAAGGCGCAGCTGCTGCGCGTGCTCTATTGGGAAACCGAAGTGGTGCTCGGCGGCGGTCATTCGGCGGTCGATCGCAAGAGCCGCGTCGCGTCCGCCAAGGACGAATTGCGCGCGGCGTTGCCGGAGTGGAGCGACGAGGCATTCGACGCCTACGCCAGGCGCCATTATCCGGCCTATTGGCTCAAGGTCGACGTGGCGCGCAAGCTTCGTCATGCCGAACTGCTTCGCGAGATGAGCGGCGCGTCGGCGCCGCTCGCGACCGCGGTCGAACTCGACAGGACGCGGGGCGCCGTCGAATTGACCGTCGTCGCGCCCGACAATCCGCGCCTGCTGTCGATTATCGCCGGCGGCTGCGCGGCGGGGGGCGCCAATATCGTCGACGCGCATATCTTCACCACGGTGGACGGTCTGGCGCTCGACACGATCTTCTTCTCGCGCGCCTTCGATTTCGACGAAGACGAAATGCGTCGCGCCCGGCGCATCGCCGACCTTATCGCCCGGGCGCTGCGCGGCGAGGTGGTCGTGTCCGACGCATTAAAGGCGCGCGCCAAGGCGCATTTGCCCACCGACGCGTTTTCGGTGGCGCCGGAGGTAGTCGTCGATAACAGCCTCTCCAACGTTTATACGGTGATCGAGGTCTCTGGCCTCGATCGCGAAGGTCTGCTGTTCGAGCTCACGAACGCGATCTCGAGGCTCAACCTCAATATCGCTTCGGCCCATATCGTCACCTTCGGCGAGCGCGCCGTCGACGCCTTCTACGTCACCGATTTGACCGGCGCGAAAATCGCCTCGCCGCAGCGTCAGGCGGCGATCAAGCGGCAGCTTCTGGAGGTGTTCGGCGGCCAGGGGGGACGCGGCCAAAAAACGCCGACCGCGGCGACTTGATTTTGACCTTTGGGCCGCAGATATCGGGGCCTTTACAAGAACTATGGTGACAGCATGAGCGATCCAATGAATGCCGACAAGAAGGCTGAAGCGACGAAAAATCAGGGCGGGGCGGAGCCTTCGTCCCTGTCGCAGCCCTCGGCGGAATCCGATATTGCGCAGCCGGAGCCCTTCACCGAACTCGAAAATCTATATGCGGAAAATGCAGGCCTGAAGGACAAGCTGTTGCGCGGGCTCGCCGAAGTCGAGAATGTGCGCCGTCGCGCCGAGCGCGAGGTCGCCGACGCGAAGGCCTATGGCGTCGCCAATTTCGCGCGCGAGATGCTGTCATTCGCCGACAATCTGCGGCGCGCGGTCGACAGCGTGCCCGAAGCGTCGCGCGCCGAGCCGGCGGTGGCGTCGCTCATCGAAGGCGTCGAGGTGATGGAGCGCGATTTTCTGGCGCGGCTCGCGCGCTTCGGCGTCAAGAAGATCGAAGCGCAGGGCGCGCGCTTCGATCCCAATCTGCACGAAGCGCTGTTCGAAATCCCCGACGAGACCCAGCCCGCCGGCGCGGTGGCTCAGGTCGTCGAGCAGGGCTATATGATCGGCGAACGCGTCTTGCGGCCGGCGAAGGTCGGCGTGACGCGCGGCGGATCGAAGCCGTCCTGACGGCCGGAGCGCGGCCATGGAGGAACGGACGACGGCGTCAACGCCCCAGGAAGCCGGCGTCGTCGCGGCGGCCGTGTATCACGGCGGCCGCAAAATCTCCGACATCGACATCAATGAGGCCGGAGACTGGGCCAGGCGCGAGGGCCATGTCGTCTGGATCGGCCTTTACGAACCGTCGAAGGCGCTGCTGGAGCGCGTCGGGCGCCAGTTCTCGCTGCATCATCTTGCGATCGAGGACGCCTTCAAGGCGCATCAGTTTCCCAAGCTCGAAGCGTATGAGAACGGCATCTTCATCGTCGCGCGCACCGCGCAGATGGTCGATGGCCACATTGCCTTCGGCGAAACCCATCTTTTTGTCGGCGTCGGCTATGTCGTGAGCGTTCGCCACGGAGCCTCGGAATCCTATGCGCACGTGCGCGAACGCTGTGAAGCGCGCGCGGAGCGTCTCTCCGAGGGCGAGGACTTCATCGTCTACGCCATACTCGATTTCATCGTCGATAATTACTTCCCGGTGCTCGACGCCCTCAACGGCGAGGTCGAAGACATCGAGGACCATGTCATCACGACGACGATGGGCAGGGCGGAAATCGAGCAGCTCTATGCGATGCGGCGCGATCTGCTGCATCTTCGCAACGCCGCGACGCCGCTGTCCGACGTCTGTCGTCGCCTGGAGCGCAGCGACGTCGTCGCCATCGATCCGGGCATGCGGCCGCATTTTCGCGACGTGCGCGACCATCTGCGCCGTGTGCAGGAGAGCATCGACACGATGCGCGAAACTTTGGCCTTCGCGTTCGAGGCAAGCCTGATGAATTCGCAGATGCAGCAGACCGACATTTCCCGCCGGCTGGCCGCATGGGCCGCCATTCTCGCCGTGCCGACGGCGGTCGCCGGCATTTACGGCATGAATTTCGAGCATATGCCGGAACTGAGCTGGAAATACGGCTATTACGTCGTCCTCGGCGCGACGGCGACGATTTGCGCCTATCTCTACTACCGGCTGCGCCGCGCCGGCTGGCTGTAGGCCCCTTACGAAAGTTTCATCCCGCAGCCATTGGCCGGCAAAGCGGGCATCTCCATCTTCTATTCGCGGCGACGTTGCGCTTCTCCTCCACGCGGCGTCGCTCAAAGATGGAGATTTTCGAAAAATGCCTATCGCAATCAATCCTCGCGACCGCGCCGTGAACGCGCCGCGCCGTGCGTCACGCCTCGCGCTGATTGGCGCGACGGCCGCGTTGGCGCTTGGCGCCGCCATCGGGCCGGCGCCGCTGACGCCGGCCTATGCCGAAGCGCCGCTTTCGGGATCGGTCGCTTCCGCCGGACCCGCAACTTTCGCCGACATCGTCGAGCGCGTGAAACCCGCCGTCGTCGCCATCAAGGTCAAGGCGGTCGAGGATTCGCAGGGCGGCGGCGGCATGTTCGAAATGCCCGACATATCGCCCGACGACCCGATGTATCGCTTTTTCAAGCGGTTCGGCGAACAGGGCCAGGGCCGTCCGCAAAAGCACATGACGATGTCGCAGGGTTCCGGATTCATCATCAGCCCCGACGGCTATGTCGTCACCAACAACCACGTCGTCGAACACGCCAATGAAGTCGAGGTCGCGCTCGATGACGGCCGCACGCTGCCGGCCAAGGTCGTCGGCACCGACAAGCGGACCGATTTGGCGCTGCTCAAGATCAATGACGGCCAGAAACTGCCCTTTGTCGAATGGGGCGCGTCGGCGCCGCGCGTCGGCGATTGGGTGATCGCGGTCGGCAATCCGTTCGGCCTCGGCGGTTCGGTGACCGCCGGCATCGTCTCGGCGCGCGGGCGCGATATCGGCGCCGGCCCTTATGACGATTTCCTGCAGATCGACGCGCCGGTCAATCGCGGTAATTCGGGCGGCCCCGCCTTCGATGCGCGCGGCAATGTGATCGGCGTCAATACGGCGATTTATTCGCCGTCGGGCGGTTCGATCGGCATCGGCTTCGCCATTCCTTCGGAAGTCGCCAAGGACGTCGTCGCGGCGCTGAAGGAAAAGGGCTCGGTGTCGCGCGGCTGGATCGGCGTCAAAATTCAGAATGTGACGCAGGAAATCGCCGACAGCATGGGCCTGAAGTCCATCAAGGGCGCGCTGATCGCGCAGCCGCAGAAAGGCGCGCCGGCTGATGAGGCGGGCCTGAAGGCGGGCGACGTGATCGTCGCGGTCAATGGCGAGAAGATCGAGACGCCCCGCGATCTCGCGCGCCGCATCGCCGCTCTTGGCCCCGGCAAGACGGTGGACCTCACCTATCAGCGCTCGGGCGCCGAAAAGACCGTGAAGCTCAAACTCGGCACATTGCCGGATGAGCGCGAGGCGCGCGCCGAGGACGAAAATTCGGAGCGCGGTCCAGAACTGTCCGGCCTCGGCATCGAGGTCGTGCCGGCGACGGACGTGCGCGGCGCGGGCCGCGAAGGAGTCCTCGTGACCGATATCGATCCCTCCGGCGCCGCCGCGCAAAAGGGATTGCGCAGGGGCGACGTGATCATCGAGGCCGGCGGTCAGCCGGTCAGCTCCAGCCGCGATCTCGCCGCCGCGCTGGAGGCCGCTCGAAAGGACGGCCGCCGCTCGGTGCTGCTGCGGGTGAAGTCCGCTGACGGAGCGAAATTCCTCGCCGTTCCCGTGAAGGGCGCCGGCTAGGCCAGTTTAGCGAACTTCTTGCGTCGAGACCGACATACTGCACCCGCCCGCAGCCGGTCCCCGCAATGAAGAGCGTCGGGCAGAGCCGGTCCCCTCCCGGCTCCCGAACGCGGGCAGGCTGGCGCACAATGCGCCGGCCTGCCGTTTTTTTACAATCTCGGATATAGAGAAACATGCGCATTCTGATCATTGAAGACGACAGCGAAGCGAGCGAATATCTCGTCAAGGCGTTTCGCGAACAAGGCCATGTCGCCGAACATGCCGCCGACGGGCTCGCCGGCTATGGCCGCGCCGGCGAAGGCGAGTATGACGTGCTCATCGTCGACCGGATGCTGCCCAAGATGGACGGGCTGTCGCTGATCTCTGGCTTGCGCGAGCAAGGCGTCGAAACGCCCGCTCTGATTCTTTCGGCGCTCGGCCAGGTGGACGACCGCGTGAAGGGTCTGCGCGCCGGCGGCGACGATTATCTGCCCAAGCCTTACGCCTTCTCCGAACTCCTCGCGCGCGTCGAGGCCCTGGCCCGCCGCCGCGGCGGTCCCAAGGGCGAAGAAACCCAATATCGCGTCGGCGATCTGGAGCTCGATCGCCTGTCGCACAAGGTGACCGTCGGCGGCCAGGACGTGGCGCTTCAGCCCCGCGAGTTCCGGCTGCTCGAATATCTGATGAAACACGCCGGCCAAGTGGTGACCCGCACCATGCTGCTCGAAAATGTCTGGGACTATCATTTCGATCCGCAGACCAATGTCATCGACGTGCATATTTCGCGTTTGCGCTCGAAGATCGACAAGGGACGCGAAAACCCGCTTCTGCACACGATCCGCGGGGCCGGATATATGATTCGTGACGGCGCTCGGTAAGCTTTTCCGCACGACGGCGTTCAAACTGTCGATCGCCTATCTCGTGCTGTTCTCGATCGGCGCGGGACTGGTGCTCGCGCGCGTTGGCGCGCGCGTCAAGGAAGTGCTCGACGAGCAGATCGAGCAGACCGTGGACGCCGAAATCAGAGCGCTCTCCGAACAATATTCGCAAGGCGGACTTCGACAGCTCGCCAATGCGCTCGAACGCCGCGTGCGCGCCCCCGGCGGTTCGCTCTATCTGCTCACCAGCCATTCGGGCGACGTGATCGTCGGCAATATCGAGGCGCCGTCATTCACGCCTTCGGGCGGCACGGAACTTGTCGAGACGACCTATGAGCGGCGCGGCGAGCCGGGAATCAAGCATCCGGCGCTGCTGCGGCTGTTTCTTCTGCCGGGCGGCTTTCGCCTGCTCATCGGCCACGATATCGAAGACCATGAGGTGCTGCGTGGCATCCTGCGCAGCGCGCTCGGCGTGTCGCTGTTCTGGCTCGTCCTCGTCGGCTCGCTTGGCGGCCTGTTCGTTTCGTATCGCATGCTCGAGCGCGTCGACGTGATGTCGGCCTCGGCGCGCCGCATCATGGCCGGCGACATGCACGAGCGTCTGGCGATCTCGGGCGCCGGCGACGAACTCGACCGTTTGGCGGAAAATTTCAACGCGATGCTTGCGCGCATCAGCGAGCTGATGGCCGGCTTGCGCGAAGTTTCCGACAATATCGCGCATGACCTCAAGACGCCGCTGACCCGCCTGCGCAACCGCGCCGAGGCCGCTTTGCGGGCTGGCTCCAATGATCGCGAGCATCGCGAGGCGCTGGCGGCGGTGATCGAAGAATCCGACAATCTGATCGGCGTGTTCAACGCGCTGTTGATGATCGCGCGCGCCGAGGCCGGCTATTCGAGCGACCACATGGCTGCCTTCGACGCGGACGCCGTCGTGCGCGACATCGTCGAAATGTACGAGCCGGTCGCGGAAGAGCAGGGCGTGCGTCTCGACCTCACGGCGCAGGACGGGCTGAAAATCACCGGCAGCCGCGAACTGCTCGGCCAGGCGCTCGTGAACCTTGTCGACAATGCGCTGAAATACGGCGCGGCGGGCGCCGATCCGCGTATCGCCGTCGACGCGCGTCGCGTCGGCGATCGCGTGGAGATCGTCGTCTCAGATCGCGGGCCGGGGATCGCGCCGTCGGATCGCGAGCGAGTCGTCGGTCGTTTCGTGCGGCTTGAGAATTCGCGGTCGCGGCCGGGCTCGGGTCTGGGACTGTCGCTCGCCGCCGCGGTCGCGCGCATGCATCATGGCGCGTTGCGGATCGAAGACAATGCGCCGGGCTTGCGCGTCGCGCTGTCCTTGCCGGCGATGCGGATCACCGCCGGCCCGCCGGCCCGCGCCGAGCGCGCATGAAGCGGGATCTTCCCCGGCGCGCCCGCCGTCTCGGCCGCGCGCGGCTTTAGACGGGTCACCGTCGCCGAGGCGGCCGGCAGCCGCATCATGACAATCGTGCCTTCGCCAAGACGCGAGCGGAACCGCAGCGCGCCGCCGTGCAGTTCAATGAGGGCGCGGGCGATGGCGAGGCCGAGCCCGGAGCCGCGCATGCCGTTCTCGATCAAATTCGCGCATTGCTCAAAGGGTTTTCCGAGCTTGGGAATGGCGCATGGATCGATGCCGCGTCCGGAATCCTCGACATAGACATCGATCGCGCCGCCATGCGTCCGCGCGCGCACCCGCACCGTTTGTCCCCTATCGCTGAATTTCACGGCGTTGGAGAGAAAGATACAGAGCGTCTTGACGATCGCGGCCTCATCGCCGACGCAGCGCAGATTGTCGGCGGCGTCGGCGACGATCTCGATGTCCTTGAGTCCGGCGCGCGCGCGCCACACGGCGGCGGCCTTGCGCATCGCTTCGGCGAGGTTGATTTCGCGTTCGGCGAGTCGGACAAGGCCGGCTTCGAGCCGCGACATGTCGAGAATGTCGGACAGCACTTCGTTGAGATAGGCGCCGCCCTGGCGTATGCCGCTGCAATATTCGAGATATTTCGGCGAACCGAGGGCGCCGAAGGGCTCGGCCTCCATCATCTCCGAAAAGCCGATGATGGCGTTGAGCGGCGTGCGCAGCTCATGGCTCATATTGGCGAGGAATTCCGATTTCGCCACATAAGCGGCCTCGGCTTCCGCCTTCTGATGATGATATTGCTCGGCGAGCGTCGCGAGTTGCTGCGCCTGCATTTCGAGCGTCTGCCGCGAATGCGTGAGATCGGCGACGCTCGCGGTGAGGCGACGCTCCGAGTCACGCAGCTTTTCCTCATTGCGCTTGAGCGCGGTGATGTCGGCGCCGACGGACACATAGCCGCCGTCCTTGGTGCGGCGCTCGTTGATCTGAAGCCAACGGCCGTCGACTAGCTGCGCCTCATAGGCGCGGGCGTTGGGCGACGGGCCGTCGGGCGGGGCGATCTCGGTTCTGATCAGCGGCGCCGTGGCGCAGCTCATGATCTGCCGGTAGCTCGCGCCGGGAGTCGCAGCGTCGGGCGCGAGGCCGTGCAGGGCCAGAAATTTCGAATTGCAGGTGACCAGGCGGTTCTTGGCGTCCCACAGCACGAAGGCTTCCGAGATGGCGTCGATCGCGTCGCGCAGGCGCAGATCGGCCATCTTGGTATGTTCGGCGAGCGCGCGCTGCTCGGAAATGTCGATGGCGATGCCAACGAGATGCTTGCCGGCTTCGCGACCCTCTTCGACGATCTGCGCCCGCGCGCGCAGCCAGATCCATCCGCCTTCGGCGTTCTTCAAGCGGAATTCATGATCGACGCTGTTGGCGCGCGAACACGCCAGCATCTCGGCGATCGTTTCGAAGTCGCCGTCATCGGGATGGAGCATGCCGCTCAATTCCGCGAAGGACAGAAATCGGCGCTCGGCGGTCAGCCCCAGCATCTCATACATGGAGTCGGACCAATAGATCCGGCCGCGGGCGATATCCCACTCCCACAGGCCGCACCGCCCGCGCAACAGCGCCGCCTCGAGGCGTCGTCGGATCAGCGCATTGGCGCGCTCGACCTCCTGACGGCGGCGAGTCTGGCGGAAATAGGCGAGGACGATGAGGAGCAGCAGCAGCGTGGCGCCGGCGAACAGCAGGGCGTAGCGCGAAGCGACGGCGCGCCATTCGTCGAGCACGTTGTCGACCGGATAGATCATCGCTACCTGCCCAAAAGGCGCCGGCAGCTTCCGGACGCTCACCAGAGCGGGAACGCCTTCGGGCAGGGTGACGCGCATCACGCCGGCGTTGTGGGCGAAGTCGACGAGCGCCTCTTCGGCGCCGAGCGCCTGCGACAGCGTCAGGTCTTTGGACGGCATGGGCGGATATGCGGCGGCGATCCGGCCGCGCTCATCCGTCACCAGAATGCGTCGGCCGCGCGACAGTGCGCCTTGCGGCACAAGCTGATCAAGCGGCGCGGCGAAGGGCTTTTGCGCGTCGGCCGTGAGCTTGTCGCGCAGGTCGAGCGAAACGGCGCGCGCGAAAAGCTCAAGGTCGTCGACGGCCTGCTCGACCAGCCGATCCTGCATCGCGCCGGTCAGCGAAACGACGAAAGCGGCGAGAGCAAGCAGGCAAACCGCGCAGGCGGCGAGCGTCAAGGGACGCAACCAGGCGAAATCCTTCAGTCCCTTCGCGCCGTCCTCGTCGAACCGATACGCGCCCCACACCGTATGGGCGTGAGTCTTCACGCGGGCAGCGGGAGCGCGCGCCATCGAGAACCTCCGAAATGATTGTGATGCAAACGCGGCTGTACGCCCGAATCACCTTCATTCGAATCTCTCGAGGCGCAATTGTCCAGACCTTAATACAAAGTTAACGAAACTTTTTTCGATCGCCTCAGCCGAGCGCCCGCGTGGCGATGTCGCGCAGGTCCGCCGAGAGGTTCTCCTGCGCGACGATATGCTTGAGTCGAGCTTCAATCAGGTCGCGTCGTCGCGACTCCATCGTGCGCCAGGAACGCAACGCCGAGAGCAGTCGGGCCGCCAGTTGCGGATTCTTCGGGTCGACTTGCAGAACGACGCTGGTCAGCAGATCGTAACCCGATCCGTCCAGCGCATGAAAGCGGGTGAGGTTGCCGTTGGCGAAGGCGCCGATCAGCGCGCGCACGCGATTGGGATTGGCGATCGAGAAGTCGCGATGGGTCATCAGGCTCGACACGCGCTGCGTCGTCGCCGCTTCGGGAATCATCGCCTGCAAGGAGAACCATTTGTCGATGACGAGCGCGTCGCCGGCGTATTGCGCATAGAAGCGGGCGAAGGCTTCTTCGCGCGCAGGGCCGCCGAGAAGCGCCAATGTCGCGAGCGCGGCGAGCCTGTCGGTCATGTTTCCTGCGGACTCGAACTGCGCCAGGGCCAGCGCGCGCCCTCGTTCAGAGTCGCCGCCGGCCAGCAGGTCGAGCGCCACATTGCGCAGGGCGCGACGGCCCGCGCTGGCGGCGTCCGGCGCATAGGCGCCGGCGTCGGCGAAGCGCAGGTAAATCGCGTTAAGCTCCGAAGAGAGCGACTTGCCGATTTCGGCCCGAAGCGCCATGCGCGCGTCAAACAGAACGTCGGGATCGACGTCGGTCGCCTTCTCGCGCGCGAGGTCGGTTTCCGATGGCAGCGACAGCGCCTGCGCGGCAAGCGCCGGATCGTCCTCGGCCCTGGCCAATAGCGATCGCAACGCCTCGCTCAGTCCTTTCGCATCTGGCGCGCCTGTTTCGAGCCCTCCAAAAATCGCCCTTAACGCCAGGCCTTGCGCCGCCTGCCAGCGATTGAAAGGGTCGTCGTCACAGGCGAGCAAGCGTTCGAGATTCTCGCTCGCCGGCGCGGGCTCGAGGCGCACGGGCGCGGAAAAGCCGCGCAGCAACGACACGACCGGGCGCGACGGGATGTCGCGAAAACGAATGACGCGCTCGGCGGCGTCGAGTTCGATCAGGCCGCGGGCGAGTTCGGCCGGAGTCGCGTCGTCGCTGACGAGATCGAGCTTTTGGCCGTTCTCGCCAAAGAGCGCGAGGGCGATCGGAATGACGACGGGCTTCTTCTCGCCCTGGCCCGGCGTCGGCGCCGTCTCCTGACGGAGCTTCAGGGCGAAGGTCCTGGCGACGGCGTCATAGTCGCCCGCCGTCGTCACGACCGGCGTGCCCGCCTGACTGTACCAAAGCGCGAAATGCTTGAGGTCGCGGCCCGACGCCGCGGCGAAGCAGGACAGAAAATCCTCGACTGTCGCGGCGGTTCCGTCGAAGCGTTCGAAATAGAGATCCATGCCGCGGCGAAAGGTTTCCTCGCCGATCAGCACGCGCAGCATGCGGATGATTTCCGCGCCCTTCTCGTAAACGGTCGAGGTGTAGAAATTGTTGATCTCTTGATAGACGTCGGGGCGCACGGGATGGGCGAGCGGACCGGCGTCTTCGGGAAATTGCGCGAGACGCAGGCCGCGCACGTCGCCGATTCGCTCCACCGCCCGCGATCGCATGTCCGCGGAAAACTCCTGGTCGCGAAAAACCGTCAAACCTTCCTTGAGGCAAAGCTGGAACCAGTCGCGGCAGGTGATGCGATTGCCGGTCCAATTGTGGAAATATTCATGCGCGATGACGCCTTCGATGCCGGCGTAATCGCTGTCGGTCGCCGTGTCGGGAGAGGCGAGCACATATTTGTCGTTGAAAATGTTGAGACCCTTGTTCTCCATCGCGCCCATGTTGAAATCCGAGACGGCGACGATGTTGAAGACGTCGAGGTCATACTCACGGCCGAATTTCTCTTCGTCCCAGCGCATCGAGCGCTTCAGCGAATCCATCGCGTAGCCGGCGCGCCCTTCCTTGCCATGTTCGACATAGATGGCGAGCGCGACGTCGCGTCCCGACATCGTCGTAAAGCTGTCGCGCACGACGCCGAGGTCGCCGCCGACGAGCGCGAAGAGATATGAGGGTTTGCGGAAAGGATCGCGCCAAATCGCGTAGTGGCGATCGGTTCCGGCGATGTCGCCATGCTCGACGGGATTGCCGTTCGACAGCAGGATCGGCGCTTCGCTCTTTTCGGCTTCGATCCGCGTCGTATAGACGCTCAGCACATCCGGCCTGTCGAGAAAATAAGTGATGCGGCGAAAGCCTTCCGCCTCGCATTGCGTGCAATAGGCCGAGCCGGAACGGTAGAGGCCGGAAAGCTGGGTATTGCCGCTCGGATTGAGTTCGGTGTCGATTTCCAGCGTAAAGGGCGCGTCGGGAAGTTTGGCGAGCGTCAAACGATCGGGCGTCGCCTCAAAGTCGCCGGGGGCGAGCGTCGCGCCGTCGAGCTTGACGCCGAGCAGCGTCAGCTCGTCGCCGTCGAGCGCGAGCGGCGCGACCGGATCGCCGGCCGGATTGCGGCGCAACGCCAGTCGCGCGACGACTCGCGTCTTGGTCGGATGCAGCTTGACGTCGAGTTCGACCGAATCGATGGCGAAATCGGCGGGACGGTAATCGGCGAGCCGAATGGCGGCGGTCGAAGGATGACGCATTTCGTCCTCAGGGCTAGGGTGACGGTTTCTGCGATGATTATAGAACGCGCGCGCGCATTTGCGACGGCCGAAGCCAGCGAAATCACTGGCGTGTAACCGTTTTTTCTGGAAAGTCTCCGGCACGAGGCCGAATTGCCTTGAGCCTGTCGCCGCATCCGGGCACAATGAACGTCGTTGCGGCGCTGGAGCATGCGGCGGCCGTCGTTGCGCGCGTCGCTTTTGGCGTGTGCCGCTTTGTCTTTGGAACGATCCCGCTGGCCTCGGCGGCGGAAGCAGACGGACGGCGTGAAAAGCGAAGGTTCATGATCAATCACATGCGGCGGGCGCTTGCTCCTTTTCTTCGCCTTTTCGCTTTTGGCGGCCTTCTGACTTTCGGCGCCGCCGCCACGCAAGGCGCGCCCGCCGAGAATCAGAATAGTCCTCAGCCGATCCTGGTGAAGATCACCGAGGACCAGATGCGCGTCGCCGGCGTCGAGACTCAGCCCGTTGAGTCGGAATCGGGGACGGGCGAGCTGGTCGTGCCCGGCGTCGTCGCCGTGCCGCCGCCGCAGTTGCGCATTGTCGCGACGCCGGCCGCCGGCCTCGTCGAGACTTTGCTTGTCGCGGTCGACGAGGATGTGAAGCAGGGCGCGCCGATCGCGACATTGAAGTCGTCCGAGCTCGTCGAGGCGCAACGCGCCTTTCTGCACGCCGTGTCGGACGCGAATCTCGCGGCGGAGAAGCTGCGGCGCGACGAGCAGCTGTTCAAGGAGCATATCATCGCCGAGCGCCGGTTGATCGTGACGCGCGCCGAAGCGACCCAGGCGCGCTCAGCGCTCGAAGAGCGGCGGCAAATTCTCGCGCTCGCCGGGATGACCGAGCAGGAGATCGAGTCGCTCCAGCGCGATCGAAAACTTGCAAGCTCGCTCGTCGTGCGCGCGCCGATCGCCGGAACCATTCTTCAGCGCCACGGAACGACGGGCGAGCGCGTGCAGGCTTCGGCGCCGCTCGTCACCATCGCGCGGCTCGATCCGATCTGGGTCAATCTGCAAGTGCCGCTTGGCCGCGCCGCGGCGCTCGACAATGTCGATCGTGTCCATTTGCCTTCGGCGGGGGTCGACGGCCGCCTGATTCGCATCGGCCACACGGTCGATGCGGCGACGCAGTCGGTCACGGCCGTGGCGGAGTTTCGACGGGGACGCAGTTCCCTGCGTCCTGGCCAGGCGGTGCAGGCGATCATGCGCGTTACGGGCAGCGGCGAGGCGCAGTGGCGCGTTTCCGCCGATGCGCTGGTTAATTTTAAAAACCACAATTGGGTGTTTGTTCGTGCGCCCGAAGGCTTTGTCGCGACCCCCGTGACGCTGCTTTCCGAAACGCCCCAATTTGCGTCGGTGCAGGGCGCGCTCAAAGCCGGCGAGCGCGTGGCGACGCGCGGCCTGCTGACCTTGCTGGCTGAACTGGCCGAAGCCGAAAGGTGACGATACGCAATGCTTGAAAGGCTGATCCATGTCGCGCTCCAGCAGCGACTGCTCGTCTTTCTCGGCGCGCTCGGCCTCGCCGCCTGGGGCGCGGTCAGCTATTTCAAGCTGCCGATCGACGCTTTCCCGGACGTCGCGCCGGTGCAGGTGATGGTCGCGATGCGCGCGCCGGGCCTCACGCCGGAGGAGCTGGAGTCGCGCGTCACCGTGCCGATCGAGCTCGCGGCGAAAGGCATTCCCAATCTCGTCCGCATGCGCTCGATGACGCGTTATTCGGTGACGCTGATCACCTTCGAATTTTCGGAAGGGACCGACATCTATTGGGCGCGCGCGCAGGTGAACGAGCGACTCGCGCAGGCGCAGAGCCAATTGCCGGACGGCGTCTCCGGCGGCCTCGCGCCGATCGTCACGCCGCTCGGCGAGATGCTGATGTTCACCATCGTCGGCGGCGATCTTACGCCGACGGAGGAACGCACGCTGCTCGATTGGACGATACGCCCGGCGATCCGCGGCCTGCCGGGCGTCGCCGACCTCAACGTGCTCGGCGGCTTCGTGCGCACTTTCGAAGTCGCGCCGTTTCCCGCCGCCATGGCGTCCCGCGGCGTCACCGTGGAGATGCTCCAGTCGGCGCTCTCCAACAACAACAAGAACGACGGCGCGGGGCGCGTGCGCGATGGCGAGGAAGCGCTGCTGGTGCGCGCCGAAGGCCGACTGCGATCGCTTGAGGAGATACGGTCCGTCGTCATCGCCGCGCGTGACACCGGCATCGTGCGCGTGGGCGACGTCGCCGAGGTGCGCAACGGCGCGCTGCCGCGCAACGGCGTCGTCGTGCGCAATGGCGAGGGCGAAGCGGTGTGGGGGCTCGTTCTGGGTCTGCGCGGCGCCGACGCGCGCATGGTGGTCAACGGCGTCAAGGCGCGGCTGGCCGAAATCGAGCCGACCCTGCCGAACGGCGCCAAGATCGAAATCTTCTACGATCGCAGCGAATTGATCGGCAAGGCGGTCTGGACCGTACAGAAAGTGCTGATCGAGGCGATCGTTCTTGTCGTCATCCTGCTCGTCTTGTTCCTCGGCGATCTTCGGGCGGCGCTGGTCGTGTCGCTCATTCTGCCGCTCGCCGCGCTGTCGACATTCGGCGTCATGCGCTGGTGGGGGCTTTCGGCCAACATCATGTCGCTCGGCGGCCTCGCGATCGCCATCGGACTCTTGGTCGATTGCGCCGTCGTCGTCGTCGAGAACGTCGAACATCGCATGGCGAACGCGCATGACTCCAATCTCTCTGACCGCATTTTCATGACGTTTGAGGCGACTCGCGAGGTCGCCGTGCCGCTGACGTCGGGCGTCGTCATCATCGTCACCGTGTTTCTGCCGCTGCTGTCTCTGGAAGGTCTGGAAGGGCGTCTGTTCGCGCCGGTGGCGCTGACCATCGCTTTCGCGCTCGGTTCGGCGCTGGTGCTGTCGCTTACCGTCGTGCCGGCGCTCAGCGCGACATTGTTGAAGCCAGGTCATTCCGACGAGCCCTGGCTCGTGCGCAAGATCGCCGCGGTCTACGAGCCGCTGCTCAAACGCTCGCTCGACAAGCCCTTGATTGTCGGCGGCGCAGCCGTGCTGGGTCTCGTCGTCGCCTTCACCGTCTATGCACGCATCGGCCAGACCTTCATGCCGGTGATGAATGAGGGCACGCCCGTCATCACCATCCGCAAACATCCGACGATCAGCGTCAATATGGCCGCGGAAACCGACATGCGCATTCAGCGCGCGATCATGGCGCGCGTGCCGGAAGTCAAAGGCATGATGGCCCGCGCCGGCGCCGACGAACTCGGCATCGATCCCGTCGGCCTCAACGACACTGATAATTTCCTGACGCTCGCGCCGCAAAGCGAATGGCGCGGCAAGGATATAGATTGGCTGATGGGCGAGATCCGCGCCGTGCTCGATAGCATGCCCGGCATTTCCTACGCCTTTTCGCAGCCGATCGACATGCGCGTGCAGGAAATGATTATCGGCGCGCGCGGCGACGTCGTCGTCAAGATTTTCGGCGACGACATCGACGAGCTTAACCGCCTCACCCGCGAAGTCGCGGCGACGCTGCGCAAGATCAAAGGCGCGCGAGACGTGTTCGGTTTGCAGAATGACGGCATGCGCTATCTCACGGCGCGCGTCGATCGTCTCGCGGCGGGTCGCTTCGGCCTCAACGCCGGTGAAATCCAGGACGCTTTGCGCGTCTGGGTCGACGGTCAGCCGGTCGGCATCGTTCTGGAAGGGCCGATCCGCACGCCGCTCGTCATCCGCGGCTCGGAAATCTCGCGCCGCTCGTCCGTCGACTTCGCGCGGCTGCCGATGGTTTCGTCCGAAGGCAAAGTCGTCGAACTGTCGCAACTCGCCGACGTGCGCGTCGAGAACGGGCCGATCCAGGTCATTCGCGAGGAAGGCCGCCGCTTCGCCACCGTCCTCGCCAATGTGACGGGACGCGACCTCGTCGGATTCGTCGATGACGCCAAGCAAGCGGTCGCCAAGAATGTGAAGACGCCGCCGGGATATCGCTATCAATGGGGCGGACAATTCGAAAACCAGCAGCGCGCTTCGGCCCGACTCGCGATCGTCGTGCCGATCGCGCTGGCGCTGATCTTTCTCTTGCTTTATCTGACTTTTAACTCGGTGCTGCAGGCGACGCTGGTGTTCTGCAATGTGCCCTTCGCGGCGATCGGCGGCATTTTGGGCCTGTGGCTTTCGGGAGAATTCATGTCGGTGCCGTCGTCGGTCGGCTTCATCGCGCTTATCGGCATCGCCGTGCTCAACGGCGTCGTGCTCATCTCTTACATCAACAAGCTCGTCTCCGAAGGCACGCGCAGCACGCGCGAAGCGGTGATAGAGGGCGCACGCCGGCGCATGCGGCCCGTCTTGCTCACCGCGACCATCGCCGCCTTTGGCTTGATTCCGTTCCTGTTCGCGCATGGGCCGGGCGCCGAAATCCAGCGTCCGCTCGCCATCGTGGTTATCGGCGGGCTCATATCCGCCACAGTTTTGACGCTGATTCTGCTGCCCATCCTCTATGATCGAACAGCTAACATCGGCATGGTTATCCGCCAGAAGTTCAGTGCGCGCGCGATGCGTCACGCCGCCGCGACAGGCCGGCGGGAGGACGCTCGCGCATGAGGCCGAGCGCGGTTCTCGCTGCATTCTCCTTGTTCGCATTCGCGTGGCCTTTCGAGGCGAGCGTCTCCGCGCAGGAGCAGGAAGAGCCGGCCGAGACGCGCATCACCGCTTCGGTCAAACCGTCGCCGAAGAAATCGCCTGAGAAATCGACCAAGCAATCGTCAAAGCAATCGCCCAAGAAAGCCCATGTTCAGGCGCCGACCAGGCGAAGCGGCGGCGTGTTGGCGAAACATCTTGAGATGGCTGTCTTGATCGATGCGCAGAGCCGCTCGCTCGAAGCGCAGTTTCGCGCCATCTCGGCGCGCTACGCGACGGCTAATTCGCTCACGCCAGGCTCGCCTTACGTCGCAGGCTATCAGCGCAACTCGGCCGCCGGCAATTTGCGCAATTACAATGAAACCGAGCTTGAGGCCGGCATGCCGTTGTGGCTGCCCGGACAGCGGGACGCCTTCGCGGGCACGGTGAGCACCGGTCTCTTAGAGGTGGAAGAACGCTTGGCGCTTCGCCGACTGGAAGTCGCCGGGGTTCTGCGCGACGCGTGGTGGACCGCGCAGCGCGCGGCGCGCGAAGTGTCGGTGGCGCGCAATCGGGTCGCCACCGCCCGCGACATCGGCGCGGACATGACGCGCCGCGTGGAGCTTGGCGACGCCGCCAAAGCCGATGCGCTGCTTGCGCAGAATGAAACGCTCGCCGCCGAAACGGAGCTGGCGCAGTCGGAGGGCGCGGTCAAAGTCGCGCGGATCACTTACATGTCCCTGACAGGCGGCGCGCCGCCCGATGGCGCGCTGGAGTCGGTGCGACCACCCATCGACATCGAGGATCACCCGGCGCTGCGCACGCCCCTTGCGGCGCTTGCCCGCGCGCGCGCCCAGGCGGAACTTGTCGACGCGACGCCCATCGACAGCCCGGAGATCGGCATTTTCGGCCGGCAGGAGCATAATGATCAATATGCGACCGACCGTTCGCTGGACCCTATGGAGCCGATCACCAACCAACGCACCGATGCGACGACCGTAGGCGTCCGCATGCGCATTCCGCTCCCGACCTTTGGGCGAAACGAGCCGAGACGCGCCGAAGCGCTCGCCGAGATGGATCGCGCCACGGCCGAATATGAGCGCGCGAGGCGAGTTGTTTTGGCGGAAATAAAGGCGGCGCGCGTAGCGCTGGCGGCGGCGCAACGCGCCGTGAAACTGGCCAACAGCCGTCTTACCGTCGCCAACGACCAATTCGAACTGTCGCGCAAATCCTTCAAGCTTGGCGAGATCAGCGCCTTCGATCTTTACCGCGTGCGCCAGATCCAACTTGAGGCGCAGCGCATGGAGGCGAACGCCGAGGTCAATGTCGGCGTCGCGGTCTCGCGTCTCAACCAAGCTCAGGGTTACTCCCCTTAACGCGATCGATCCGCATTGCGTCGTCTCAGGCGACGCCACGAAATTACTGAATCGGTGGAGCGTTGGCGAGCCTGGAGGCTCGCGATCCAAGGGCGGCGCATCCTGGACCGCGAGCCTCCAGGCTCGCATGGTTGCGAACGAGCCGGAGTTGGCGCGTTTAATTGGCCGCGCCGTCTAAGGACATTTGCGGACGAAGCCGGCGATGCGCGAAATCGTCGGCTCGTCGAGGAGCAGCGGCGCATGGCCCTGGCCTTCGACCAGGACTTGCTCCAGCCGCGGCGCGCGCCGCGCCATCTCGTCGAAGACCTCTTGCGAGAGAATATCCGAATTCGATCCGCGGATCGCGAGAATGGGAACGTTCGACAGCGCCGCGAAGTCGTCCCAATGTTCTTCCGGCGCAACGTCGGGCTTGACCGAGTCGAGCGTATGCGACAATTCCGGATCGTAGCGCAGCAGAACCTTGCCGTCCTTCTCGATGAAGGTGAGGCGCGCATAGGCGTCCCATTCCTGCGCCGAGACGCCGGAGAAATCGACGCCCGCGGTCATGCGCATCAAGGCGATCGCCTCGCGCATCGAAGGGATCGGCGGCAGTCTGCCGACATAGCGCTTGATGCGCAGCAGTCCGGCATGTTCGATCTTCGGTCCGATATCGTTGAGCACGGCGCCGAAAACGACGCCCGGCCGCCGCGCCGCGAGGCGCATCGTGTGCAGGCCGCCGCGCGACGTGCCGATAAACACCGCCGCCGCGACGCCGGCGTCGGCAAGCTGCGCCGCGATGTCGCCCTGCTCGACGTCGAAGTCGTAGCGGCGCCAGTCCGCATCCCAATCCGAGCGGCCGCGCCCACGGTAGTCGAGCGCCACGACGCGCCGGCCGTCGGCTTGCAGCGCCCGGGCGATCCGGTCGAAATCATCGGCCGAGCGGGCGAGCCCCGGCAGGCAGACGACCGGCAGCGGGCCTTCGCCGCCCGCCGGCGCGGCATAATCGAGCGCGTGCAGGCGCAGCCCGTCGGCGGCGCGAATGAAACGGCTCATCGGCTCTTGCGCGGACGCCATGGAGCGAACATTCCTTGATGGCGACACCCGCCAGTTCGGCCGCCACAATTACCCTAAGACGCGCGCGCCGCAACCGCGCCGCCGGCGCTTTCGCTTCCTTGACTTAAGGGCCGGTTGCGGCGAGTTTGCGCGCGCCGGCAAAGGGTCTCTCTTTCAAGGAAAAACGTCGTCTCGATGCGCTCCTATCTCGATTTTGAAAAGCCGGTCGCGGAGCTCGAAACCAAAGTGGACGAGCTTCGCGCGCTGGCTGAAAACGGCGAGGCCGTGTCGATTGGCGAGGAGCTCGGCAAGCTCCAGGCGAAAGCGGCCAAGGCGCTCGCCGATCTTTATGCCGGCCTGACGCCCTGGCAAAAGATTCAGGTCGCAAGGCATCCCCAGCGGCCGCATTTTTCCGATTACGTTCATCAGCTCGTCGCTGAGTTCACGCCGCTCGCGGGCGACCGGCTGTTCGGCGAGGACGCCGCGATCGTCGGCGGCTTCGGACGATTCCGGGGCGAGCCGATCTGCGTCATCGGCCAGGAGAAGGGCTCGGATACGGCGAGCCGGCTCCGTCACAATTTCGGCATGGCGCGGCCGGAGGGCTATCGCAAGGCCGCGCGTCTGATGGAGCTTGCCGACCGCTTCGGCCTGCCGGTGGTCTCGCTCGTCGACACGGCCGGCGCCTTTCCCGGCATCGACGCCGAAGAACGCGGCCAGGCCGAGGCGATCGCCCGATCCACCGACGTTTCGCTCGCGCTCGGCGTGCCCAATGTCGCGGTGGTGGTGGGGGAGGGCGGCTCCGGCGGCGCGATCGCGATCGCCGCCGCCAACAAGGTGCTGATGCTCGAGCACTCGGTCTACACCGTGGCCTCGCCCGAGGCCTCGGCCTCGATCCTGTGGCGCGATTCCGCCAAGGCGCAGGAGGCGGCGACAAGCATGAAGATCACCGCCCAGGATCTCTTGAAGTTCGGCATCATCGACCTGATCGTCACCGAGCCCCCGGGCGGGGCCCATCGCGATCCCGAGGCGGCCATCGGCGCGGTGGGAGATGCGCTCGCCAAGGAGCTGGCGGATCTGGCGAATTTTTCGCGCGAGCAGCTGAAACAGGCCCGCGCCGAGAAATTTATGGGCATCGGCCGGAAACTCGAAGAGAAGCGTTAAGGTAAATCCTGAAAGATTCGGTTTGATCGGCCCTTGCCGGCCAGATTCCCGCTGATTCGGACACGTTCTCGTCCCAATGTTGGTTTTTCGTGGCCCACGCTTGGCGGCTTCGCTTTCGAGGCCGCCGCGGCGGCGCCAACGCCGCCGGAGGGAACGTCATGAAGATTGCAGGCATAGCGCCGGCCCTGGGGCTTGCCGTCCTGGCCGCCATTGCGCTTTCGGGCTGCAACCAAAGCGGTCTCGCGCATCGTTCGCTCGCGCCGATCCCTTCCGAGACCGTCGCTTTGATGGAGCGTGTCGGCACGACCAAGGACGCGCCGATGCTGATCCGCGCTTACAAAAAGGAGGCGGAGCTCGAAATCTGGAAGATGCGGTCAGACGGCCGTTATGCCCATCTCAAGACCTATCCGATGTGCCGCTGGTCCGGCCAGCTCGGACCCAAGCGCCAGCAAGGCGATCGCCAAGTGCCCGAGGGCTTTTATTCGATCGGCCCGGCGCAGATGAATCCGAATTCGAGCTATTATCTGTCGTTCAACGTCGGCTATCCGAACGCGCTCGATCGCGCGCTGGGACACACAGGCGGCGACATTATGGTGCATGGCGCCTGTTCGTCGGCCGGCTGTTTTTCGATGACTGACGCTCAGATCGCCGAAATCTACGCCATCGCCCGCTCCTCGCTCGCCGGCGGTCAGCGCGCGATCCAGATGCAATCGTTCCCCTTCAAGATGACGGCGGAGAATCTCGCCAAGCATCGTCTCGATTCCAACATCGATTTCTGGAAGCAGCTCAAGGAAGGCTCCGACCATTTCGAGGTGACGCTGCAGGAGCCGCAGGTCGCCTTCTGCAACCGGCGGTACGTGTTCAACGCGGACGGGGCCGCGCATGTCGATCCCAACGCCGCCTGTCCGCCGCTAAAGCAGAATCCGGAAGTCGCCCAGGCGGTGGCCGAGAAACGCGCGCAGGACGAGGCGAAGGTCGCCGAACTCGCGCAAAGCGGCGTGCGGCCGGTGCGGGTCGTTTACCAGGATGGCGGACAGCATCCGAGCTTTGCGTCGCGCTTCTCCGAAGTCAGCCGGCCGGAGACGATCGCCGCCCCGACCGAAATCGCCATCGAGGACAAACCAGGCCGAGGCGGCGGCCAAGCGGCGGCCAAGCTTTCCGCCGCATCGCCGATCGTGACCTCGGCCGCGGCCAAGGCGGCTGACGACAGCCGGCAGGCGGTGCGCGTCATGGCGATGGCGACGGCGCAGAGCGACCGCCGTGACATGTCGGCCCTCGCCGCTTCAGATCCGAATCCGACCAATAGCGTGAAGAAATCGTCGGGTCCGCATAAGGCCGCGCTGGCGGACGATATTCCGATTCCGCCCGCTTCCATCGGAGTCAGGAGATCGGTCACGGTTCATTAACCTCAATCGATTTGATATTTCTCAATCCTTCGAGCGAACTAAAGCCGCGCCCTGGCGCGGCTTTCTTTTCTTGTAAAGGGCCAGGAAGCTGGCCTGAGGCTGCAACTTCACAATTCCCCAAAATTCCATCTTGACTCTTGTGCGCCGCAGCAATATAACAGTGCGACGCAGCGAGAGTTGTCTCGCTTCGTAGCCCTCCTTGGGCGTTTCCTCCCTTGACTTGGGCCGCTGGTTCGTCCGGCGGCCCTTTTTTACGCCATCAGGTGGAAAAAGGAGCCGGAAACGCCCTTGCGCGCCAGTCCGGCTGGGCGCGGGTCATCGCTATAGGCGTCATGCGCCAGCGCGAAAGGCGCGCCCTCTTCGCGCCGCACGCTCGCATAGTGAAATTCATGTCCGCGCAGCAGCAGGCCGGCGATGCCGAGCGGATGGTCGCCCGCCAATCTTGCGCGGCGATAGCCGAGATGGAGCTTGCGCTTGGCGAAGCTCGTTTCCAGTTCGAGCAGGCCCGCCATTTCATGCGCCGCGCCCGCCGCGTCGATCAGCGAGCGGCCGAGAACCATATAGCCGCCGCACTCGCCGTGAACCCATCTTTCGTTCGCGAAACGCCGCAGCCCGTCCAAGAAGACCTGAGCCGCCGACAGCCGGCCGGCATGGAGTTCCGGATAGCCTCCGGGCAGCCAGCACAGGTCGCAATCGTCGGGCGGCGCCTCGTCGGCAAGGGGAGAGAAGAACAAGAGTTCCGCCCCAGCGTCGCGCCAGCTCTGCGCGAGATGCGGATAGAAGAAGGAGAAGGCGTCGTCGCGCGCGATGGCGATGCGCTGGGCGGGGGGCGCGGTTGCCATGACGCCTGTCATTCCCGACGCCCGCGGAGCGGGCGATCGGGAATCCAGAGCCGCGACAGGCGCGTCTGGCGTCATGCTGGATTCCCGATCGCTTCGCTTGCGCGAAGCGTCGGGAATGACACTGCTCGTTGCGGCGATCGTCGCGCAAGCGACGATCGCTTCCACATCCGCGTTCGTCTCGATGAAATCGGCGAGCGCGTCGAGGCGGTCGTCGAGGCCCGGCGTTTCCCCGGCCTGCACCAGACCGAGATGGCGCTCGGGGAGCGCGATCGTCTCATCGCGGGGAAGCGCGCCGA
>JAKFXD010000102.1 GCA_021731565.1 Methylocystis sp. | reverse complement strand
TTCCGGGGGTCGTCGTTCAAGAGGTCGAGCACGGTCAAAGGGGGAGACTCTCCTTCCCCTCCAAGCTAGGCGCGTCAGTGACGAACCGCAATGTCGCCGCGAGGTCCGTCGAAGTAATGCCACGAGCGCCAAGCGAGACAGAACAGCGCCGCGCCGATGCCGCCAGCGGCCAGGACAGCGTCGGCGCCGCGCGGGCCGACGCCGGCGCGAACCGCGAATTCGGCGGCGAGCCACGCCCCCGTGACCCCGACGAGCAGCAAAACGCCCAGCCGACAGTCGAAGCGGTCAGCCAAACGGGCATGCTGCGAGAGCTTTGTCGCGCACCAGCCGATGGCGCCGCCGATGAGGATGAGGACAAGGAATTGCGCGTTGGGCGCGCCGATGTGGGCGGCTGCGGCAGTAAGCGTCGCGTCCATGGAAATCTCCCGCGAGCTGGGAACGTCGGAATTAACGCTGACAGCCAATCAACGAATTTGTCGGCGCTTTGTTCCGAACCTTCCGCAAGAAAGACGGCGAAGCAGAACGATTCTTTAGAATGATTTTAATCTAATATTTTCAATAATATGTAACTTAAACTTATTGTTTAAGATTAGATTGCGCTAGAGATATTCGACCTCCAGCACGCCGGGTATCGCGCGCAGCGCCCCCGCGACGTCCGGAGTGACCGGATAGGTCCCCGGCAGACGAATTTCGATCTCCTCCGGTCCCGCGTCGCGCTTCAGAAGGATCGACACCTCGCCGTCGCCGCGTCCGGTCAGCCGCGTCTTGATCCTGTCCAGCGGGCTCTCGTCGCCGACGACGACGCGCAGCCCCTTCTGCGCGCGGCCCGCCGCGGCGGCCAGGGATTCGACCGTGACGATGCGGGCGCGAACGTCCTCGCCCTCAACCGCCGCGGAGAGGGTGACGAGCACCGCCGCGCCCTTTTCCAGGAGATCACGAAATTGCGTCAGCCCCTCCTGAAAGAGGATCGCTTCATATTGCCCGCTCACGTCCGAAAGCTGCACGATCCCCATTTTCGATCCGGACTTGGTGCGCCGCTCGACGCGGTCCAGAACCACGGCGGCCAGTCTGCCGGCGGTGGCGCCGCGCTTAACCGAGGCGGCGAACTCGCTCCAGCGCGACACGCGCAGCTTGGGCATGAGACTGGCGTAAGCGTCGAGCGGATGGCCGGAGAGGAAGAAGCCGGCCGCTTCATATTCGCGCCGCAGGGTTTCCGCGGCAGGCCAGGGCGGAGTCTTTGGAACCGCGAGGTCCGCCGGCTCCGCTTCGCCGAACAGCGCATTCTGCCCCGCCTTGCGGTCTTCGACGTGCCGGTTGGCGGCGCCGAGCATCGGCTCGATCGCGGCGAAGGCCCGCGCGCGATTGGGCTCGATCTCGTCGAAGGCGCCGCAGGCCGCAAGACTCTCCAGCGTCTTCTTGTTCACTTCGCGCGGATTCAGTCTTCTCGCGACATCGGCGAGACTGGCGAAGGGGCGTTCCTGCCGCGCGCGCACGAGCGATTCGGCCTGCCCCTCGCCGACGCCCTTGATCGCCGAAAAGGCGTAGCGGATGGCGAGCGTTCCGCCGGCGGCGACGTCGAAATCAACGCCCGAACGGTTGATCGACGGCGGCTCGACGGCGATGCCGATCCGCCGCGCCTCGTCGCGAAACTCTGCGAGCTTGTCGGTCTGGCTTTTGTCGAAAGTCATCGAGGCGGCGAGGAATTCCGCCGGATAATGAGCCTTCAGAAAGGCGGTCTGATAGGTAATGAAGGCGTAGGGCGCCGAATGCGATTTGTTGAAGCCATATTCGGCGAATTTGGCGCAGGCGTCGAAAATCGCGTCGGCGGTCGATTTGGCAATGCCATGCGCGGTCGCGCCGGAAACGAAGCGCTCGCGCTGCGCGTCCATCTCCGCCTTGATCTTCTTGCCCATCGCGCGGCGTAGAATGTCGGCCTGTCCGAGACTGTAGCCGGCGAGATCCTTGGCGATCTGCTGCACCTGCTCCTGATAGGTGATGACGCCGAAGGTCTCCTTCAGGATCGGCTCCAGTTCGGGATGGTCATATTCGATCGGCTCGTCGCCGAGCTTGCGGGCGCAATAGGTCGGGATATTGGCCATCGGGCCCGGCCGATAGAGCGCGACAAGCGCAATGAGGTCCTCGAAACGGTCCGGGCGCATGTCCACGAGCGCCTTTTTCATCCCGGCGCTTTCCACCTGGAACAGGCCGACCGTCTCGCCGCGCCGCAGCAGTTCGAAGGTCGGCTCGTCGTCGAGCGGAATGGCGGTCGGATTGAGCGCAATTCCGCGCTTTGCCAGCAGCGAGACGCAGGTCGAGATGACCGTCAGCGTCTTCAGCCCAAGGAAGTCGAATTTAACCAGGCCCGCGGGCTCCACCCATTTCATATTGAACTGGGTCGCCGGCATGTCGGATTTCGGATCGCGGTAGAGCGGCGTCACCTCATGCAGCGGCCGGTCGCCGATCACGACGCCGGCGGCATGGGTGGAGGCGTTGGAATAGAGCCCTTCAAGCGCGCCGGCGATTTTGAACAGGCGCTTGACCCGTTCGTCCTCTGCCACGGCCTCGCGCAATTTCTGCTCGCTCGCCAGCGCCTCGGCGAGCGTGACCGGCTTCGCGGGGTTCTGGGGCACCAGCTTGGCGAGCTTGTCCACCTGCCCCAGCGGCATTTCCAGCACGCGGCCGACGCTGCGCAGGACGCCGCGCGCCAGAAAGGAGCCGAAAGTGATGATCTGGGCGACGCGGTCGGCGCCGTAGCGCGCGCGCACATAGTCGATCACTTCGCCGCGCCGCGACTGGCAGAAATCGACGTCGAAATCCGGCATCGACGTCCGTTCGGGATTGAGAAAGCGCTCGAAGAACAACCCGAAGCGGATGGGGTCGAGGTCGGTGATGGTCAGCGCATAGGCGACGAGCGAACCGGCGCCCGAGCCGCGGCCGGGACCGACCGGAATGCCTTGAGACTTCGCGAATTTGATGAAATCCGCGACGATCAGGAAGTAGCCGGGAAAGCGCATCTTCTCGATGACGGACAGTTCGAAATCGAGCCGCGCGGCGTAGTCCTCGCACGTTCGGCCTTCCGCCGGCCCATGCGCGGCGAGGCGCTGCTCAAGTCCTTCGCTGGCCTGTCGGCGCAGTTCCTGCGCCTCGATCTCGTCGAGCGAGCGCCCGTCACGGGTTTCCTGCACGAAGCGCGGCATGATCGGCTTGCGGGTCTGCGGCCGGAAGCTGACCCGACGGGCGATTTCCAGCGTATGGGCGGCCGCCTCCGGAAGGTCGGCGAAAAGCGCGCGCATCTGCGCGCGGGTCTTGAAGTAATGCTCCGGCGAAACGCGTCGCCTTGCGTCGGCGCTCGCCACCGCGCCTTCGGCGATGCAGAGCAGCGCGTCATGCGCCTCGAAATCGGCGGGCTGGGCGAAATAGGCTTCATTTGTCGCGACCAGCGGCAGCCCGCGACGATAGGCGAGGTCGAGCAATTGCGGCTCGACCTCCCGCTCGACCGGCAGATTGTGCCGCTGGATTTCGACATAGAGCCGGTCGCCGTAAAGACCTTCGAGCGCCGTGAGGCGCGCGCGCGCCTGCTCCGGACTGCCCTTGGCCAGCGCACGGTCCAACGCGCCGTCGGGTCCGCCGGTGAGCGCGATCAGCTCCTGCGCGTCGGCGGCAAGCGCCTCGAGCGTCACATGCGGCTCTTCGCCCTGCCCGGCGTCGAGAAAGGCGCGCGATGCGAGGCGCATGAGATTGCGATAGCCCGCCTCGGTCTTGGCGATGAGCACGATATTGGCGAAGCGATCGTCGCGCGCCGACCCCGCCCCGCCCTTCCCGTCGTTAAAATCGACGCGAAGCTGCGCGCCGGCGATCGGCTGAATGCCCGCCTTCGCCGCCTTTTCCGAAAATTCCAGCGCCGAGAAGAGATTATTGGTGTCGGTTACGGCGAGCGCGGGCTGCTCGTCGCGCGCCGCAAGGTCGATGAGCCTGCCAAGCGCAAGCGCGCCTTCGCGCAGCGAATAGGCGGTGTGGACATGCAGATGAACGAAGCCGGCTTCGGCGGCTGGCATATTCTGGCGCCTAGGTGGGGCGTGGCGGATTCGAAACGAATTCTACAGCGGCGCGCCGCGTATCGAAACTACGCGCGCGCCGCCGTCCCCAGATGCCGCAAAAGCCTGCGCCCGGCCGGCGTCGCCAGTCTCGAAGGGAGACGAGATCAAGCTGCATTTGGGCGCAATCGCCCAAATGCAGCTGAATTGATCGAGTCAAAAAAGCTTGCCGCGCGCTTTGCGCGAAAGACCGGCGCCCGCTTGTTTGCGATCCGCGCGCCAGCTTATCGCTGAGAAACAGCGAATTGGTGAACGTTTACGCCATATTCGGCGAGAAGCCTGTGCATCGCGGGAGAGAGGCGAACCACGCGAGACGCGTTCTGATTGGAACTGCAATCGTTCTTGAGGCCGATATATTTGGCGTGAAGCGCGTTCGCCTCGCCCTCGCCGACGCTCGAGCGAACCTGATCGAGCACGGCGTTCACTTCCGCGCCGCCATATTGCTGGACGAGCGAACAGCCGATGCGCACATCTTGCGCCAACGCCGCTGACATCGAAGCGCTCAAAAGGACAGCGCCACATAGCGCGCCGGCGACCGCCCGCTTTCGAAGATTCATAGGCTACTCCTTCGCTAAAACCGACATTCGCGCGTCGCAGGACGAAGAGTCTCAGCGAAAAGCGGCGAAACTGCGTTCAGACAAAAGCCCGGCGGAAGCTCGCGCCTCCCCGGGCTTAACAGTCCCAGCCGCGTGTTGGACGAACGTGTCTACCGCCGTTCACTCGGCAGGGTTATAGGCCTTCGCCGCCGACTCGATCGGCTTGAAAACTTCCTTGGCCATCGACGAATAGAGCTCGCCGAGCTTCGTCGCCTCGGCGAGGAAGTCCTCATAGGCGCTCTTGGCGTAGTCGGACTGGAGCTGGAGCGCTTCGTCCAACTTCTTGACCGCAATAAGCTTCTCAGCCAGAACGCGGCTCTTCTCGAAGGACTTCTTGGAATAATCGGTGGTTTCGGCGGCAATGCTCTGCCAGCCCTTGGTCACCGCGGCCGCGGCGGCGGAAACGGCTTCAAACTGCTCTTTGCCGAGCTTTTGAACGCTGTCTAAGGAAGCTACCATGGTTCGTCCTCATGATTTTGGCGCAAAGGCGCCCTATGCGGCGTCATGCGCCCGCTGACGATTTATTTATATGCATTGCACAAAATAAAGTCAACCAAAATGTTGCGACGCAATATCAATGAGGCGCATGGACAATGCTTAACCAGCGGGTAACCGCCGGCCGTTAATCTGGCCGAACGTCACTTTTGGCGCGGCTGGGCGGTTGCGCGGACAACAGTGAAGTAAAGGGGCGCGTTCATGGTGAAATCGAGTTTGTTGAACGACCTGTCGCGGGCCCGCTCCCTTGCGGCAGTCAGTGTTGCGATCATTTTCCTCCTTACGATATCTGTCGCCCCCGCTGAGGCGCGAGGGGGCTGGCGTCACCACCGCCACGCCGACGTTAACGAGCGCGTTTCGGCCGCGCGGACGCGCGCCAACGCCGCGGGCGATCCGATCATCGGCGAGCATCGCGGCTTTTCGGCCATCGTCGTCGACGCCAACAGCGGGCGCACGCTTTATTCCCGCTCCGAACATGAACTGCGCCATCCTGCGTCGGTCACCAAGGTGATGACGCTTTATCTTCTGTTCGAGCAGCTCGAGAAAGGCCGGTTGCGCCTCGATTCGCCGCTGATGATTTCCCAACACGCGGCGGCGCAGGCGCCGACCAAGCTCGGCCTTCGGCCCGGCCAGACGATCAGCGTGGACAATGCGATCAAGGCGCTCGTCACCAAATCCGCCAATGACATCGCCTGCGCGATCGCCGAAAACCTCGCCGGCGACGAGCACAGTTTCGCGCAGATGATGACGCACAAGGCGCATGCGCTCGGCATGCGCAACACGCGTTACGAGAACGCGTCAGGCCTTCCCGATCCGAACCAGGTGACGACGGCCTATGATCTTTCGGTGCTCGGACGCGCGATCCAGGAGCGCTTTCCGCGCTACTATCGCTACTTCTCGACGCCGAGCTTCGCCTACAACGGCGCAGTGCATCGCAACCACAATCATCTGCTCGGCCAGGTCGAAGGCATGGACGGCATCAAGACCGGCTATACGCGCGCCTCAGGCTTCAATCTTCTCACCTCCGTGCGCCGCCACGGACATCACATCGTCGCGGTGGTGATGGGCGGCCAGACCGCCTACACGCGCGACCGCATCATGGCCGGGCTGATCGCGGAAAATATCGGCGATGGCGCTTCGGTCAGAACCGCCGCCGCGGTCGCCGAAGACCCGCGCGCCGGCGACGAAGCGCAGGAGCGGCTGGCCGATGAACATCCGCAACGCGCCAGGGTCGCCGCGGCGCGCGTCCAGCAGATCGCCGTCCCCGAGCGGCTGGCCTATGCCGAACCTCAGGACAACCTAGTCGAGGAGCAGCCGGAGCCGTTCAGCCGCCGACAGGCCGCTCCCATCCCGGCGGCGGACATTCCATCGCAGGAGGGCGCCGCGCATCCGGCCGTTCGGCCCGCCTTCGTTTCGGGCGGTCAAAAGCGCCTGGCCGGCGCTTACGAGACCGAGCGCAAGGGAGCGTCGCCCGACGCCAAGCCTCATGTCGGCGTGACTCCGGTCGCTTCGCGCGACGGATCGACGACGGGCGGCGCCCGCAAGATCGACGTTACGCCCGTCTCGACGACGCCTTCGGCCATCCGCGGCGGCGCCGTCAAACCGCCGCTCGCCAAATCCGACGCCAATCGTCCCACACGGCCGGGCTGGATGATCCAGATCGGCGCGACCGAGGACCAGGATAAGGCCAATCAATTGCTGGCGCGCGCGCGCAGTCAGCTTCAGGGCTTCCCCGCCAACGCGACGGCGTTCACCGAAAAGGTGCAGAAGGGGGCCGGAACGCTCTACCGCGCACGTTTTGCGGGTCTCGAGGAGGAGACCGCGCAATCGGCATGCAAGGCGCTCAAGCGCTCCGGCTTCGCCTGTTTCACGACGAGGAATTGATTTGAGAGATGTCCACGACCTGGGACCACGACTTCGGCGAGCGGCGGGCGTCAGTGCTGGTGACGCCGCATCAGGACATCCTTGGCCTCGTTCACACGGGCCGCAAGATCCGTCGCCCCGCCAAGATCTGGATGAAGTTTTTTCATCAGATCGCGATGGGCGCGGGCAATGTCCGCGGCGGCGGCGCCGCGCTTGAGGCCAAGAATTTCGTACGCCTCGTCTTCCGAAATCGCGCCCGCGCGACGCGCGCCGCCCTCGCCCGAGCGGAATCCCCCCGAGTCCGCGTGCGCATCGCTTGCCGAACGCCAGCCGGAAAACCGGCGGTCAAGATAAGCTTCTAGGAGCCTCGCACCGTCCGGATCGTCGCGGCGGCAGACGCCGTAGAGTTCGAGGAGCGCCGGGCGCGCCAGTGAATCGAGCTGCGCGCCCTCATGCTGGCCCGCGAGGACGATTCCCCGGATCGCGCCCGTCGAATGGTCGAGCTCCATTTCGATCATCGCGGATCGCACGCGCGACACGCCCCCCGCGCCGCCGCCAGCGTTGCGAAAGCCGCGCAGCGTTTTTGCGTTCAGACCGATGAGCCACACGCCAAAGCCAAGGAGAGCCATGCCGAGGTCGAGGCGGCCACGGGCGAGAAGCAGCCCGCCCAGCGCGAGCGCGAGTACGCCGCCGCCGCGCTTCAAAATGACCGCCAACAGCGCCGGCGAAGTCTTCGTATAGGCGTTGAGCGCCAGGATGGTCAGGACCAGGGCCACAAGTCCGATCAGAATGGGCATACTCTTATCCTCAACCGATCTGGGACAGGAGCAGACGCGCTGCGCCCTCGCCTTCGCCGGCGCGCCGCTCCAATTCAACTCTGCCGCCGACGGCGTAAGCGGCCACGGCGCCGAGCAACTCCGCCAGGCGCCGCGGCGCGGCGACGTCAAACGCCGCATAGGCGCCGCCGGTCAGACGCGCGATTTCGCGATAGGCGTAGCTTACGTCGGCGTCCTGGCCCTCCTGGAACATGAAGGCCTTTACGCCGATCAAGCCCATTTGCCCTGCCGTCGCCGTCAAGTCGTCGATCCGCTCCTCCATGGCGTCTCCGATAAAGATGAGCGCCCCGACGCGAGCGCTGCGCGACTCGTCGAGCGCGTGGCGCAGGACCTTGCCGATTTGCGTGCGTCCGCCTTGGCAGACGATCCGTGACATCAGCGCGCCGAGTCCCTCCCCTCCCGAGACGAAGCGCGAGGCGCGGCATTCTCCGAAGCCGCGGAAATAGACCAGCTGAACGTCAAGCCCGCCCTGGGCGGCGGTCGTGCGGAACATCTCTCCTTGAATCGACTGCGCCATGTCCCAGGTCGGCTGCCGGCTCATCGTCGCGTCCAGCGCGAAGATCAGCCGGCCGCGCGAATTGTCCACCGCGACGCTCCTCGCTCGGTCGAGAAAAGCGTCGATCGGCCCCGATTGCGCAGAGCCTTGAGCGGTTGGCGGCTTGTTTGAATGATCGCCCACTGCGGTTCACGTCGTTTCTTTGACGTTCTATTTAAAATCGGCCGCGCGCTCTGATAAACAAGAGGCTTGGCGCGGAACTTGAACATAGGCTCTTTGGGCGCGCCCGGCGAGGACTCGATGCCGACCCACGGCGAAGAATTTCATGTTCCGGGCGGCGCGCCGCTGACGGCTTCGGCCGGGTGGACGCGCATCGCCGCCTTGCCTGCGGAGGACAGCGTCCGCGTTCAGTCCCTGATGCGGGCGTTCGCCGACGAGCTGATCGAAGGCGGCGTGCGGGTCGGCGGCGTGACGCAGATCAGGGTCGGGGACAGATCGGGGATCATGTTGCGTGACGTGGCCAGCGGCGCGCTTTATCCGATCTCGCAGGACCTTGGGCCGGGCTCCGTCGCCTGCAATCTCGATTCGAGCGAATTGGCGCTCGCCTGCGCCGCGATCGAGCGCGCGGCCCGCGGCGGCGCGCAGCTGATCGTGATCAGCAAATTCTCCAAGCAGGAAGCGGGTCGCGGCGGGCTCTGCGACGCCTTCCGGGCGGCGATGACGGCGCGCGTTCCGGTGATCGCGGCGGTCTCGCCGCACTACCGCCAGGAATGGCGCGCCTTCGCCGGGCCGCTGGCGGAAGACGTCGCCCCCGAACGTGTGGCGCTCGCGCAATGGTGGGCGAAAATCAACGCGGCCGCTTCCCAGTCGCCGCCTATCTGACCGGCGGCGCGTACAACAGGCCGCCCTTGCTCCACAAAGCGTTCAGCCTTCGCTCCATGGCGAAGGGCGCGCCCTGCCCGAGGTTGCGCTCAAACACGTCGGCGTAATTGCCGACATGTTTGATGATGCGATAGGCCCAATCCTCGGAGAGGCCGAGGTCGCCGCCATGGGCGCCGTCGACCCCGAGCAGGCGCTTGATCTGCGGTTTTTCCGACGAGAGCGCGGCGTCGGCATTCGCCTTGGATACGTCGAGCTCCTCGGCGTCGACCATCGCGAAGAGCGTCCAGCGTACGATGTTGAGCCACTGGTCGTCGCCTTGCCGCACCAGCGGCCCGCGCGGCGACTTTGAAACAAGGTCGGGCAGAACGGCGTGATCCGCCGGCGCCGTCAAGCCGATCCGGACGCCATGCAGCGTGGAGACGTCGGCCGTCAGCGCGTCGCATTTGCCTTCGTCATAGGCCTTGGCCGCCTCCTCGAGGCTCGCGTATAGCCTCGGGTCGTATTTCGCCTTGCGGGCGCGAAAAAAGTCGGCGAGGTCAAGCTCGTAGGGCGTGCCCTGCTCGATGCAGATCGCGACGCCGTCCAGGTCTTGAACGGAATTGAAGCCGCGCTGCCGGCGAACGATGAAGCCTTGTCCGTCGTAAAGGAACACGCCCGCGTAGATGAGCTTCTGCCCGGCGTCGCGCGATTGCGTCCATGGCGACGCGCTGGCGACGAGATCGACCGCGCCGGCCTGCAGCGCGCCAACCCGCGCTTTCGGCAAGAGTTCGACAAATCGCGCCTTGGCGGGATCATCGAGAACCGCGCTGGCGACGGCGCGGCAGAAGTCGACGTCGAAACCGCGCCACTCGCCAGATCCGTCACGCTGGGCGAAGCCCGGCGCGGTCATTACGCCGCAGATGAGGGAGCCGCGCTTGACGATCTGGCCAAGCGTGGGACCGACGTCCGTCTGCGCGCGGGCGCCGGGGGCGCAGAGCGCGCCGGCGAAAGCCGCGAGGCAGGCGAAAAGGAGGCGGCGCATCATGGCGGGCTCGGCATCCGGCGGCGGATATACTACGGTCGCGCGGCGCGCGCGCAAAGGCGACTCGTCAGAGGCGGCATGTCCGAAGATATGAAAGCAGCAAAACGTAAATTAAAGCCCGCCACGCTCGTGACGCAAGCCGGTCGCGCGCCTTTCGATCATTTCGGCTTCGTCAATCCGCCGATTTATCGCGGCTCGACCGTGCTGTTTCCGACGGTCGCCGCGCTCGAGGGGCTGCGCCAGCCCTATACCTACGGCACCAAGGGCACGCCGACCACTCGGGCGCTCGAGCAGGCCTGGAGCGAGATCGCCGGCGCCGCCGATTCGGTGCTGACGCCCTCTGGCCTTGCCGCGATCGGCCTGGCGCTGCTGACGGCGACGCGCGCCGGCGCGCATGCGCTGATCGCCGATTCCGCCTATCAGCCGACGCGCATGTTCTGCGACGGAATTCTCACCCGTTTCGGGGTGAACGTCGAGTATTACGACCCGCTGATCGGCGCCGGGATCGCCGCGCTGATGCGGCCAGAGACCACCGCGGTGCTCGTTGAATCGCCCGGCTCGCAGAGCATGGAGGTTCAGGACGTTCCCGCCATCGCCGACGCCGCGCAAGCCCATGGCGCCTGCGTGATCGCCGACAACACCTGGGCGACCCCGCTTCTGTTCCCGCCGCATGAGCGCGGCTGCGACCTCGCGGTCGAAGCCGGCACCAAATATCTCGCCGGCCACGCCGATCTTCTCATCGGACTTGTTTCCGCCAACGCCAAATGGGCGAAGCGCCTGCGGGCGACTTTCAACGCCTTCGGCATGGGGGCCGGTCCCGACGACGCGTCACTCGCGCTGCGCGGGCTGCGCACCATGGCGCTGCGGCTGCGGGAACAGGAACGCGCCGCGCTCGACATCGCGCGATGGCTGGAAGACCGGCCGGAAGTCTCGCGCGTGTTGCATCCCGCCCTTCCGACGCATCCCGGCCATGAGCTTTGGAAAAGAGACTTTAGCGGCGCGTCCGGCGTATTTTCGGTCATTCTCGAAGATACGTCGAAAAAGGCGGTCGCCGCCTTTGTCGACGGGCTGGAGCTGTTCGGCATCGGCTTTTCCTGGGGCGGCTATGAAAGCCTTGTGCTGCCGTTCGACTGCGCCTCATACAGGACGGCCACGCGCTGGGCGCCGGAAGGGCCGGCGCTGCGCTTCTCGATCGGCCTGGAGGATGTCGACGATCTGAAGTCGGACCTGGCGGCGGGATTCGGCCGGCTCAAGGTCTCCTAAAGGCGCCGCGCTTAGAATATATTCCAAACTGCCGATTTGCCGTGTGGCGAAGGTCTTTCGAGGGGAGAAGAGATATGGTGGCCGTTTCCCGGTTTGCCGCTTATGCCGGCGTCTGCGGCTGGTTGATGGCGGGCGTTGCGCCGGCGCTGGCCGGCAGCGGCCAGGACTTCCCGAACGTCACATGCGCCTGCAAGGGCTGCGGCCAGAACAAGTCCGACGTCATCGGCAAATGCCCGGACGTCTGCAAGGACAAGACGGTCTACAACAAGGGCGAAAAGGTCGTTCCCGCCGCGCCGGCCCGGCAGCGCCCGGCCAGACGGGACAAGACCGCCAAAGCCGCCGATCCGACCGAATTTTGCAAGGCGGCGCGGATGAAGCTGCCGAAAGGCTGGATGCGCGCCGATCCACCGTCAGCCCAATCACGATAGGCGTCTGCGCGATCGCATAAAAAATGCCCGCCCAAGCAGTTTGGGCGGGCAAGGCTCTCACACACGCTCGCGAGAAGCGGACGTCGGTTCAGAAGATCAGAGCGTGGCTCCAGCCTGGAACTTCGGAATCACCGGGCCGCCGATTTCAGCTCTCTGACGCTCGCCGGAGGGGCTGAAGAACAACAGCAGTCCGCCGAACTGGCTGTCGGTGTCATAGGCGAGATCGGACAGGCGTTCGATGTCGAAGCGGGCGTCCTGAACGATCACTTCCAGGTCGCGAGTCTCGCCGGGCGCGATCGGATTGGGATCGCTCACGGAAAGGCCGCGGTCGGCAAGCAGATAGTCAGGGAAATCCGGCCGCGTCGTGAAGACGTCGGGATTAAGGAAGCGCAGACCGGCGGAAGTGAATTCGCCGAGCCGGATCGGCTCCTTGCCATTGTTGGTCACCTTCGCCCTGATCCGCAGTTCGCGGCCTGGCACCGTATAGGAGCCGCCCTTGAACTGAACCGCGACGGTCGACCGCGGCTCGTCGATCGGCGAGATGCCGGTCAGCAAGCCCGCCTGCATCGGCAGCGTGCGCGGGAACTCCCGGTTGGCGGCGGCATAGAAGACCAGCACAGCCAGGAGAACCGCGGCAAGGGTGATCGCGCCGATCCGCTTTTCGTCCTGACCGATCAGCTCGCGGCCCTTGCCGGCCTTGACCTGCCAATATCGGACAATGATCCCCTTGGTCATGAACCAATAGAGAATCCAGGCGGCGGCGGCGGCCATCCAGAAGAAGTGATAGATATAGGTCCAGGTGATCCCATAGGTTTCGAGATCGATCGTCGAACCTTCGAGCAGCGTCACGGGATTGGTGAAATCCTTCATGTCGCCCTTGATGGTGATCCACTGGCCTGGACCGACGATCGGGCCGCCGTCCTTGACGTTGATCTGGACATGGACGTGATAGCGGCCTTGCCGGCGCGCCTTCAGGACGATCTTGTACTCATAGTCCTTGCCGACATCCATTGAGAAGGTGCGCGGCACCGGCACTTCGCCGACGAAGGCGCTCTTGCGAATGAGAACCGGCCCCGGCTCGCCGACATTGAGAAATGATTCGCCGGGCCTGGCGACGGCTTGCGGCCAGCCGGAAAACACATGCACCTTTCCGGTGAGCTCCATCTCGTCATTCACATTGAGCTCGGTCTTCGACCATTTGACGTCGTACCAATTGAGCGTGCGCATGCGCAGGAACGCCTGCTGCGAACGTTCGCCATGCGCGGCGGCGGGCGTCGCCGGCAAGGTCGTCAGGGCGCCGGCGACGACCAATCCGAGGATCCAAAGGCGGACGACGCGGGCCGTCGCGCATTTGGCCATCGATTGCAAATTCAAGCTTTTCATCTGGAATTACTCCCTTGGATTTTCTCGACGCCGGAGCCGTCGCCGGCTCCGGCGAAATTGCGCGTCGCGTCCTAGACTTCTTCGATCTCGAGATATTTCGTCGTCGAGAACCACTTGCCCACGTTCCACCACAGGAAGTAGACGAGCATCGAAATGAAGCCGGAGAAGAAGGCGGCGACCGGAACGACGTCCTTGCCGAAGGTGCGCAGCGTGCCGCGCTCGACCATGCGGATATATTCCGGCGTGCCGGTGCGGACGTAGTTGAAGCCGATGAGGTCGGCGAGCGTGAGCAGCACGCCGTCGATCTCAGTGGCCTGATGATATTGCGCCAACACAGGCCAGTTGATCGGATAGAACAGGAGGCCCCAGCCAAGGCCGCCGAGGAGCGCCGTGACCAGCCAGCTGCCCGAGATCATCAGCACGATGTCGAGCCAGAAACCCATTGGAATGAGCGCCGACGGGAACACCAGATTGATCGGGAAGAAGGTCCAGCCCCAGAAGTTGTCATAGCGGTTGATCCACTCGCCAATCAGCAGGGCGAGCACGACGGTCGTGGCGCCGATCGGCAGTCGGAACCTCGTCCAGAAGAAGGATTGCGCGGCCGCGGCGAAGCACATGGCGACGATCGGCGTCACCGTCGGCCACATCCGCCGATCCTTGAAGTCGATCCAGAAGTCCCAGTCGCCGGCGAGCAGCATGTAGTGGATGTGGAAGGAGCCGAGCAGCACGGCGAACAGGATCACCAGCAGGATCCAGTCCGTCAGAATGACGCAGCCGAGAAACTCTTCTTTCGATTTCCAGGTCTTGCCGGCCGGCGAGCCTGTTTCAGTTGATGCCGACATGTTTTCCTCTCTCAGATTTATCTTGCTGAAGGAAAGCAGCGGCCCGCCCGGCCTTCGCCCTTGGGTCGACGGCCGCTTTCCGTTTTCGATGAATTGATGCGCGAGTGACGCGCGTTAGAGCGCGAGCACGTCCTTCTCGTATTCCTTGCTGAGTTCGATCACGCGATCGAGCACCTGGCGCGCGACGCCGAAAACGGCGAGCGCGAACCAGCCGAAGAACACGAAGCCCCAATGCAGCGGCGCCGTGAACAGCTCTTCCATGAACCAGAAGGTGTGTCCCCATTCGTTCAGGCCGATGTTCGGGAAGATCATGAACGGCCCGGCGAAGAACATCAGGAAGGCGAGCGAGATTCGCTTGGCGAACTGCGGGATGCGCGTATGCGCATACATGAAGGCGCCCCAGCCGCAGATGATGTAGATCGGATAGCTGAGGTAGAACTCGAGGATGTGGCTCGGCGTGAAGTCGGTGTCGCGAATGACCGTCTGGTGCCAGGTGCCGTCCTGCTCGGTGAAGTAGGAGGCGCCCCAGTAGACCGAGAAGGCGTAAACCGCGAGCCAGCCGATGAGCGTCAAGATGCGGCGCATCTCCTCGCGCGGCGCGACGGCGTCGATGTTGCGGTCGCGCGTCTTCCAGAGATAGCCGCCGATCGCGCAGAAAGCGACGAACTCCAGCGGCAGCTCGGTCCACATCAGGTTCATCCAATAGGTCTGGAATTCCGGCGCGAAGGAATCGAGGCCGGCCTTCCATCCGAAATACTGCTCATAGATTCTGATGCCGACGTAAAACACCAGCATCACGCCCATAGTGATATAGGCCGGCTTGAAGTTCACGATCGTATCGGTCTCGTCGGCCTGTGCGGCGCTCACGGCTTTTTCTGTCGTTAGATTCATCATTGCCTCTCCTCTTTAGGGATCGAGACGCACTTGCGGTCCCGAATGGCGCTGGGCCTCCCATTGCTGCGATGGGCGCCGCGCAAGGCGCTCGTCTCGCCGCGACTGTCGCAAACCAAGCCGCGGCGGCTTTCACAGCTGCGCGAACGTTATCACGTCGAACACTGTCAACGTCAAGAAAAGTATAGTATTCAACATGCGACAATTTGCACCATACGCTGTTTAAATCTCACTTTATTGCTACAAATATTGAGATTTGATTTTGCATTTAATTGATACGCCAGTTCGCTGGCACGGTTAATGAGATTTTTGATGTATTATAATATGAAACAGCGCCATCTTAGAATGATTATAGTCGGATTATAGTCAAACTTGCGACATGTTGCCGCAAGTTAAACCTATTGTGCGTCGAGTTGAATCGTTGAAAATCGCAACAGCGCTGATCGACAGCGTCCGCCCCAGTCTACGGAGAGGAAACGGATGAAGACTTTGCACTCGCTCAACGAACTTGGCTGGGTCGCCTTTTGGGTCGCCTTCTGCGTGTTCCTCTTCGCGATCTTCATTCCGACCGTGAACCGAACCCTCAACCTTTAACCGCCCTCCCCCGGCGCGAACGATCGTCCCGACTCGATCTCTCCCGAGTCGGGACGATCCCTATCCGTGCACAGCGCCGCGGAGAGAAGCGAAGACGCAGGGGCCGAATTGCATGCGCGTCGCCAAAATGTCGCGCCTCTCATGCAAGACGTGAATCAACGTCTTTGAAATGAATCGCTCCGGGAACGGGGCAAGAGAAAGCAGGAAGGAACTGGCGCGAGACAAAAATAACAAGGTGGCCCGAAGAGTATAAAACGAGAAAAAAATGAGCGGAAACTCTGAAGAAGACCATCAGTTGAATTATCGCCAGCGGCGCGAAGATTCTCTTCGCCAGCTACTGAGCGGCATCGTGGACAAGCCTTCGAAGGAGATCGTCGAGGAGCTCAAAAAGGATTTGGGCGTCAGTCGGGCGACCGCCTATCGCATGATGAAAACCTTTCGCACCTGCGGCGCCATAACGGCTCCCTGGACACGCCCGGTGGGTCGTCCGAAAGGCGCGCGCTGTCTCGACCCGCGCCGCGAGCAGCTCATCCAGGAGGCGATCAAAGCCCATTATTCGCACGCGCTTCGACCAAGATTCAGAGCGCTGGTGCAGGACATTCACCAACGCTGCGGCGAAGAGCTGCTGGCGCCGCCGAATTGGCGCACCATTCGCAAGCGGCTGCGAGACTTCGAGGGCCGCGTCCGCGGCGCGGCCGGCGTCGGGAACTGATCGGGACATGCTTCACGGGACTTGGCTCAAATGCGGTTGAGCGACATTCCGGAACGGCCGCTGCAGATGGTTTACTTCGATCACGTCAAGATCGAAGACTATGTCGTCGACGAGCGGACCGGCGAAACAGGCTATCCATGGCTGACATTGGCGATCGACGCCCATACGCGCATGGTCGCCGGCTTTCATCTCTCGCTGGCGCCGCCGTCGCGCATCTCGCTCAGCCTGTGTCTGTTGCACGCCGTTTGCGACAAGTCGCGCTGGATGAACGCGCGCGGGCTCCGTGGCGACTGGCCCGCCGCCGGACTCCCAGAAACCATCGCGATCGACCCGCAAAGCATTTTCGGGTTTCGCCGATTGGCGCGCGCCTGGCGCGATCAGGGAATCGCGACGGCGTCCGAACCGATCAACTCGAGCGTTTTTGGCGCGCGCGCCACGCATATGTTCGGCGGTCGCTTCGGCAAGGTCGCGATCGCCAGAGCCAATGGCGTCAGCTGGACGCCGAGAGCGCCGCGCCATCTGCGCCGCGCGCTCGCGCGCGACATGCGCGAACTGGAATTCGTCGTCGGCGACGGCCTCGTCAATGATTATCACCAGCGTCCGCGCAAGGACACGGGACGCACGCCGCTCGACGGCTGGCGGGAGGCTGAAGCCGCTGCGCCGTTGCGCGCGCCGCAAGATTGCATGCGCTTTCGACTGTCGCTTCTGCCCGACGCCCTCTGCCCCCTCGGTTCAAGCGGCGTCAGCGTGCTGGGAGAGACATTCTGGTCGCCGGGACTCGCGCAGCTGCATCGCGAAGGGCGCGAACGGGTCGCGGTCAAATTCGATCCGCGGGATCTTTCGCGGATTTTCGTTCAGGAGACCGACAAACCGTCGATGGAGGCGACAAATGTCGCGGCGACCGGCGGCGGCGCGTCGGACGAAGCCTGCCGCAGGAACTGCAAACTGCTCGTTCCGCCGCTCCGGTTTTGCGAGGCCGATTGCGGCTGCGCCGAAAAACAATGGGCTTAGCGCGCGCGTGACGCGAATTGCCGGCGTCCGCTAGATCACGCTGCGTTTAGGCGGAATCGCCTAAACGCAGATGACGTGATCGATTCCAATAGTTTAGAGCGCGCTCTATGCGAAAAGCCGGTTCCCACTTTTTCGCAGCGCGCTCTAGGGTTTTTGCTGCGAGGGCGCGCCGCAGAAACCGAGAATCAGGTCGCGCAGTTCCGGCTCCTCGACGAGGTCGGCGGCGATGGAGCATTCGAACCAGCGGGTGGCGCGCTGCTTTTTCTCCGCCCATTTCTTTTGCTGCTTCTGTACGCGAAGAGAGAATACTTCAACGCGGCAGTCGACCGTCGAGCCGCTGGCGAGGCGCTTTTCATAGCCAAAGTCGCCGAGCTTCATCTTGTCGATCTTGCCGAGCAGTCCGGCTTCCTGCACCGCCTCGATCGCCGCGACAATATGCGGTTTGCGGCCCTTCATCGGCCACCCTTTGGGAATGATCCAGCGCCTGGTGTCGCGCGACGTCACCAGCATGACTTCCACCCGACCGTTGGCGAGTCGCCAGGGCAAGGCCGCATATTGCGTGCGCGGCGCGGAGACGACGCCCTCGCGCTTCTTCTTCGGCTTCGGCGTCTTCATGCCGCGAACCTCGCCAGCACATAGAACGCCGCGGCAAAAAAAGCGGCCATGGGCATGGTGATGATCCAGGCGACGACAATGTCCTTGGCGACATTCCAGCGCACCGCCGCGACCCGCCGCGCCGCGCCAACGCCAATGATCGCGCCGGTGATTGTGTGCGTCGTCGACACCGGGATGCCCAAGCCAGTCGCCAGGAACAAGGTGATGGCTCCTCCGGTCTCGGCGCAGAACCCCTGCATCGGGGTCAACCGCGTGATTCGTGACCCCATTGTGCGCACGATTCGCCACCCTCCAAACAAGGTTCCAAGGCCCATGGCGGCCTGGCAGGCGATGACGACCCAAAATGGCACGTGGAATTCGCCGTCGAGCGCTCCGTGCGCATACAGCAGCACGGCGATCACGCCCATGGTCTTCTGCGCGTCATTGCCGCCATGGCCAAGCGAATAAAGCGAGGCCGAGGCGAATTGCAGAACGCGGAACAGCGCGTCGACGCCGCCGGGCGTCCGCCGCACGAATATCCACGACACCGCCAGAATCAGCGCGAGCGCCAGAACGAAGCCCAGCGCCGGCGACAGAACGATCGCGGCCGTTGTCTTGAGCAGTCCGTTCCAGACGATCGCCGAAACGCCGACCTTGGCGACGCCGGCGCCCACCAGCCCGCCGATAAGCGCGTGCGAACTCGACGATGGAATGCCTAATCCCCAGGTGATCAGGTTCCAAACGATCGCGCCCATCAGCGCGCCGAAGATGACGTAGTCGTCGACGATATCGGGCGAGACAATGCCGGCGCCGACGGTCTGCGCGACATGCAGCCCAAAAACCAGAAAGGCGATGAAATTGAAGAAGGCGGCCCAGAACACGGCATATTGCGGACGCAGGACGCGCGTCGAGACGATCGTCGCGATGGAATTGGCGGCGTCGTGCAGACCGTTCAGAAAATCGAAGATCAGCGCGACCGCGATGAGCGCCAGGAGAAAAGACGAGAAATTCTGCAAGCGCGGGCCCTAGGAATGCTCAATGACAATGCCGGCGACGCGATCGGCTACGTCCTCGAAACCGTCGACGACGCTTTCGAGATGGCCGTAAATCTCCGCGCCGACAATGAACGCCATCGTATCCTTATGGCGATGCGCCTGAAACAGCTCCTTCAATCCCTGATCGTGGATGGCGTCGGCCTCGTCCTCGATTCGCGTAATCTCCTCGCTGAAGGCGTTGAGCCTGCCGGCGTTTTGGCGCATCGAGCGCAGCAAGGGCATGGCGGCGCGGGTGAGCTCCGCCGACTGGACGATGATGTCGCCCATGCGGCGCATCCCGGGTTCGAATTCGCGGGTCTCGTAGAGCAGCGTCGCCTTGGCCGTCTGATGCATCTGGTCGATCGCGTCGTCCATCGCGGTGATCAGGTCGCGGATGTCGCTGCGGTCGAAGGGCGTGATGAAAGTGCGGCGAACCGCGAGATGCGCCTCGCGGGTGATGTCGTCGGCTTCATGCTCCTTGCGACGGATTTCCTGAGAGCATAAAAGAACGCGCTCGCCGCCGTTCAGCAAATCGCGCAGGGCGTGCGCACCGGCGACAAGCGTCTCGGCATGTCGCTCAAACAGATCGAAGAAGCGCTCCTCTCTCGGCATGAGCGCCTGGAACCATGACAGCATCGCGCTCTCGCCCCCGAATCTTCGTCATAAAACTGTCATAAACGGCTCGCGGACATAACCGGGCAATCCCCGCCTGTAAAGCGGCGAGACGCGGGCGAACGCGACTATTTTTGACGCCGCTGCGCCTTGTTCCAGGCGAGGGCGTCCTCCTCGGACAGAGAAACGCTTGTATCCCTTGGCGTGTATGTGCGCGGCAGAACGTCCCGAAGCCGCGCCCGGATGAAGCGCGGGGCGCGGCCGAGGCTCACCAGATCGGAGCCGCTGTAGAAAAACGCGCCCTTTAGTCCAACGACGACGTCGCCCGCCCGCAACGTCGGGTCCTTGCGAGACAGTCGCAGGAAATAGTCCGAGGACGTGGCCGGATCATTGCAGGAACACCCGGCCGTAAATTTGTCACGAAAACCGAACGCCGCCCGCAGCGCCGAATAGCGCTCGCCCTTGGCGTTGCGCGCCTCCTCGATGCTCGACCCCTCATAGAGCTGGACGCGCGCCGACGGACAGGCGAGTTCGCACGACTGCTGGCCGGAAATCTGCGACGACTTGATCAAAGGAAAATAATAGCCGTCGCAGGCGCGCACGCAGTAGCCGCCGCCCGACATCGAATCCGTCTCGGCCTGTACCGAAGGGGGCTTGTCGCGCCTGATCGAGGCTTTCGGCGCCCGAGTCCGCGGGCGCGGATGGCTCACGCGCCAGGAGCGGCGCGACGGATACGCGTAAGACCGCTCCGGACCGAAAAGGTCATCGAAAAAATCGCCTTGCGCCAAAGCGTCGAACGGCGAAACGAGCGCGACGGCCAAAGCCAGAGCGCCGACGATACCTTTCGCACCCTGGCGGTTGAGCCGCATCGGCCTGTCCTCGTCGACGAGACTTCGACTGGCGACCCCGGCAGGATTCGAACCTGCGACCTACTGCTTCGAAGGCAGTTGCTCTATCCGGCTGAGCTACGGAGCCGTCGACGGCGCAGCTTACGCCACACACCGTATCACTACGGTGAATGCGGCGCCAGACGACGCTCGACAGGGGAGTCATATATGGCGACCCCGGCAGGATTCGAACCTGCGACCTACTGCTTAGAAGGCAGTTGCTCTATCCGGCTGAGCTACGGGGCCGAAGGCGGTTCAATGCGTCCAGAGTCCGATGCGGCTGGTTTTGAAATTATCCGAATAGGAGACGCCGCGCCGCGCGGCGAGATTGGGCCTCGGCTCCTCGACGCGATAAGCGAGGCCGTTGCGCTCGGCATAGGCGATCGCCTCCTCCTTGGTCGCGAAATTGATCCTGACCTGCTGGCGCATGTCGCCGGAGCTCGTCCAACCCATCAGCGGCTCGATGCTGCGCGGCAGCTCCGGCTCGAAGTCGAGGCGCCACAGGTCGGACCCGGGGCCGGACTGAGTGGCGCTGGGCGCGGGAAGATAGATTCTTGCGGTCATAAGGCCTCGTCTTGAGCTGCGCGCGACGGCGTTCGCGCTGGTCGGGGCAGCAGGATTCGAACCTGCGACCTGAAGTACCCAAAACTTCCGCGCTACCAGGCTGCGCCATACCCCGCCGGACAGGCCGCGCCCATGGCGGCCCTGCCCTCACGCGAGTTTCGCTAGCACGCAAGCCCGTCCCTAACAAGAGAATGCCCGCAGAGCCGCGGCCCGCAAAAGAGCGAACGCCGGCTTTTCCCGCAAAGCGCGCGCTCGGCTGTGAGATTGATCAATTGAGGCGCGCCCAGGCGAATCCGCCGCGGCATGCAGCATGATCCTAGCGTTCGAACATGCGGTGGCGCACCCGATCCCCAGGGGCGAGCGAGATGCGCCGCGCTGCGCCGGCGTTAAGCTCCAGCACCGCATAGGCTGGCGCGGGCGAGTTGATGATCCGTTCGGACAAGGGTTCGGCGTCTGCGGCGACGCCGACCACCCGCCCGTCGCGCCCGATGAAGACCATATCGAGCGGAATATATGTGTTCTTCATCCACATCGACACCGGCCCCTCGGACCTGAAGTCGAACAGCATCCCGCGATCGCCCGGCATCGACTTGCGAAACATCAGGCCGCGTGCGCGCATCTCGGGCGTATCGGCGACTTCGACCTTGAACAAATGTTCGCCGGTCGACGTTACGATGCGCGCGACTTCGCCGCCCGGCCCAGCATGCGCCGTTGCGAACGCCAGCAGCGCCAGCACAGAGAAGATCGTCAGAAGGAAGTTTTGCGCCGCTCTCATTTGGAAGCGCTCCGAAGGATGCTGCGCAGCATGGCGGCCCTCAATGCGACGGGACGCTCTTTGCTTCAAGCGGACGCACCTCGGTCGCCATCAGTCCCTTCGGACCGCCGCCATAACGCACGAGTACGCTATCGCCGGGTTTAAGTTCCGTCATGCCGAAGCGGCGCACCGTCTCCATGTGCAGAAAAATGTCTTCTGTGCCTTCGCCGCGCGTGAGGAAGCCGAATCCCTTCACGCGGTTGAACCATTTGACGATCGCGATCTCATAGCCGCTCGTCGCGGCGACCTGGACATGAGTGCGCCCGGCGCAGGACTGCGAGGGATGGACGGCGGTCGATTCGTCCATCGCGATGACGCGAAACACCTGCATGCCCTTGTCGCGCTTCTGCGCTTCGCAAACGACGCGCGCGCCCTCAAAAGCCGTCTGCAGGCCGCTGCGGCGGAGAATGGTGACATGCAGGAGAATGTCGGCGGAGCCATCGTCCGGCACCACGAAACCATAGCCCTTGGCGACATCGAACCATTTAATCGTTCCCGCGACCTCAACCAATTCAAGACCGGACTCGTCCGGTTCAGTCGCGCTCGCCGTCAAATCATCCTGAAAAGTCATTTTAGCGCCCACCGACTAACTCCCCAATGCTGATCCAGAGCATTGTCTTGACGCGCGCGTTGGCGATCTTCCTAAGGCGCGTATCGCCCCGCATCGCTCAAGAATCACTTTTTACAGGATACCACCCGCGGCGCGCCATCCAACCGGCAATTTTTGTCCCAGGCCGCAATCTCTGTGGATATGCGCGCCGTTTGCGCGCGAGTTCGCGAAACCATTGGCGCACAATGCGGAACTTGCATGCGCGCGCCTCGTCGCGCGCAGCGATGTTGCGCAACATAGGGTCGGTCGCGAGCGGATATGGTCGATGGCGACGCACGAATCTTCGCGCCTGTGTCCCCCGCGCCACATCGGCGCAATTTGCGAAACGCGCCCGTGGCGCGATTTGACAAACGCGCCCGTGGCGCGCAATCGGAATGGGCGAGCGTCCGCGCCCTGTCGCCTGCCCCCAAATTCTCGGTTGGAGCGCCGCCAATGACAACTGCAACGACCGCCCCAGCGAGCGCGCCGACGACGGATCGCGCGCCGGACGACGCGTCCGGCGAGATCGATCCGCGCTACGATCTCGCCGCGCTCGTCGCCGCCCGCGAAGGCGAACGCTTTTCGCTGCATGCGAAGCGCCTCAATGAAATGTGGGTCCGCGTTCTCAAGACGATCGGCTATGACGTCGGATTCACGCGAGGCGTCGGCCCCTATCTCTGGGACCGCAAGGGCGACCGCTATCTCGATCTGCTCAGCGGCTGGGGAGTCTTCGCGCTCGGACGCAACCATCCGAAGGTGCGCGACGCGCTGGTGAGCGTGCTCGACGGCGAGTTCGCCAATCTCGTGCAACTCGACGTCTCGGTTCTGGCCGGCGTTCTCGCCGAAAAGCTGCTCGCCTATGCGCCTTGGCTGGACAAGGCGTTTTTCGCCAATTCCGGCGCCGAGTCGGTCGAAGCGGCGATCAAATTCGCGCGCGCGGCGACGGGCCGTGCCGGAATCCTGCACTGCGCGCATTCCTTTCACGGCCTGACCTATGGGTCGTTGTCGATGAACGGCGACGATATTTTCAAGAAGGGTTTCGGTCCGCTGTTGCCAAACGCCCATGAGGTCGAATTCGACGATCTCGGCGGCCTCGAACGCGCATTGGCCGGACGCGACGTCGCCGCCTTCTTCGTCGAGCCGATCCAGGGCAAGGGCGTCAACATTCCGCACGAAGCCTATCTGCTCGGGGCGCAGGCGCTGTGCCGCAAATATGGAACGCTGTTCGTCGCCGATGAAATCCAGACCGGGCTGGGGCGCACCGGCCGCTTCTTCGCCATCGATCATTTTCCAGGCGTCGAACCGGATATGATCGTCGTCGCAAAGGCGCTCTCCGGCGGCCATGTGCCGGTCGGCGCGGTGCTGGCGCGCAAACAGATTTTCGACAAGGTCTTCGACCGCATGGATCGCGCCGTCGTGCACGGCTCGACCTTCAGCAAGAACGATCTCGCCATGGCGGCGGGGATTGCGACGCTCGACGTTCTCGAGAATGAGCGCGTGATCGAAAATGCGGCGAAGAAGGGCGACCGCCTTCTTGCGTCCTTTAAAAGGATGGCCGAAGGATATGAACTTGTCGCCGACGTGCGCGGCAAGGGTCTCATGATCGGCGTCGAATTCGGACCGCCGAAGTCGCTTAAACTGAAGGCCGCCTGGAATCTGCTGGAAACGGTCAATTCAGGCCTGTTCTGTCAGCTCATTTCGATCCCGCTGTTTCGCGATCACAAAGTGCTGACGCAAGTCGCCGGACATGGCAATCACACCATCAAGCTGCTGCCGCCTCTGACGATTTCAAACGAAGACTGCGATTGGATTGAACAGTCGTTCGACGCCGTCATCGCAGACGCGCATAAGGCGCCGTCCGCAGTCTGGTCGCTCGGCAAGACTCTCGCGGAACACGCGATCAAGGCGCGCATGAGCGGCTGACCCGATTGTCGACGCGCCCCGATCCGCGCAAAACATTCACCCGACGGGCGAGGGCTGTTTCTCGACCTCGCGCGAATAGTCTTCGATCAGCGCGCGCGACAGCTCGCCGGGAATAAAGCGATAGACGCCGATCTCCGACACCGGCGTCACTTCGGCGCCCGTGCCGCAGATGAAGCACTCCGAGAACGACGCCATCTCCTCGGGCATGATCCGGCGCTCGATGACCTCGATCCCCCGTCTTCTCGCCAGGTCGATCACCGTGCGCCTCGTGATGCCATCGAGGAAACAGTCGGCGATCGGCGTATGCAACGCGCCGTCGCGGACAAAGAAGACGTTGGCGCCGGTGCATTCGGCGATGCGGCCGAGCCAATCATACATCAGCGCGTCGGCGAAGCCGCGCCGCTCGGCGCGGTGCTTTGAAATGGTGCAGATCATATAGAGTCCGGCCGCCTTCGCCATGGACGGCGCGGTCAGCGGATCGGGCCGACGATATTCGGCGATGTCGAGCTTGATGCCCTTCATCTTGGTCTCGACATCGAACATGCTCGGCCAATCCCAGACGGCGATCGCGACGTTGATCGTCGAGTTCTGGGCGGCGACCGCCATCATTTCGCTGCCGCGCCACGCCACCGGCCGGACGTAGCAATTCGACAGGCCGTTGGCTTTCACCGTCTCAAGCTTTGCGGCGTCAAGCTGCTCCACGCTGTAGGGAATCTCGAAATCGAGAATTCTCGCGGAGTTCTGAAACCGTTCCGAATGCTCGCGCGATTTGAAAATCGCGCCGCCATAGGCGCGTTCGCCTTCGAAGACGCAGGAGGCGTAATGCAGACCGTGCGAGAGGACGTGAAGCTTGGCTTCGCGCCAGGGAACCAGCGCACCATTATACCAGATGAATCCGTCGCGCTGATCGAAGGGCGGAAGCGGCATGGCGAACTCCGGAAAGACGCGATCGAAGAGGCTAAACAAGGCGCTGCGACGCGCGGTCAGCACTAGCCATCGGTCAGATTTATGTCAATATAGTTGACGTAAATAGCTCGCGCCGAACGTCAGGCAAGAACCAGCGTGAACGAACTCCTAACGAGAAAATTGGTTGAGCCGGGCGCGGTCGCCGCCTGGCGGCGAGCGGCCGCGGAAACGGCGGCCACCAGCGACGCGGACGCTCTCGAACTTGTCGAACTGTTTTTCTTCGCCTACCGCGATTTCGTCGGCGACGCGGATCGGCTGCTGGGAAATTTCGGCTTCGGAAGGGCGCATCATCGCGTTCTGCATTTCGTCAACCGCCGCCCCGGCCTCACCATCGCGGCGCTGCTGGATATTTTGAGGATCACCAAGCAAAGCCTCAACCGCGTGCTGAAACAGCTTCTCGAGGCAGGTTTCGTCGAGGCGCGCGCCGGCGTCGTCGACCGCCGCCAGCGCCTGCTCTACCCGACCCCCCAGGGGACGAAGCTGGCGCGCGATCTCGCCGCGCTGCAGTCGGCGCGATTTCTGAAAGTCATGGACGAACTGCCGCCGGCGGCGCGCGGCGCGGCCTCGCAATTTCTGTTCGCGATGATCGACCCGGATGAGCGCGCGCGCGTTCGCGCCCATCTCGCATGTGCAAAAACGGCCGGCGAGGCGCCATGACGCTCGCGCCGCATCACGCCGCCGCGCCGAATCCGAAGGCGGCGCACATCCTGGTCGTCGACGACGATCAGCGCATTCGCACCCTTTTGTCGCGTTATCTGACAAAGCAAGGCTATCTGGTCAGCGCCGCGGCCGACACAAGGGAAGCGAGCGCGAGACTGCGCGATTTCACTTTCGATCTCATCGTTCTGGATGGGATGATGCCGGGCGAACGCGGCGCCGCCTTCGCGGCGCGGCTCCGCGGAAGCGCGGAACCCCTGCGTTCCGCGCCGATTCTGATGTTGACCGCCCTGACCGAGACGGCGGATCGCGTCGAAGGGCTCGAGGCCGGGGTGGACGATTACCTCGCGAAGCCGTTCGATCCCCGGGAATTGTCGCTGCGCATCGCCAGCATCCTGCGCCGCGCACGGCGCGCGGACCCGGCGGGCCCGAGGCGGTTCGGCGACTTCGTGTTCGATCCGAAGCTCGGCGAATTGCTGCGCGGCGGCGCGCCGGTGCGGCTCACCACCCGCGAGCGCGATCTCCTGCGGGCGCTGGCCGAAGGGGACGGCGCCCTCGTATCGCGTCAGACCCTGGCGCAGCGCGATTCTGATCGAAACGCAAGCGAGCGCAGCGTCGATGTCGAAGTCGCCCGATTGAGGCGCAAGATCGAGACCGATCCGAACGCTCCGCGCTATCTACAAACCGTGCGTGGCCATGGCTACCGCCTTCTCGTCGAGCCGCTGCGCGCCAACCGATGAAATGATAGAGTCGTCACGATGACCGCCGTCCTACCGGAAGTTCTCGCCGCGCCACGCAATCTGTGGCGGCGCTTCGCCAACTGGCTGCACGACCGCATGCCGAAGGGGCTTTACGCCCGCGCGCTGCTGATCGTGATCCTGCCGGTCGTGCTGCTGCAGTCGGCCGTCGCGTATGTGTTCATGGAGCGCTATTGGGAGGTGGTGACCTATCGATTGTCCGCCGGAATGGCCCGACAGGTCGCGGCGCTTGTCGATGTCTATCAGACATACCCGCAGGATCCGGACCACGCGCAACTGCGCCGCATCGCCGCCTTCGATCTCAACATGGAGATCATGGTGCTTCCCAAGCAGGAGCTGCCGGCGCCGGCGCCCAAGGCAGCCTTGTTCTCGCTGCTCGACAAGGCGCTCGCGAGAGAGCTCTCACGCAGACTGAAGCAGCCGTTCTGGATCAACACGGGGCTTCCCGGCAGCCTGATCGAAATCCGCGTCGCGCTCGACGACGCCACGCTGCGAATGTTCGCCACGCGCGCGCACGCCTACGCCTCCAATTCCTATATTTTCTTCATGTGGATGGCGATCGCTTCGGTGATCATCGTCGCCATCGCCACGTCCTTCCTGCGCAACCAGATCAGGCCGATCCTGCGTCTGGCCCGCGCCGCCGAGGAGTTCGGCAAAGGCCGCAATGTCGCTTTCAGCCCGCGCGGCGCCCGCGAGGTTCGGCAGGCGGGGGCGGCCTTCCTCGACATGAAGCGCCGCTTCGAACGCGCCATCGAACAGCGCACGACCATGCTCAACGGCGTCTCGCACGATCTGCGCACCATCATCACGCGATTCAAGCTTTCTCTCGCGCTGATGGGCGAGTCGAACGAAGGCGCCGAAATGCGCAAGGACGTCGACGAGATGGAGCGCATGGTCGAGGCCTATCTCGCCTTCGCGCGCGGCGACGGCGACGAAAGCTCGTCGCCCACCGACATCGCCGCGATCCTCGACGAATTGAAGGCGGACACCGAGAAGCGCGGTCTCGCCGCCGCCGTCAAGATCAAGGGCGATCCGAATATCGTCGCGCGGCCGGCGGCGATCAAGCGGCTGCTCGCCAATCTCGTCGGCAATGCGCAGCGCTATGGCAAGCGCATCGAACTCTCGGTGATCAACGACGGCGCGACGATGACCGTCAATATCGACGACGACGGCCCCGGCATTCCTATCGAGCGCCGCGAAGAGGCCTTCCGGCCCTTCTACCGTTTGGACGAATCGCGCAACCAGGACGATGGAAATTCAGGTCTGGGCCTCGCCATCGCGCGCGACATCGCGCGGGCCCACGGCGGCGACATCACGCTCGACCGCAGCCCGCTCGGCGGCTTGCGCGCGACCGCCAGCCTGCCGCTGTAACCGCCGCGGCGCCGATCACGCGCGGGCGTGCGGATGGCCGCTGTCGTCGTCGTGATCGCGGCCGCCGCGCCGGGGACGCCAGCCAAACAGGCTTTGCGCGAAGGAATAGAAGGGCCGCGTCAGCCTTGCGAAGTCCTCGGCGCGATCGACATAGCGCTCGCCGCGGGCGAGTTCGCGATCGAGCGTCGACAGGGCGTCATGGATGTCGCCGGAAAACCAATCTTCGAGCACGCGGCTCCAGGCCAAGGCCATTCCCTGCAATTTGAGCGAGCCGACCGGGCCCTCGCTGTCGACGTCGGCGGCCTCCAGCATGAATCGCATCGAATTCACGGTTTCCCGGTTGAGCGCCGCGGCAGTGAGCGGGTCACGCGCCGCCCAGCGCCCCACGCTCGCCAGCGCCTCGCGATGCGGCTCGAGCGCGTCGAGCCGACGGCGCAAAACGTCATAGAGCCGCTCGCGCGCCGGTTCGTGCGAGGCTTCCCTCGGCAGCGCGTCGAGCACTTCCCGGTCGATGCGCCGCGAGAACGCGCCGATGATCGCGCCCTTCGAGGGAAAAAGTTCGCGCAGATCGGCGAGCGAAATGCCCGCCTCCTGGGCGATATCGGTGAGCGTCACATCGCCGAACTCTCGCCGCGTCGCGAGCCGAAGCGTCGCATCGATCACTCGGTTGCGGGGGCTGCCGCCGCTGTTCATGTTCGTCTCCAGGTCCGCAAGAGGTCCGAAAGAGGTCCGCGAGAATTTCTTAGCCAGTATTCTATTGTCGCCAGGCGGCGGGACAAGGCGTAACCCGCTTTCAACCGGAGAGTTCCTCCGCCCGGCGCTTCGCAGCGGCGACGGCGCGCCGCATCAGCGGAGCGAGGCCGTCGGCCGCCTCGAAAACCTCCAGCGCCGCCGCGGTCGTGCCGCCGGGAGAGGTCACGCGCCGGCGCAGTTCGCCAGGACTCGTCTGGGATTGTCGACGCATCAACTCGCCCGCGCCTTCGACGGTCGCGCGCGCCAGTCGCGCTGACAGCGCGGCGGGCAGACCGGCTTCGGCCCCGGCGGCGGCAAGGCATTCGGCGAAATAGAAGACATAGGCGGGACCCGACCCCGAAACGGCGGTCACCGCGTCAATGAGAACTTCGTCATCGACCCATTCCACGGCGCCGACGGCCCGCAGCAGCGCATCGGCGAGCCCGCGCTGAGCGGCGCTGGTCGCCGGACTTGCAAAGGCGCCGGTGATCCCGCGTCCGATCGCAGCCGGCGTATTGGGCATCGCCCGCACAACGGCCGGCGCGGGCGCATGCGCGGCGATGTCGGCGACGCGCTTGCCGGCGAGGATCGACACGACGACGGTTGCGGAGTCAATGAAGGGCGCCGCCGCAACGGCGCCGGACTCGAGCGCCTGCGGCTTTACGGCGAGAACGACGGCGTCGCGCGGCGACGCGGCGCCATTCAGCGCATAGCCGCGCTCGGCGCATAAAGTCTGCAGCCGCGGCGAGGGCTGCGGCTCGATGACCGATACCGGTCCGATGAGATTTTGCGACGCCCAGCCTTCGAGCAGGGCGATGCCCATGTTGCCGGCGCCGATGAGGGCGACCGACCCGCTCGGACCGACCGCGTCCGTCACGCCTCGCCTTTCGTCTCGAAATTGGCGGAGGCGAGCGCTTCCTTGGCGTTTTTTCCGGCCCACAGCACGAATTGAAAGGCCTGGTAATGCCGCTCGCAGGCCTGAAGCGCGTTGTCGAGCAAGGCCGCGCATTGCGTCGCCGAGGGCTGCGCCCCGCCGGTGAGGATCAGCCCGTGACGATGCATCGCCACCCCCTCTTTCGGCCAGAAGTCGAAATGCCCGATCCACATCTGCTCGTTGATCGCGTTGACGAGCGCCATCAGTTCGCCGCGCCTGCGCTCGGGCGCCTTGAGATCGAAGGCGCAGCTGATATGCAGTGTTTCGAGTTGCGGCAGCCAGGTGAAGGCGACGTGATATTCCGTCCAGGCGCCGGCGACGGAAATCGAAATCTCGTCTTCGTCGTCTCGATCGAAAGACCAGTCGTTGGTGGCCGCCAGCTGCTCCACGACATCCACGGGATGTTCAGCGCGTTCCGTTTCATTTTCTGTTGCGATCAGCATGTGCCAACCTTTTTTTGGATGTCAGCATGACGCGGCGACTTTAAAGACAGGCGACAATGCGTCGTGGAGATTTCCGTGAGGGCGCCTCCTTTTCAAGCGATTGATTCGAAGTCGAATCATCTCTT
>JAKFXD010000083.1 GCA_021731565.1 Methylocystis sp. | reverse complement strand
TTGTCGTATTCGAGCGTCTCGACGAGATCGGAGTTCCAGATCAGCGAGCGATCGGTGATCTTGACGTCGGCGCCGTCGCGCCAGACGGCGTTGATCTGTTCGACGCCTTCGGCGAGGACCTCGCCGGTGCGATAGACGGCGCAGTGCGACTGCATCGTGCGCTGCATCCTGTCGCGCAAGACCGCGGTGGGCGCGGAGCCATTGGCGTTGCGGAAGAAGTCGAGCCGCGACAGCGCAAGATCGGCCGAATTCGCGGGGAGTTCCGGCTGCGTATCATTCGGCTTGATGAGTTCGGCGGCGCGCAGCGCCGCGGCGCGTCCGAAGACGACGAGATCGATCAGCGAGTTGGAGCCCAGTCGATTGGCGCCATGCACCGAGACGCAGGCCCCTTCGCCAAGCGCCATCAGACCTGGCACCACCTCGTCGGGATTGCCGTCGCGCTTGTGCAATGCCTCGCCGTGATAATTCGTCGGTATGCCGCCCATGTTGTAATGCGCGGTCGGTATGATCGGGATCGGCTGACGCGTCACGTCGACGCCGGCGAAAACCATCGAGCTTTCGGAAATGCCCGGCAGGCGCTCATGCAGGATCGCCGGATCAAGATGCTCGAGATGCAGATAGGCGTGATCCCTGTCCTTGCCGACGCCCCTGCCCTCGCGCACCTCCATGGTGATCGCGCGCGAAACCATGTCGCGCGGCGCAAGATCCTTCACCGAGGGCGCGTAGCGCTCCATGAAACGCTCGCCTTCGCTGTTGGTCAGATAGCCGCCTTCGCCGCGCGCGCCCTCGGTAATCAGGCAGCCCGCGCCATAGATGCCGGTCGGATGAAACTGCACGAATTCCATGTCCTGCAGCGGCAATCCCGCGCGCAGCACCATGGCGTTGCCGTCGCCGGTGCAGGTATGCGCCGAGGTCGCCGAGAGATAGATGCGGCCGTAGCCGCCGGTCGCAAGCACGGTGAGCGCCGCGCGGAAACGATGAATCGTTCCGTCATCGATCTTCAGGCACACGACGCCTCGGCAGGCGCCGTGCTGATCCATGATGAGATCGAGCGCGAAAAATTCGACGAAGAATTTCGTGTCGAGCTTCAGCGCCTGTCCGTACATCGTATGGAGCATGGCATGGCCGGTGCGATCGGCGGCCGCGCAGGTGCGCTGCGCCGGCGGTCCCTTGCCGAAATCGGTCGTCATGCCCCCGAACGGGCGCTGATAGATCGTGCCTTCGCTCGTGCGCGAGAAGGGCACGCCCCAATGCTCCAGCTCATAAACCGCGGGCGGCGCATTGCGGCACATATATTCGATCGCGTCCTGGTCGCCGAGCCAGTCGGAGCCCTTGACGGTGTCGTACATGTGCCACTTCCAATTATCCGGCCCCATGTTGCCGAGCGCGGCGGCGATGCCGCCCTGCGCCGCCACCGTGTGCGAACGCGTCGGAAAGACCTTGGTGACGCAGGCGACGTTCAGCCCCGCCTCGGCGCAGCCGACCACGGCGCGAAGCCCCGATCCGCCGGCGCCGACGACGACGACGTCAAAAGTGTGATCGACGATCGGATACGCCCGGCCGCCGACCGACACATTTGATGCGGGACCCTGTGCAACCATCGTCGAGCCTTCTCTGGATGTCATTCGATCGAACGCAGTTCGCTGCGTCGTTACTAGGCGAGTTCATTGACATCGAACAACCGCCGCCGCCGGCATCGTCCGATTATTTCGGGGCGGCGATGAGGAGGATAGCGAAAGTCCAGAGCGCCGCGATCGCGCGCGACGCCCAGAGGTTGGCGAGGAACGCCCACGCCTTCAGCGTTTGGTCCTGCACATAGTCTTCGATGATGTCGTCCATGCCCTTGCGTGCATGGATCATGCCGACGACGCCGAAAGCAAGAAGCACGAGCGCGGGAATCGGTCGGCCGATTTCGGCGCGCACGCCGTCGAACGATTTGCCTGCCAGTCCGAGAATCCACCACGCGCTCAACGCGCCGAGCGGCGCCAGCGCATAGGAGGTGAGCCGCATGAAGCGCGCGTGAGGCGAGCCGCTATGGTCGGAGACATAGGCGTCGCCCGTCCCGGTTCGACCGCTCTTGAATCTTGTCGCAACCGTCATGCGTTCGCTCCCGCTAGCTCGCCAGCGTCTTGCAGATGTAAAAGAGCAGCGTCAGCAGGATTCCGCCGACGAGCGTCCCTTGCGCCAAGAGTTCGCGCCCCTGCGGGTCCATATACAGGCCGCGATCCCAGAACGCATGACGCACGCCGCCGAGCAGATGATGGAAGATCGCCCAGACGATCATCAAGACGATGAGATTGCCGATGAAGCCAGAGGCGATCCAGGAAACGGCGGAGAAGGCGCCGCCGCCGATTGCCGCGCCGAGCAGGAAAAGCGTCAGCAGCGCCATACCGACATAGAGCCCCGCGCCGGTGATGCGATGCGCGATCGACATCATCATCGTCAGAATGGGCTTGAAGATCGTCAGATGCGGCGACAGCGGCCGCCGCGCGGCGAGCCTGTCTGTATCGGCGTCGGCCATAGGGAACCCTCTCGCGTGCGGCCGATCTGCTTCTCGGAACGCTTCCAAGCAGATAATTCAATTGTTGCGGCGCCGCAACCACAAGCCGTCGGCGACATCGAGATATGCAAAAGCCCCGTCGCCGGGGCTTCCGCCATTCCTACAGCATTCGCGTTCAGTAGCCCGCCACCGCCGGTCCTGGCGCAAACATCCAGTTGAAACGGTAGTTGACGCCGGCCCGAACCGTATTGAGATGGGCGCGTTGCTGGGTTTCGATGACGAAGGGTCCGGTAAATACCCGGTCGTAATCCGCGCCGATGTTCGCATAGAGATATTCGACCTTGGCCGACCAGTTCGGCAGGAAGGCGTATTCGAGCCCTCCGCCGGCGGTCCAGCCGGTTCCGGTGCGCCTCTGAGAGCCGAGCCAACCGTAGTTGAGACGCAGGTCGCCATAGGCGAAGCCGCCGGTTCCATAAAGGAGCAACTGCGAATTTAAGAGCGACACACCGGCACGGCCGCGCACCGTGCCGAACCAGCCGACGCTGCGCGACGCGCCAAACGGCTGGTCGGCGGTCCCGACGCTCGATCCTTGAAAATCGGTTTCGAGACCGGCGACGAAAAGCGGCGTCAACTGGTAGTTGTAGCCGATCTGCGCGCCGCCGACGACGCCGCCGTTGTTGGGCGCGGTCGACAATGGCGCCAGCCAGTGCCCTTGGCTGTATTGATCGAGCCATCCGCCGCCGAGATTGAGGCCGACATAGAGGCCGGTCCAGGTCAAAACCGGCGGCGGCGGAATATAGACGGGCGGCGGGCCCTTGCGCGAAGGCAGGTCAGCCGCCGATGCGGACATTACGGTCAGAGACGCCGCGACGGCGAGGCCGAACACTCGTTTTTTCATTAATCCCTCGATGATGCGATCGTGAAACGCCAGCGCCCCGCCGGACGCCAAATGAACGGCCAACAATGGCGCAATTGCGGAAGAATTATGCATTGTTTTCAATGTTTAAGCGGTATGCTTAGCGTTCGGTTAAGGCCTTCGATTTTCGACGCGGCTGCTTAACTTCCAGTTCGCCCACAGCCCTAGAAGCGCCAGCGACGCGCAAAGCGCGCCCGCCCAGAAGGCGGCGGCGGGACCGAAAGCATCCCACAGCGCGCCGGCGCCGGCGCTCGCAAGGAGCAGCGCGACGCCGCTCGCGAGGTTGAACGCGCCGAACGCGGAGCCGCGGAGCGCCGCCGGCGCGACGTCGGCGACGAGCGCGGCGAGCAGCCCCTGGGTAAGGCCCATGTGCAGGCCCCAGAGCGCCACGCCAAGCCATACGAGCGGCATATGATCGGCGCTGGCGAGCGCGGCGTCGGCGGCGATCAGCGCGACAAGGCCGGCCATCAGCGGCGTCTTGCGGTCGCCGCGATCGGAGAAGGCGCCGACGGGATAAGAGGCGCCGGCATAGACGACATTCATCGCGACGAGCACCAGCGGCGCGAGCGCCTCGGGCAGACCGACGGCGCTGGCCTTCAGGATGAGGAACGCCTCGGAAAAGCGCGCCAGGCTGAAGACGACGCCGATCGCCACAACGATCCAGAAGGGGCCGCCGAGCCCGCGGACTTCATCGATGTGCAGCGGAAAACGCGCTGGCCGCGGCGGCCGGGAGGCTTCCGGCTCGCGCACGCCGAAGCAAAGAACCGCGACGGCGAGCGCCGCCGGAATCGTCGCGATCCAGAACACCAAAGGGATGCTGTTGGCGGAGAGCCACATCACGGCGACCGCGACGGCCGGGCCGAGGAAGGCGCCGACCGTATCGAGCGACTGGCGAAGCCCGTAAGCCGCCCCGCGAATCGAGGCCGGCGCGAGATCGGCGACGAGCGCGTCGCGCGGCGCCCCGCGGATTCCCTTGCCGACGCGATCGAGGAAGCGCGCGGTCATGATCCAGACGATAGTGGGCGCGAGCGGGAACATCGGCTTGGTCAGCGCCGCCAGCCCGTAGCCGATGATCGCCAGCTGCTTGCGACGGCCGAACCAGTCCGACAGCGCGCCGGAAAAAATCTTGACGATCGAGGCGGTCGCCTCGGCGACGCCCTCGATGATTCCGACTTCGGCCATCGAGGCGCCCATCGCGCCGACGAGATAGATCGGCAGCAGCGCATGGATCATCTCGGAGGAGAAATCCATGAGCAGCGAGACGATCCCGAGCGCCCAGACGCCGGAAGGAATGGCGCGCAGACGCGAGCGGGCGCTGAAATCGTTCATGACTTGAGCTTGCTCGCGCGAAACCCTCTCCCTAAGGGAGAGGGTCGGTCCGAAGGACCGGGGTGAGGGGTTACGATGTCGCAAATATAGGCGCGACGGCTCCACCATAGCGAAACCAAAATTCGAGCGGGGGAAACCCCTCACCCGGCTGCTCCGCAGCCACCCTCTCCCTGTGGGAGAGGGTTGGCGCGCTGCTACGCCTTCAGCGCCTGCGCCAATCGGGCGATCCCGGTCTCGATCTCTTTCTCGGTGAGCGCGACGAAGCCCAGCATCAGCAGCCGGTCGCCGCCGTCGTTTTCGTCGAAGCGCAGCGCCGAACCCGTCGCCAGCGAACAGACGCCGACGCCGGCGGCAAGCCCTCGCCGCTCCACCTCGGCGGCGTCCGGAAATCCGTCCGGCAGCTTCCAGACGAGATGCATGCCGGCCTGCTCGCCGTATATTTCGCAGGCGCCGAAGTGATTCCTGAGCGCATTCAGCAGCGCGTCGCGCCGATCGCGATAGAGCTGGCGGATGCGGCGCAAATGGCGTCCGAATTCGCCGCTCGACATGAAATCCGCCATCGCCGCCTGTTCGAGCCAGCTCTGGCCGTTGTTCATCAGCATTTTCATCCGCCGCCCGGCCTCGGCGAGCCGGCGGGGCAGCACGATATAGCCGAGACGCAGTCCAGGCCCCATGCATTTCGAGAAAGTGCCGAGATAGATGACGCGCTCGTTGCGATCGAGGCCTTTCAGCGCGGTCAACGGCGAACCGATGAAGCGGAAGTCGCTGTCGTAGTCGTCCTCCATGATGTAGGCGTCATATTGCGTCGCCCAGGCAAGTAGTTCGATCCTGCGCTGCAGGCTCATGGTCACGCCGATCGGATATTGATGCGACGGGGTGACATAGGCGACCGCGCCCTGGGTTTTCGGCAGTCGCGCGACGTCGAGCCCATCCTGATCGACGGGCACCGGATGAAGCGTCGCCCCTAAGCTTTCGAGCACGAAAGCCGCGCCCTGATAACAGGGCGATTCGACGACGGCGGCGCAACCCGGCCCGACCAGCAGGCGCCCGACCAGATTGAAGCCGTCCTGGCAGCCGCCGACAATGATGATCTGATCCGGATCGGCGACGACGCCGCGCGCCGGCGCGAGATGCTTGGCGACCGCCCGCCGCAATTCCAGCAATCCGGCGGGGTCGCTATAGCTCGTGAGATTGGAGCCGACCGCCTTCAGGCGATTCTTGATGTGATGCGACCAGGCTTTGAGCGGAAAGGATCGCGCGTCGGGCCGGCCGACCCAGAAATCGGCGGCGAGACGGCGCCGCTCCGGATCGGCCAGGCGATGGGTGCGCAAGGCGCCGCAAGGCGGCGGCGCTTCGTCGGCGGCGCCCTGCTCGTTCGCCGGCGGACCGCGATGATCGGCCGAGAGAAACGCCGTATCCGGCAGGTCGGGCGCCACGAAGGTGCCGACATAGGGCTTGGTGCGGATATAGCCCTCGGCGATCAGCCGCTCATAGGCGAGAACCGCCGTGTTGCGCGACACGCCGAGCTGGCTGCTCAATTCGCGCGTGGTCGGCATCGGGTCGTCGCACTTGAGCTGACCGTTGAGGATCATCGAGCGTATCTGATCGAAAATCTGATTCTGCAGCGTGGTCTTTTCCGACTCGCCCAGAATGATCGACAGTTGCACATGCCCGCTCCTAACGACGCGCGCCGGGCGATCCGTGGTCGTAAAGGTCATCGCTGCACTCTCCTGGGCGCAAGCTAATGCGCTCTTATTCCACGCGCATAGGTCCACAGGGAATGTAAGCATTGGCGCCAACTTCGGCAGGCCTCCGGTCGACGGCGTCAGCCAGAGAAAGAGAGGCTTTTTTAAGCTGGCGCCATCAGGTTGCTCGTTCCTGGCGCTTTTGCTCGAACGCGTATTGCGGAAAGCTGCAACCGTCCTTTCGAGGCGCCGAAATAATCCAGGGAGACCGGAAATGCCGTTTTCAAACTCGCGCCTGATGCCGCTGGCGTTTTGGGTCGGCTTTCTCGCCCTGGGCCTCGCCACCAATATGAGTCCCGTGCACAAGGCGCGCGGCTTGGTTAGCGACAAGCAGGCAGTGAACGTCGCCAGCGCGACCGGCAAGCGCCTTCCCTTGCTGCTGATTCAATATCCAGGACAGACCGTCCTTCGCGACTGAGGTCGCGCCCCAAAACTCCTCGTGCGCCGCGCAAGCGGCGTTTTTTTTGTCGAAACTCTACGATCTGGGTCGGGGCGCAATCCGATTCAGCACCGTAATCGACAGGAAGCCGCCGATCCAGGCGCCCACGGCGGCGAACGCCACATAGGCCCAATTCGACGTGTAGCTGATGACGGCAAACGCCGAGAGCAGATACCAGATGCTGCTCCAGCTCGCGGCGGCGATGCGCCGGCGCTCGGACACCGCGGCGTTGAAGAACACATAGACCGCGTCGGTGATGGCGGTCGAGGCGGCGACGCCGATTCCGATCAGCGGGTCAATGCTAGGCAGGTCCATGGTCTCCTCCGCTTTGGCCCGTTCGGGACGGAGGCAGCTATGGACGCGGGAATCGAGCGAGGCAAATCGAGTTTTGCGAAGCGCCAGGCCCTTCGATCGCCATGCACGGAAAGCGGGGAATGATCACGACGTTGCTGCACCGGACACAGGCGCCACTGCGCGCTAATCCTCGTTTGGCTCGCTCTCTCCTTCCGCCTGATCCCGCTCGGCGGCAAGTCCGAGCGACTCAGCCAAGGCCAGCCGCAGCAGCAACAGGGCCATTCGCTCAGGCAGCGGCTCGCGGGTGACAGATTCGAAGGATAAGCGCAGCGCCATTCCAACTTCCCGCTGAATCACCAACGAGACTCGATCGTCGTCGGTTCGATTGGCCGGACGCATGATCGACCTCCTGGGCCTAAACGAACGGGCTGGTGGGTAGTTCCATGCAATCCGTTGAATTTACGGGCAAAGTCTCAGTCGAACGGGGATTCGCGTCGAATTCGCGCGGCGCGCAAGGACGGTCGCGCTCGATCAAGCGCCACGGAATTGAGCGGTCGAGCGCGCCGCAGGTCATATCCGGGCAAAGGATCGACTCTCGCTCGCCGGCGCGATGGAACGCATCAGCGGTTCACGACACTGTCTCTTTAGGCTTCGTCTCTTTAGGCTTCGCGGCGATGGGCGAGCCTCGATCGGGCCCGTTGAATGGTGGGCGCGACAGGGATTGAACCTGTGACCCCTACGATGTCAACGTAGTGCTCTCCCGCTGAGCTACGCGCCCTCGGGCCCAGTGGGCCGGAGCGCCGTCTATAATGGCGTACGTGGCGCCGCGCAAGCGCTCCCTCCCTGCGACGCTGTGGGGCGCCTCCTGCCGCAAGCTATGGAAAAAATTGACCATTCGGCAAAGACTGCGCCTTTTCCATGCAAAAGATTTGTGACCTTGCCCGATTTCAACTCTTGCGACGGGCCGGCTTTGTGGCAGACTTATTACTGTTCCCGCTTATCGAGCGGAGAGCAGTTAAGGAGGTTTCGCATGTCCTTGCAGGGCCATATCGTCGAACTCCAGCGTCGCCACGAGGCGCTCAAGAAGGAGATCGAGGAGCAACAGCTGCATCCCAACGCGGACGAATTGAAAATCGCGGAACTCAAGCGCAAGAAATTGCTGATCAAGGACGAGCTCGCCAAGCTGGCGGTCAGCGAAACGCGCCACTAGATCACCGCCTATCCGGGCGAGCCCAAACTCAGGTCACACGTTCGGTTCAGAGCTTCGAGCGCGCTCGACGCGCGCTCGGGCCCGTCCCGTTCGGTCCATTATCGCTTTACGCCATAGGCGGAGAGATGGGCGGAGAGTTTTCTCCGCCTTATTTTTTGAAGCATTCGCGCCGCGCGGCGCGCGATTTGCGAGACCTCGTCCTTATGCCCGTCACCGAGCTTTACCGCGCCGAGACGCTCCACGAAGGCCTCGGCGAGCCTTTCTTTGACCGTGTCGAACCCGCGGCCTTTCCGCAGCATCGACTGCGCTACCGCAATCAGCGCTGGGCCGCTCGGGTCGGATTGGACGGCCTCAGCGACACGGAATGGATCGATCATTTTGGACGATTTGCGCCATTGCCGGGCGGCTTCGCGCACCCCTTGGCGCTGCGCTATCACGGACATCAGTTCCGCGTTTACAACCGCGATCTCGGCGACGGTCGCGGCTTCCTTTTCGCGCAATTGCGCGACTCCGAAGACGGCCGCCTGCTCGATCTCGGCACCAAGGGCAGCGGCCAGACTCCCTGGTCGCGCCGCGGCGACGGACGGCTCACGCTCAAGGGCGGCGTTCGCGAGATTTTGGCGACGGAAATGCTGGAGGCGCTCGGCGTCGACACCTCCAAGACCTTCAGCCTGATCGAAACCGGCGAGGCGCTGATGCGCGGCGACGAACCCTCGCCGACGCGCTCGAGCGTGCTGGTGCGCCTGTCGCATTCGCATATCCGGATCGGCACCTTTCAGCGCCTCTCCTTCCATGACGACGCTGCGGCGATCGACCGGCTCGTCGAATACGTCTGCCGCCACTATTTCCCCGCCATCGCGGATTTGCCGGCGCCGGAAAGAGCCCTCGCGTTCCTCGAAGAGGTGGTCGCCCGGGTCGCCAGGCTCGGGGCAGGCTATATGGCGTCCGGCTTCGTTCACGGCGTATTGAATTCCGACAATATCAACGTCACCGGCGAGAGCTTCGACTATGGACCCTGGCGCTTCGCGCCGGTCTATGACCCGAACTTCACCGCGGCCTATTTCGACGAAGTCGGGCTTTACGCCTTCGGCCGCCAGCCGGGCGCGCTCGGCTGGAACCTGTCACGGCTGGCGGAGTGCCTCATTCATCTCATCGGATTGAAACCCGCGGAGCAGGTTCTCGTGACCTTTCCGAGCCGCATCCAGGCGGAATTTCGAAGCATTCTGCTCAATCGGCTGGGCCTCGCATCGGCCGGCGACGACGCCGACGCCGCGCTGGCGAAGGCCTTCGTCGACTTTCTGACAGCGACGAAGGCGCCGTTCGAACAGTGTTTCTTCGACTGGCGCGGCGGGTTGGCGTCGGCTGAGCGCGCGCAACGCAGCCCATCGGCCGAGCACTATTTGGCGGAAGCCTTCGCGCCCATCCGCGCCGCGTTCGTCGACTATCGGCCAGCGCCGAACGCGCGGCTGGATCACCCCTACTTCCAGCGGCCGGCGCCCTGTACGATGCTGATCGACGAGGTTGAAGCGCTCTGGGCGCCGATCGCCGAGCGCGACGACTGGGCCCCACTTTACGCCAAAATCGCCGCGATCGAGGAGATGCGGAGCGCGTATGAATAAACGAGCAATTCGCTTGAACGCTGCTCGCGTGCGGCGCGATAATCGCCGTCCAGAGCGATCGATTCCCGAGCGCCTGCGAGCCGTCCAGGGCGGCCTTTGATGAACGACGCCGGCGAGATCGACATCAGCGCCATCCGCGCGGAAGTGGAACGACTGCGGCTGGAGCATCACGATCTGGAGTCGGCGATCGGGGCGTTGCTCGCGGTGGGCGTCGCCGACCAGCTGCAGATTCAGCGGCTGAAGAAGCGCAAGCTGCTGCTGCGCGATCGCATCGCCTATCTCGAAGACCAGCTCACGCCCGACATCATCGCGTAATTGAACAAGAGCGACAGCTATTCAGTTTCGATCGACGTTCCGCTGCTCGAAGACGGGCTGCGGTTTTATCGCGACGCCTTGGCAGTTGCCGCCGCGTCGGCACAGGAAATCCCCACGGCGGCCCAAAAATCCGCCCGACGAATGCGGGACGAGCCCAAGCGTATGATTTGGAATGGATTCTGTGATGACGCCATGTTGTTACGATCGACGTGGCGACGCGCCAGACCGGAGTAGAAAAAGACCGCGGCCTTGTGCTAGATTTTCTTTATGAAACCGTCGCTTGCCCTTGAAATTCATCGCGAAGAAATCCGCCGAATCGTTGCTGCGAACCGGGGATTGAATCCGCGCGTCTTCGGTTCCGTCCTCCATCACGAGGACACAGAGAGCAGCGACCTCGATTTGCTGATCGACGCCGCGGAGGGATTCAGTCTGTTCGATAGGGCGGCGATCGCCGTTGCAATCGAAAACCTCACACACACAAAGGTCGATGTCAGGACTCCCGAAGATTTGTCGATGAAGTTCCGCAGCAGGATCGTCGCGGAAGCAAGGCCCGTGTGACAGAGAAGAAAGCGCTACGGATTCTCGACTATATCGAGCATATCATCGTCGCCATCACGCGCATCGAATCCTATGTCGAAGGACTTGATCGCGCGGCTTTCGTTGAAAGTTCGCTTGTTCAAGATGCGGTCATTCGCAATTTCGAGATCATAGGCGAGGCCGCAAATAAAATCAGAACCGTTGACGATGGGTTCGCGCAGCGGCATCCACGCCTTCGACTCGAACTCGCCTACGCGATGCGTAATGCGCTCGCGCATGGCTATGATTCCGTCAATCTATTGACCGTATGGAACACGATCCATAATGACCTTCCGACCATGAAACAGCAAATGATGGATATTCGCCTTACCCCGGAAGATGAGCGGTAGCGGACCCCCGTGAATGGACTCGGGAGAGATCAAATCGCTCCGCGATTTTCGTCGCCGCCGCTATGAATTCTGGGCATGCCTGCACAGACGCGGATAAGCGCCCTGACTACCCCGTTGCGTCTGCCAATAGCATTCTGCAACAACCCGTTCCGGCAATGGCTTCTGCGTCATCGGAACGATTGGCCGACGCCGCTCGGACCGCATCGAACGCGACGCGTCACGCCTGTTTCGGCAGGAAGCCCAGCGCGCGCAGCAACAGCGGCATGGTGAGGCCCTGGACCACGATCGAAAACCCGACCACGGCGAAAGTGACGGCGACGATCTCATCGCGCTGCGGCAGACTATCCGGAAGCGACAGCGCCAGGGCGAGCGCAAGCGCGCCGCGCAAGCCGCCCCACCAGAGAATATGCTGCTCGCGAAACGATATCTTCCATCGCGAACCGAAGAACAACGAACTCAGCGGATAGACGACGATGGCGCGCGCGCATAGCACCGCAGCGATCGCCACGGCCAGAGTCGTCGCCCCAACGGCGCCGAACGGAGTCGCCGCCACATCCGCGCCAATCATGAGAAACACCATGGAATTGGCCAGGAACGCCGCGAAATCCCAAAAGGACAGAACGAATTCTCGCCCCTTGAGGCTGATGTAGCCGCCTTCCTGCTCGCTCAGCAGGCCCAGATTGCCCATGACCAGGCCGGCCGTCACCGTCGCCAGCACGCCGGAGACATGGAAATATTCGGCGACCAGGAACGAGCCGAACGCGGCGATAGTCGTCAACGCCGCTTCGATGACATGTTCCGAGGTGCGCAGCGAGGCGAGGATGGCGACCCCGCCGAACAAGGCCCCGACAATGACGCCGCCGAATACGACCTTCACGAGGGTCAAGGCGGTCGCCGCCGCGCTCTGTTCGGCGCCGCCGCTTTGCACGAAGGCGAGCGCCATGACAAAAAGCACCGCCGCAGCGCCGTCGTTGAGCAGGCTTTCGCTTTCGACCAGCAGCCGCATGCGGCCCTTGATCCGGTTGTCCTTGAACATCGCAATGATCGCGACCGGATCCGTCGCCGCGATCAGCGCGCCAAACAGCATCGCCGAGAAGAGTGGCCAGTCGAGCAACGTCGTCATCGACGCCGCGACGACGGCTGCGGAAACGACCGTTCCGATTCCCGCGAGCGCGAGCAAAGGCAGGGAATCGCGCACCAGTTCGCGCCAGGACAGAGTCAGCGCCGCCTCGAACAGGAGCGGCGGCAAGACGAGGTCGAAAATCAGATCATGAGTCAGATGCGGCGCGAAATCCGCGCCCGACAGAGCGACAGCGGCGCCGACAAGGACCAGTCCGACGGTATAGGGCAGTCTGATCTGACGCGCGGCGATTGCGACGATCATCGCCACGGCCAGCACGGCGACCGCTTGCCTCAGACCTTCATCCATGACGCGCCTGCTCCGATCAAGGAAAATCCTGCAGGGTTCTTTAGCCGCGTGCGCCCGGTTCGCGAAGCGAAATCGGTCCGCCGCCGACGCCCGTTGGCGCGCTTGCCTATCCGGGCGCCATCGTCTATGCCGCATGGCTTCCCTTTATAGAGGAAGCAACTGTGGGCAAGTCCAAACCGCCCGTCGCCGTCATCATGGGGTCCCAATCCGACTGGGCGACGATGCGTCATGCGGCCGAAACACTGTCGGCGCTCGGCGTCGCCTGCGACGCGCGCGTCATCTCCGCCCATCGCACCCCCGATCGGCTGTTCGCTTTCGCAAAGGCCGCCGAATCTGAAGGCTTCGAGGTGATCATCGCCGGCGCCGGCGGCGCCGCGCATCTGCCGGGAATGACCGCATCGATGACGCCGCTGCCGGTGCTGGGCGTGCCGATCGAATCGGACGCGCTGAAGGGCATGGATTCGCTGCTCTCGATCGTGCAGATGCCGGGCGGCGTGCCGGTCGGGACGCTGGCGATCGGCAAGCCCGGCGCGATCAACGCGGCGCTGCTCGCCGCCGCGATTCTCGCCCGCGCCGACAAGGCGCTCGCCGCGCGGCTTTCGGACTATCGCGCGCGCCAGACGGACAATGTGGCGCTGACGCCGCGCGACGTCGCGTGATGCTGCCGCCCGGCGCGACGATCGGCATTTTGGGCGGCGGCCAGCTCGCGCGCATGCTGGCGCTGGCGGGCGCCCGGCTCGGGCTGAAGGCGCATGTCTTCTCCCCCGTCCCCGACGACCCTGCCTTCGACGTCTGCGCGGCGCGCACGCAAGCTGAATTCGACGACGAAGCCGCGCTCGCCGCCTTTGCCGAATCTGTCGACGTCGTGACTTACGAATTCGAGAACGTGCCCGCCCGCACGGCGCAGGTGCTCGAGGCGCATCGTCCGGTGCGGCCCAATCCCGAAGCTTTGGCGCTCACGCAAGACAGGCTGGTCGAGAAAGAATTCGTCCAGAGCCTGGGAATCGCCACTGCCGACTTCGTCGCGGTCGACAACGCCGGCGCGCTTGCCCGCGCCGTCGCGCGGCTCGGCCGCAATTCGATCCTCAAGACGCGGCGTCTCGGCTACGACGGCAAGGGCCAGACCCAATTGCGCGACGGCGGCGATTTAGCGGTCGCCTTTCGCACGCTCGGCGGCGCGCCATCCATCCTCGAAAGCATCGTGCCTTTCTCGAAAGAAGTGTCGGTTGTCGCCGCGCGCGGACTGAACGGCGAATTTCGCGCCTATGACGTCTGCGAAAATCTCCATGAGCATCACATTCTGGCGAAAACATTGGCGCCCGCCGAGATCGCCGAGGCGACCGCGGCGGACGCGATCGATATCGCCCGACGCATCGCCGAGGCCGCGCAATATGTCGGCGTGATCGCCGTCGAAATGTTCGTGGTCGTCGAAGCGGGGCGCGAGACTCTGCTCGTCAATGAAATCGCGCCGCGCGTGCATAATTCCGGACACTGGACGCTCGACGGCGCGCTGACCTCGCAGTTCGAGCAACATATGCGCGCGATCGCCGGCTGGCCGCTCGGCTCGACGCGGAGTCACGGCCGCGTCGAGATGCGCAATCTGATCGGGACCGATATCGACGCATGGCCGGAACTCGCGCGCGAAGACGGCGCCTGCTTGCACCTCTATGGCAAGAAGGAGACGCGCGCCGGCCGCAAGATGGGGCATGTCACGCGCATTCTGTAGCGCCCCGGCCAACGGCCGCCCCAACTGACCGAGGGCCGCCGGGCCGAAAACAGCGCATCCGGGCTGACGCTCTGCGGCGCAAGCGCGTCCATCGACGAAGAGGCGTCTATTTAACTTCGCTTGGTTCGGCATTTTGAGGAATGGTGTGGCTGGTTTTGTCCCAACTCAACGGCTCCTTGCACATCTTGTGGCGCCAGGTGAAAATATAGAGCGCTCGCAAGGCTGCGGAAAAATTAACGAAATTCGAGAAAACGATTCTCGGCGCCGCCATCAGCCCCTGCCCGACTCCATAGATCGTCGTCGTAAAGATCATTCGCTGGACGAGCCGATTCAAGAGCAAGATGATGTTGATCAGGAACACCAGCTGCAGCGTGGGGTTGAGCATTGCATAGCCGGCGATGCGCCATTCTTCGCTCAATGCGCCAAGAACAATGATTGCAAGCGCATTGAAGGCCAGGAAATAGGCGATGATGGCGATGATGCCGGACAGGATGCCCTTGCGGTCGCGCAGAAAAAAGATTCTCTCGGCAAGCGTCTTTCCCCAGCCGAGCTTCGATGCGCCCTGGAAACTGATTCCCAGAAGCCAGCGTGCGCGCTGGCGGTAGGCGGCGCGATAGTCGCTCGGGAAATTTTCTCGGGTGGCGATCGCCAGCGGCGCGACGATCCGTTGCACTTGATCGGTTCCGCGTGGAATATCCATGGTATATGGCGCCGGATTGAGAACGAACGCCGACTTCAGGCCAAGATTCTTCATTGCGAAAGCGACGTCATAGTCCTCGGTCAATGCGATCGGGTCGAACACCTCGGCTTGCCGCCAGGATTTCAAAGTCGTGATCGCTCTCCTGCCGAAGCAGGCCGCCACGCCGGCGCATGGAACGACGCCCGTAAGACGCTGTCGGACGAACAGATCCTTGTTATGGAATTCGGCGAACTCATCCATGTAGGAGCCTGCGGTCATCTGCAGGAGGGAGCGACTAAAGGAGTAAACCGGTATCTGGATGAAATCGAACTCACCGATCAGCGCGCTGAACAGCGGAAACTCCAGGGGATGAATCACATCCTCGCTGTCGTGCAACACAAACCCCTCAAACTTGATGTTTGAAGCCTTTTCATATTCGCCGACCGCCGCGATGATCGCGTTGAGACAGTCGGCCTTGGTCGTCGGCCCGTTATGAGGGCCGATGACGAGTTGGATATTCCCTGGAAGTTCCGCCGCCGCCCTGAGCACTTCCTGCTGGGTCGGGACGTCATTGGGATAGGTCCCAACGAAGAAGATCGTCGTCGCGGAATGGACCGCGTTTGTTTTGAGCATTTCGTAGATGACGGCCTCTTCGCGCCAAGCCGGCACCATGACCGCCAGGGAACGTTGCCGCCGTTCGAGCAGCGCTTGTTCGGAAATCCGGGATTGTTCGGCGCGAATCCTTCCTGAAAGCCTCATCAGCCAGTAGACGACGTCCACGAAGACATCGTCGAGACTGTAAAGAATGATCGCGACGCCAAAGAAAATGAAAAGTCCTACCAGCGCATCGACATAGGCGAGCGCGGCGTCGGTCAGCTCAGGCATCGATCGTCCTCAGGCTCTGCAACCCTGCGCGTTCCGCACATTGCGCGCGCGTCGGGACGTTCATTCGCGCCTTGCCGCTTTCGTCGGCGAAACTCGGCGCCACGGCGGCGTAGAGCGCGGCTCACGAAAATCGAACCCGGCATTGCGCGCGAGGCGCGCTCCAGGCTCTTTGGATCGGTCAGGTCATCGGCCTCTGGGCGATTCCGCCCATGGGCGACGTGATCTAGGCGGCCGATAAATTCGGAACCGGACGCTCCAGTCGCGCATGCATCGCGGCGACGATCCGCTTTGCCGCCTGGCCGTCGCCATAAGGGAAAACCGGGACGGACATGCGCGCGTAAAGCGCCGGATCGTCGCGCAGCTGCGCGATTGCGTTCTCCACCGAGGCCGAATCCGTGCCGACCACGCGAACCGCTCCGGCGTGAACCGCCTCCGGACGTTCGGTCGTGTTCCTCAGCACGAGGACGGGCTTTCCGAGCGCGGGCGCTTCCTCCTGGAGGCCGCCGCTGTCGGTTACGACAATCCAGCACCTTTTCATCGCCGCGACCATTTCGGCGTAGCCGATCGCATCCGTCACCACGATACGCGGATGCCCGCCGAGAATCCGGAGCGCCGGCTCATGAGCGCGCGGATTGGGATGCGTGACGAAATACGCCGCGAGGTCGTCATACCGGTCGACCGCCGCTCTTAAGCCCCTGAGCGCGCTTTCCATCGGCGCGCCGAAGCTTTCCCGCCGGTGCGCCGTAGCCAGGATGACGCGCGGCGAATTCGGAAAATCTTTCGGCGCGGGCAACCGGCGCGCCGCGATCTGCAGCAAGGCGTCAATGCCCGTATTGCCGGTAACGAGACAATCGGCCGGAGCGACGCCTTCGCGCAAAAGATTATTGCTCGACGCGTCGGTCGGGGCGAAATGCATGGCCGCCGTCAACCCCGCGATTCGCCGGTTGAGTTCTTCCGGGTAGGGGTCGTTGAGCTTCCCCGTCCGCAGGCCCGCCTCAATATGCATGAAGGGGACTTTCATATGAAAGGCGGCCAGCGACACCACCGCAACCGACGTGGTATCGCCCTGGGCGATGACGCAGGCAGGCCGAATCTCGGCGATGACGCGATCAATCTCGGCGATCACCTTGCCGAAAAGCTCGTTGAGCGAACCGTCTCGGCGTTCGAAGCTGAGCCGGCGAGAAGGAACGACTCCAAAGTCTCTCAGGGCTCCTTCAACGACGTCGGCGTGCTGGCCGGTCGTCACCACATAGGCGTAGGCCCAGTCCGAACGGTTGAGTTCGGCGATCACAGGGCCCATCTTGATGGCTTCGGGTCTTGTTCCGACGATGCATAAACAGCAAAGTTTCGACTGACTTAGGTGGAGTTCGCTTCTCTTGAGGTTCGTCAAGTTCGTTCATCCCTACTCAGCTCGTCATTCCAGTTTAGCGGATTGCATAATTGCATAGGCGCGAGCTGTCGAATGAATAATTCGACATGTTCAGCGCCCTATAAAGAAAGCAATGCCGATAAAGGAGATAGCTAAACCCAGCACCATCAGTGCCGCAGCCCCCGCGGCGCCAAAAAAAATCGCTCCAATAAAGCCGGTGATAGAAATAAATGTAAACAATAGGAGAATTAGCGCCATAAGTTGCATTTCGTTTCTCTCCTGCATTTAGCTTGCCAGGTTCTTCGATTTGAACGCCCACAAGAACTGCCGCGCATAAGTAGTGATGTGCGCTTGTTTTTTTCGCTGTCAGCAGCATAGGGCCGCATTTTTGTCAGCAAGCGGTTGAACGCCGGACGATCCAAAACGAGATTGCGGCCGTCGCATTTCGAGACGCCCTTCTGCACGATTTTACTTTGCAACCAAATCGGGGCAATAAATACAGCGTGTTCCTCCCTGATTCGCGTGATCTCGCGTTCCAAGACTCGGATATCCGAAGCTTGGCTCTTTGCAACGCAGATGGAGCGGGATTGTGGGACGCGCTTTTCCCAGGCATTGCGCAACGGTTTTGATGTTGGCGCTCGCGATGGCGACGCCGACAGCTGTTCGCGCTGGAGACAATGAGGCCGTCCGCGAGGAACCGCCGCCTGGCGCGCCCGGCTATCAAGATCTTGCATTGGCGTTTGCGCGTCTCGCCAAGGGCGATTCGGAAGGCGCCCTGAAATATGCGCAACGCGCACGGACACTCGCGCCAGATTATGAAATGCCGGTCCGACTGGAGGCTGACATTCTCAGCAAACTGGGGCGAACCGCCGAGGCGCTCGACGTTATCAACGCCTTTGTCGCCTCGCATAAGCATTCGATGGCGTTGATCGCCCAGCGCGGTCACTTGCGCAAACGACTGAAGGACGACGCCGGCGCCGAGGCCGATCTGCGCAGCGCGCGGCAGAGCGGCGCGCTGTCCAAAGAGCAGTCCGCCGCGATCGACGTCGCGCTCTATGATCTTAAGATGAGCGAAGCGTTTAAGGACTTGAACGAGTCGCGGTTGAACGAAGCCATCGAGAAGGCGCGAGCGGCGCGTCAGCTTGACGAAAATGCGGAAGCTCCCGTCCGGGTTATCGCCGAAGCCTATCGAAAGAAGGGCGACCCTCAGGCGGCTTTCGCCGAGCTGGATCGCTACATCTCGCAACACAAGGCGAGCGCGCGCCTTCTCGCCGAACGCGGATATTTGCGGCGCGCCATGAAGGACTTGAAAGGCGCGGCGGCGGATTTCCAAGCCGCACTCGCCGAGCCGGACGTCGAGCCAAGCGAAACACAACCATTGCGCGACGCGCTTGCAGAAGCGAATAAGGCCGAGCAGGACAGCATTGTGCAAGCCGAACTCGCCGGAGTTTACAAGGCGATAAATAAGCGCGATTACGCTCGTGCGGCGAAGGCGGCGCGCGACCTTCGCGTAAAATATCCGCACGACGAAGCGCCGCTATTTGCGCTGATGGCGGCATTGAGCGGCTCCCATCGCGCCGACGCAGCGGTCAAAGAAGCCGACTTATACATCAAGGACAATTCCCCGAGTTCGGCATTGCTCGCACAGCGCGGGTACAGTCGGCGCGCGATCGGCGACTTGCGCGGCGCCATTGCAGACTTCCGGGCCGCCCTCGCCACGCCCGGTCTCGAGCCTGCGCAGCAAAAGAAGGTGAAACTTGCGCTCACGGAGGCGCAACACGCAACCGAGCCGGGCAGTTCGCAGGCGGGCGCGCAGCAGACGCCTATGCAACAAGCGCTCAACAGCGGTTATGACGCGCTAAAAGTGGGACAGTTGGACGCGGCTGTCCGCGCGGCGCAAGAAGCGCGCGATCTCGATCCCGAAGCCGAGGAGCCGGTTCTGCTCCTGTTGAGCGCGCTCCTTCGCCAGGGACGCAAGGCTGAGGCGCTTGCGGAAGCTAACCGCTACCTATCATCTGTCCCGCAAAGCCCCGCCGTTCTCGCGCAGCGTGGGTTCATGCGTCGTCAGGCTAAGGATGTGAACGGCGCCGTGGCGGATTTCGAACAGGCGCTGAAATATGGCCTTCCTGCCGATCAGCAAGTCACGGTCGCGCGGGCGCTGGAGGAAGCGCGCTACACGCTGGTCGCCGAAAAGGCCTTTAAGGCGGCCGCCGCTCGGGATTGGGCGAACGCATTGCGTTATGGACGGGCGGCCGAGGCCTTCCCCGATGCGAACGAGGCCGTTTTTCGTGTGACGATCGCCGCGCTAGCCGGCCTCGGGCGCCAGGAAGAGGCGCTGAAGAAGTCGAACGCGCTCATCGCGCGCGGCAAGGCGAGCGGCGAAGCCTATGCGCAACGGGGCTTTCTTCGCAAGGGGCTCGGCGATAGCGACGGCGCCTACGCCGACTTTGAGAAAGCGCTTGCGCGGGGCGATTTGCCTGCGGCGCAAAAGGTGGCGGTGGAACATGAACTCGCCGCCGCGCGAGCGCTCGCCTATGAGAAAGCGGGCGACGTGACGCGGGCGCGGGACGAACTCGTCGACTTCGTGCGGAGCCATCCCGGCTATGCGGACGGCTGGTCGACGCTTGGCCAGTTTCATGCGCGTCAAAAGGAATATCCATGGGCCCTATCAGCTTTTGAAAGCAGTCTCGCCATCGAACGGCGCGGCGAAGTCCTGCTGAACGCCGGCTATGCGAGCGTCTATGTCGACCGATCGAAGGAGTCGCAGTTTTTTAGGGAAGCGATCGACCGCTGGTCGAGCGATCCGTCGCTGAGGGCGCGTCCCGCGCGTGATCGGGAGGTGGTCAGAACGCAGATTGTCGAAGCGGATTCCAGCGTTCGCACGAATCTGGTGTTCAATGGCATGGCCGATCGGCCGAAACGCTGGGGCGGCCATCAGCTGCAGCCGAGCTTCGAAACCACGCTTCGGTTCGACGGCCGCCATCTGCCGTCCTTCTATGGGCTCGAAAGTTTTGTTGGCGGTTTTTGGTCTCAGGACCGGACTCGCTTCACTGAGGCCTATTCACGGTTCGGCTTGCGCCTTCGTCCGATCGACGGCGTCAATTTCTCGGTCAGCGCCGAATGGCAGCACCATTTCACCAAAAAAAACGTGCCCTACAATCAGCTCGTCTTGTCATGGGGCTATGGCTACGGCGGATTCGCCTACTCCAGCGCCGGGAGCGCCGGAGCGGCAGGCGCGCTGGAGCCGGCGATGCTGAACTATCCGCATGAGTCGGCGTCGCAATCCTTGGTGAGCTTCGCGACATACGGCACCTACAGGGTCGGCGAACATCGATATCTGCAAAACGCGGTGGGTTTGCTCGGCTACTCCTACTGGGATGCGAACAGCCGCACGGTGCTAGGGGCCGCCGCCATGGGCATGGGGGCATATGACAGCGCCGACCTCCGCCCGTTTGCTTTTGGGGTGGGACCGGCGATCGTCGCGCGCGCCTGGCTCGGCGGAGATTATTATCGCGCCTATGACGGCATTCTTTCCGTTCAAATCGGCTATTTGTTCCCCTTCGGCGAGAGTCGCCGTCAAGGGGGCCTCAACGCAACGATCGGCGTTTCCTTTTGACGCGATTCAGGTCCGGGCGGGCGCTCTATCGGCGGATGGCGCGGGGTAAGCCCTCGCCCGGAGCCCAGCGCATCGCTATTTCACGGGCGGATTGGCAGGAGGCCTCGTCACGACAATTGAATGAAAATTGACTAAAGCGTCTTCGGAATAGAACCCGACAAGCCCACTCGAATAGGGCCTCTCCTGATCAGTGAAAGTGGTCAACGGAACGCCGTCGGCGAATACCGTAAGCGTCGTTGAGGTTGGCGAAGCGGCCTGAACAATTTTGACGACATATCGATTGCCGATTGGATAGATTGGACGATGCCCCGACGCCAGGAAGCGCTGATACCCCGGATAGTCGGGGTCTCCTTTTCCGAGTTCCCAGCCGTTCGGCTTGAGGATCAAATAATAGAAATGCTTGTCGTCGACATAGTCCCACAATAGCCAAGCCACTTCCCACGGATTTGGCGCATCTTGCCGCCGCAACTGCTTCTCAGTGTGAAGCGAGGCCTCGATGGTGAAATTGCCATGCGTGTCGACAGGCCAGGCAGGATGCGGCCCGCTGATGAGACCGGCATGCGTTTCGCTTGCCGAACCCGACTCCTTCGGTCGTATGGATAGCGCCTGGCCATCGAATTGGCGGACGACCGCGTTCGAACCATAGCCGTGATAAACGGACTTCCAATTGGGAGCGAGAAATTGTCCCTCTTCGATCCGGGTTTCAGGGCCGTGAGGAACAGCGCGGTCAAAAATCTCGGAAAGAACGATAGGGTCCGACGTTACGGTCACCACAGCGCGCCGTGACGTGGACGCAGCGCCTTTCTTGCACCTTATCGTATAGGTCGTCGTTCGGGTCGGCCGTACGAGAGCATTGCCCGATACATCGTGGACCACGAAGTTAGGATCATGCGGGCGGCTTGAGCCCTTGCAGACGTCGGCGTTCGCAGAGGAAAACGCCAAGGTCGCCGACTGACCCGGATTGATGGTCGTTGGCTTCGCCGACAGCACGGCGACCGGACCTTCGCCAGTCGCATGTCCGCGCGTCGACGCCGCCTCAGCGGCGGCGTTGGCCAATGAGACCGACGCCAAGGCGACGAATCTCAACAAATGGGCGCATGTCATATAAGCCCAGCCATGGATGGCCCCACTCGCAAGACCACCCGCTTTTGCGTCCACGCTTTAAGAAGCCGCACGGTCTTCTTGCCGAGCGCTTGCCGGGGTCCATTGGTAGACCTCGTAACCGTCAACCACCTTGCCTGCATCGTTGAAGCCGCCGCGCTGCTGCACCGGCTCGATGATTTGCTTTGCGCAAGCGATCGTTCCCGGTAGCGCATATTTCTGCATGTGGCCGGCGATATCGATGACGCGGTCGCTCATTTCCTCCATCGGAGTCTGCTCGTCATAATAGACATGCCCGGCGTTGACGCCGCAGCGAACGGTGAAATTCGACTTGATCATTTTCACTCTCGCGTTGAACGCGTCGAGACCGCTTATCACTTCCTTCGCAGCTTTCAGCGCCGCGTCGATCGTCGGAAAGCAGGCCATCACGCCGTCCGGCGTCCACGCCGCTTTCAGCGACCCGTTGCTGCGGAGCTTGCCGTCGACGAGACTTTTATATTGATGGAAATCGTGCTCGATGAAGGTTTTATCCTCGCCGAGCTTCATCTTGGTCGAGTCGACCACGTCGATGGACAGGAACGCGAGGTCACGGCCCATCGATTCCAATTGGCGCTTCGCTTCGGCCATGACCTTGAGCAGCTCCGCGCGGCTTTTGGCGTTGCGGGCGTCCATCGCCTGCATCTTTTCCTTGACCGGCGCGAGCAACCGGGCGTCGGCCCCCGTGGGGGCCGCGGACTGCAGCGCCTCGAAGTCGCGCTGCATCGCCGCGCGGTAGATGGCGATGGTGACCTTGCGCCGCAAACTGTCGACCCATATGCGCCCGATGAGTATCCCCCCGACCAGAAACCAGCGCGCCAGCTCATGGCCCTTGAAGTTGGTCGGGACCACCGACTTGATCCACCGGATGATCCGCGCGTCAAAGGCCTCAACCGCCTCAATCCACCAATATGAACTCGCATTCTTGAAATAATGCGTGATGAGCGGGAGCAGGACGAGCACAAGCGCGACGAGCAGGACGGCGCTCAACAGGCCCAGCAGGAATCTGGCCAGTCTCAGATGGAGCGGGGAACCGGGAATGAGCGAATTTGCCATGAGCCTCTTTCGACCGAACTGGGGATGCCGACCGCCAGCGTTATCGCATGCGCAAATCGACCTGCGCAATTCTGAGTGTGGAATCGGAAGCCCGACGCCAATAGCGCTCGCCCGGCGGGTCGAGGTCGACAAGCGCGAAGCCGGCAGGAAGGGCCACAGGAGCGCCCTGCCGCGCGCTCGTCGCTGCGAAATGGCGCGCCACGGTCGATGAAGATGGGCAATATTCCTACGCTATGCCGCTATGAGGCTTCGTCCAGACCTGCGCCACAGATCCAATCGCGTTCGTTGGCGGGAGCGACAGTTTGAATGTCGCGCCGCCGCCGGGCGTTTCTTCGACCCAGATCCGCCCCCCAAGTTTGTCCACCAGCTCCTTTGCGATCGCGAGGCCTAATCCGGCGCCGGGCATCGTGTCGCTTTTTCGCCAGAACGGCTCAAAGATCGCACTGCGATCTTCCGAGGCAACGCCTTGGCCGTGATCGATGACTTCGATCGTCGCGCTTGGCAATACGCGCACCAAAACCGTTCCCCCCGCAGGTTCGGCGCGAACGGCGTTTTCAATCAAATTGGTGATGACGCTTTCCAGGGCCCATGGGTCGGCGCGCACATTGACGGGTGAAGGCGGGCAGTCCAGTTCGATCGTGCGGCCATTTTGGATCGCCAAGGGCATGTAATCCAAGATCACGGAGAGGGCCGTTTTTCCGAGGTCAGCGGCTTTTCCGATCGCGTCCTTTTGACCCTCGATATGCGCCACGCTCAACAATTGCTCGACGATGGTGCGAATGCGCCGCGCGTCGCGCTTGACGTCTTGCCGGAACGTCGCCTCGTCGGGATTGGCGATATGGGCGCATAATATCGTGATTGGCGTGCGCAGTTCATGGGCCGCGTTGGCGAGGAAACGCTTTTGGCGGGACACGCTGTCGTCGACGCGCGCCAGCGCATTGTTCACCGACTCGACAAAAGGCAGGATTTCCAAAGGCAGCTCGGCGCAGGGAATACGCTCGTTGAGCGAATTCACGCCGATCCTGGCGACTCTCTCAGCCGCCCTGCGCAAAGGGGCCAAGCCTCGCCGCACCACAAGGACGGCGATCAGCGCCATTACCCCGGCGAGCGGGAGATAGACGAAAAAATTCTGGATCGTGAAGTGATAGGACAGATTGTAGAGCACATCATCCCAATGGAAATGCGCGCCATAGAGAATGAATGTGATCCTGCCGATTTTAGTTTCGATCGAGCGAACCCATCCGCGAGCGTCCGGGTTTGGATCGTCGGCCAGATGAAATGAAACAGCGAGCAGGTCGACTCGTGCGAGCGGCGAGAAAGCATTCGCCAATTCGACCGACGACCCTGGCAAGAGCGCGCCAGTCGCGACGTCGATGGCGGCATATCGAAATTCCGGATTGCGGCTCATGTAAGCGCGCAAGGCCTCGGTTGGCTCGACAAGCTTTCGACCGTCCCGCTCCTGTCGAAGGGCCGCCTCCACGACGTAGCGGGCCCTCTGCGTGGTCCAGTTTTCGAGATTCACCTCCGGATAGACGGCAAGCCGAAGCGCCGCGAGGAAAATAGATATCGCAACCGGCAGCGTGAAAAACGCCAACGCCAAACCGACGATCGAATAGGCGATCAAGCGTGAAGACAGCGAACGCCATCTTATCACGGATGTGACGCCCTTATCATATAGCCGACGCCGCGCGCCGCATGAATTGTCACGCTGGCGCCAAATTCTTCCAAATGCCGACGCAAGCGCAGGACAAGCAGGTTCAAGACGCTCGGCTGGATGTCGTCGTCAAAACCGTAGATTTCCTCGAGGAGAGTCTGGCGCGCCACCATTCGGTCGGCGTGACGCATGAGGACCTCGAGCAGCATCAACTCGCGCCCATGCAGGACAACGGATTTGCCGCGCACCGAAACGTCGCGAAGGCGTGGATCGAAGGACAGATCGCCGACGACAATCGACGGAAGCGAACCGGCGCCATGGCGGCGCATTGCGACACGTATTCTCGCCAATAATTCATCGAAGTCGAAAGGCTTCGTCAAATAATCGTCGGCGCCGGCATCAAGGCCCGCCACGATCTCGTCGGTCTTGTTGCAAGCGGTCAAGATCAAGACCTGAACATCTGGTCGCATCCGGCGCATCTCCGGCGCCAAGGACAACCCGTCGCCGTCGGGCAGCCGCCGATCCAGCACCACCAGGGCGTAGGGAAGAGCTTTCAGCGCCCGCCGAGCTTCGTCAATGGAGCAAACATGGTCGGCGACGAACCCCGCGCGGGTGAGTTCACGGGAAATCGAGCGCGCGACTTCCGATTCATCTTCTACCAAAAGAATTCGCACGTGACCCTCCGCCAAGGACCACAAATTTCGCTCTTGCAGAGCTGTCTCTTAGAGGAACACTCAGAGCAGAGATTCCCTTACGAGGTCAATCCGTCAAGCATTAGTGTGGCGAAGATGCAACAATAACAAAAATATCGCTACTGCGCATGGGTTGAAATCGTCATGAAACTTTCCGGGCTTCGAAAAAAGTTACGTTTGATTCGATGAACGCGCCGCATGCGCCGGCGCCCGGGCTTCTTGCGGCCTATCCTTCGAGCCGGCGGCATGACGACAGTTTTGCAGGCAATAGAACTATGACAAGGCTTCGGACAGGTTGGAACAGATCAGCGCGCGCAGGCGTCGCGCTCGCTGCCGCGTGCCTGATCCTCCTCCAAGCTGTCGGCCTCGATCTTCTTTCTAACGGACGGCCCGGCGGCGCACGGGGCGCGAGCGCCGAAGCGTCCGCCATCGTCGCCAAATGCACCGACGCGGACGTGGATGGGAACGGCAAGGTTCCAAAGTCTCCCCGCCATCATCATCAAAGCTGCCTTTTTTGCGTCGCGAGAGGTTGCCTAGCGAGCTTCGATCCCGCCATCCTACAGACAGGGACCGCTCGTTTCGTTCCGCATCTGCTGACATCGACGCTGGAATCGACCGCGACCACCACTTTGGGCGCGCCGCCGAAAGGCTGGATCAACTCCCACTCGTCGCGCGGGCCCCCGATCTTCTCCTGACCGACTGCACGCGGTTTAGCCGCTGCATTTCTTCACCTCGGTTCGCGCGGGCGCAAGTCGCCGCGCTTGGAGAAATCTCATGTTTCGTTGCAGCTTATCGCGCGGCGTTTCCGCCGGCGCACTCGGACTTGCGCTTTCAGCCTCGATCGCCCAAGCGCAGCAATCGCTGCCCACCATCGACGTCGGCGGCCAGCGGCGCCTCGCGCCAGCGCCGCGCGGCGCTCCCGGGCCGGGGGCAAGGCCAGCGTTAGGACCGACGACGAGCGCCGAGACACAGGGCGGAACGTCCACCGTCTCCAGCGAACCGAAAAATCCGACCGAAGGCTATGTCGTCCGCGATGCATCGACTGGGATGAAGGCGGACATTCCGATCAGAGAGACGCCTGTCACGATCAATGTCGTGCCCAAGCAGGTGATCCGCGATCAGGCGCTCACGAGTTTGCAAGGCGCACTCGAAAACGTTCCGGGAGCTCGCGGGACCAATCGTGGGAACAACGACATCACCGGTTATACATTCAAGATTCGTGGCTTCGACGTCCGCCAAACGTTTCGCAACCAGCTCAATCAGGGCGGCTTCTTCGGCTTATTCACCGACCTCGCCAATGTCGAGCGCATCGAGGTGCTCAAGGGGCCAGCGTCGATCCTCTACGGCCGCTCCGATCCTGGCGGCCTCGTCAACATCGTGACGAAACAGCCGCTGTTCACGCCGCGCTATGTCGTCGAACAGCAGATTGGGAACTACGATCATTATCGAACGCAATGGGATTTCTCGGCGCCGGTGGAGCAGGTTCAGGGACTCGCCTACCGCGTCTCAGGCGCCTATCAGAACAGCCGCGTGTTTCGGCAATTCCAACACGGCGAGCGCTTCCTGATCGCGCCGGTCGTGACCTATCAGCCGAGCCCCTGGACGGAATTCACCGCCGATCTCCAGTATCTCAGCAATAACGTCAATGTGGTGAACGGCATTCCGACGTTACCCAATGCGTCGGCGCCCCTCGACGTTCCGCTCCGGCGTTCTTATCAGGAGCCAAACGTTCCCCGTAGCGGCACGGATTCCTTCGTAGGAAGCTACGTGTTCAGACAAAACCTCAACGAGGACTGGAAGATCGTCAATCGTTTCCTTTATTTGTCGCATAATAGTATGGAAAGAGGCATCATTGCGGTGGGCTTTTTGGATGCAGTCACGCTGAACCGATTCACTCAGTTCCAATCGACTCAGGGAGACGCATTTTCAACGAACATCAATCTTGAAGGCAAGTTTGATACCTTCGGAGCCAAGCATACATTCTTGTTCGGGTTGGATTATCTGAACCAGTACAGCGTCTATGCGTTCGGAAGAGCCGCTCGGTTTCCGATAAACGTTTTCGCCCCGATCTATGGACTGGTTCCGGGCTGGGCATATGATTCTGCGTTGTTCGGCGGGCTCAATAAAGGCTATTCATCGAACCTGCAGCGCCAAAAAGGCATGTATGTTCAGGACCTCATCAACGTCCTGGACGACAAGGCGCATATCCTGCTGGGCGTGCGTTATGACATCGCGGACGTGACGACCGGCAGCTCTGCAAGCGCCGCTCCCAACTACAGCGCCAGCGCATGGGCGGCGACACAAGACCGGCTGCGCCACCCTTCACGCCAGGACAAAGCTTGGAGCCCGCGATTTGGCGTCGTCTACGACGTGATCCCAGAGGCCAGCGTCTACGGCAGCTATACGCGTTCCTTCGGCCCCAATAATTCGACGACGACTGGTCAGACCTTTCCGCCGCAGATCGGCGTTCAGTGGGAGGTCGGACTCAAAACGCAGCCCTTGCCCGATCTTTCGGCGAACCTCGCGATATTCCAGCTCACGAGATCGAATCTGACGACACGCGATTTTGCGTCGCCGGATCCAACGGCGTTGAAGCTCGCGGGCCTTCAAAGAAGCCGGGGTATTGAACTCGATATCATGGGTCGCTTCAATGATCGTCTCGCCATACTCGCCAATTATGCGCTCATCGACGCCAAGGTGATCGCCGACAATGCGAGAAATCCGCTGAATCCCTATGGGAGCGGACTTTATTTGAACCATCTCGACAATGTGCCTCGCCACTCCGGCAAAGTCTGGCTGACCTATGATTTCGGCGATACGGGCCTCGGCTGGCGCGTCGGCGGCGGCGTGACGGTTTCGACCCGCGCCTGGGGCGACATCCAGAACACCTTCCTCATTCCCGGTTGGGCGCGGCTCGATGCAATGGCGAGCTATGCGACGCTGTATGAAGGCCACAAGCTGACCGCCCAGCTCAATCTCAACAACATCACCAACACGCGATATTTCACCGCAACGGACATTAATTTCAATGCAGGCCCTCGTCTGGCGGCCTTCCCTGCGGAGCCGTTGACCGTGGTTGGAACGCTCAAATTCGAATGGTGACGAATTCCCCCCGCCGTCAACGACGGCGGGGACGTTGTTCGCAGGAGATCAAGGCATGACCCGCGCGCTCTTTGTTTGGCTGCATCGCTGGACAAGACTGCTCATGGCCGCCTTCCTGATCATCGTCGGTCTGACCGGCAGCCTGCTCGCGTTCTGGGGCGAATTGAACCACTGGCTGACGCCAGAGCTCTTTCCAGGCCCGCGCCCCGGCGTTGAGTTCGATCCGGCGAAGCTGGCGCGCCACGGTCGATGAAGATGGGCAATATTGCTTTGCCGTGGCGCGATGACAGGGCGCGCTCCAGCGCGGAAAATTTTCCGGCCGCGCGACCGGCGCGCCGATTCCGCTCCTTTTCAACTCGGACAGCGTTCATAGTATCGCGGGTGCGCATCCAGGCTGTTTGAACGGAGCGTGCGCCGCACAAGCAGTTAGCCCGAAATGCTGACTCCAATAGCAGCTTCATCCCAATCAAGGCCAGTTCCGGCGACAGCGGGTATTTGCAACATGCCGTCGACGACCTCATAGGGCTGCTTCAGGATTGGATTGACCCAATTCTGCCACTCAAGCCAATGCGACGTTTCTGATACCCGCATGACGTGGGCGCCGACCTCTGGATAGAGATGCGTAGAAATGGGCGCCCCGAACGCCGCCGCAATCGCAGCCGATTTTAGCCAGCCGGTTACGCCACCGATCCTCATGAAGTCTGGCATGACGAGGTCGCACGCCTTCATTTGAAGCGCACGGTGCAGATCCCGATGACCGTAGAAGTTTTCTCCTATCTGCAACGGCGTTTTCAGTTGCGAAGCGAGGCGCGCATATCCATCCAGATTGTCGTAAACGATGGGTTCCTCGATCCAATCCAGGCCCAAGCCGTCGACCGACTGGCACCTCACGAGCGCTTCAGCAAGATCGAGCCCTTGATTGAAATCCGCCATCAAACGAACGTCGGCGCCAACTGCCGCGCGCACAGTCTCGATCGCGCGCAAATCCAGATCTGCGGTTGCGCGGCCTAGCCTGATTTTCAGACCGGCGAATCCTCCTTCTTGGATGAGTCTCGCGGCTTCCTCTCCTAATTGCGCTGGATCGCTCAGCCAAAGACCGTTGCTGTTATAGGCCTTCACCGGCCCAACCGTTCCGCCGAGGAGCACGCACAAGGGTAGATTCGCGGCCTTCGCCAAGGCGTCCCACGCCGCCATATCGAGGCCCGAAACGGCGATCATGCTCAATCCCTGATAGCCAACGAAATGGAGAGACTTGCGGGTCAGCTCGAAGATCTCGGTCGGCGCGACGGCATGACCCTCGAGAAGTTCGCCAAAGTCCTCCAAAGCGGCAATGATGTATTTCATCGCCTTTGGCGTGTACGGTTCGAGGTAGCTTCGCCCAACGATTCCTTCGTTTGTGAAAAGATCGATGAGGATCACGGGCCAGTCGGAGATCGTCGCTATTCTGGCGACGATCGGGCGTTCCAATTTGAGGATCAAGGGCCGCGCCCTGATGCTTTTGATTGTCAGTCGGCCAATTGTCATTCCAAGACTCACATATCAGCGTATTGCGCTTCGCCGTTCCCGAACGACCAGTTCTCTTTGGGAACCTCGACGAGGCTGATGAAAATATCCTCAACGCGAAGTCCCAGGCGGGAGTGAAGTTCGTTCGCCACCGCTCGATAAAAGGATTTCTTCTGCTCGACCGACCGTCCTGCGTTGAGCGTGACCTGGATGAACACGCAGTCCTGCGTGCGTTTGATTCCAAGGTAATTCTCGTCGGCGATGAGGGCGTGTTCTCGATGTTCGGCGATCACCTGGAAGCGGTCGTCCTTGGGAACCTTCAAGATCTCGATCATCGCGTGATAGACGACATCGCCGATGCCGCGACAATATTCGACAGGTTTGCCTTCGATGAGATCGATACGCACGAGCGGCATTTGATCTCTCCTATTTCGGCGATGCGAATCGAGCGCACGCTTCAATGCGGATCGCTTCTTGGAAACGAGCGCCCCGAGGATTTGTCGGGGCGCACGCGCGCGCCGCGGGCGCCTATGTCAGGCCGCGTCTTCGATCTGGTCCAACAGTTGAATGAGACGCATCACCTGTTGCAGCAAAATTCCGCCGACGCCAAGGGCAAACCACACGCCCGTGACGAAGCCCCAATGAATCGGCGCTGCGAAGAACTCCTCGCGAAACCAGAAGGTGTGGCCCCACTCGTTAAATCCGACGCTCACGAAGATCATGAACGGACCGACGACCGCAAGCGTCAGAGGGAGAGAAATCGCATTGGCGTAAAGCGGCAGGCGCGTCCTCGCGTAAAGCCACGCCGAGCCGCCCATCAGGATGTAGAAGGGAAAGTTGAAGTAGAATTCGATGATGTGGTTGGCGGTGAAAGGCGTGTCGCGGACGGAAACCTGATGCCAGGAATTGTCCTGCTCCGCAAAATAGCTGCCGGCCCAATAAACAGCGAATGTGTAGATGCTGATCCACATCGTCAGCGTGAAGTAGCGCGTAATCTCCTCCTTTGGCGTAATCTTGTCGAGGTTTCGATCGCGGGTGAACCAAAGATAGCCCCACAGCGACGGGAACACGATCAAGAGAAATGCGCCTTCGAGGTAGAGCAATCGCATCCAATGAACGTCGAACGCGGGATCGGAAGAATCTAGGCCGGTCGAAATAGCATAAGCGCCCTGATACATCCTAAAGCCGACGTAGATGACGGTCATCACGGCGAAGGTCAGGAGATATTTCGGTAGGTCTCTCAGATACCAGGGCAGATTGAAAGGCGCTTGCGGGG
>JAKFXD010000082.1 GCA_021731565.1 Methylocystis sp. | reverse complement strand
CATGGCGCGGCGCTCGGCGCGCTCGCTCTTTTGTCCTCCGCATCCGTCGCGGATGCGCAGCAGTCGCTTCCGACCATCGATGTCGGCGGCCGCCTCCGCACCGGCGCCGGCGTTCGAACCGCGCCGCACGGGCCCGCGACCGGAGCGCCGGCGGCGACCCCGGCCGTGAGAGAATCGACGGCCGGCGAAGGCGGATATGCGCCGGGCTTTACCGCCGCCCGCGCGAAGCTGCCGATCTACCGGGATCCGCCCGGCGACACGATGACGAGCATCGACACAAAATTCCTAAGGCCGACGCCGCTGCTCGACGTCCGAGCGGTGCTGAATTACAGCCCCGGCGTCACCGTACAGGCTGGCGTTAGCGCGCGCGATCTGCAGATTTCGATTCGCGGATCCGGGAACCGCGCCGGCTCGGGCTACGCCTATAACATCCGCAACATCATCATGTTGGAAGACGGCTTTCCGATCATGCAGGCCGACGGCAACGGCCGCACCGACTTGCTCGATCCGCATTCCTTCGCCGCGGTCGACGTCTATCGCGGACCCTCATCCGCGCTGTTCGGCAATTACGCCTATGGCGGCGCGATCAATTTCCGCACCTTTACCGGCGCCGAAATCGACGGCGTCCATACGGGATCAGAATTCGGCAGCTTCGGCTATGTCAACAATTACATTCGCGTCGGCAAGGCCGTGAAGGACGGCGTGCTCGGACCTATCGATCTGGCGTTTTTCCTATCCGACGCCAACGGCAACGGCTATACGGCGCGCGGCGCTTATTCAGGCAAGCAAGCCAAGCTTCTGGGCCGATGGGAGGTGACCCCTACCGATCGCGTCATCTTCAAATATCTCGCCAACGACATGAGATCAGAGTTTATCAACCGAACCAATTTAGGGGTGTTCTACCTCAATCCTTTTCAGAAGAATTTCGGCAGCTGCGCGATCACCACGCCTATAAACATCAACCTGTGCAATAATCTGCAACAGCCGCTCAATGGCGTCGCCGCCCCGCTCGCGCGCCAAAGCAACTGGCAGATGGGCACTCACATAAACTCGCTCAGACAGATCGCCGGCGTTCAGCTGGAGCATGATTTTGATAAGGACACGACCTGGCGATCGCAATTCACTTACGACTATCTCAATAATATCAATGGAACTTGGAATCCGGCGGGTCCGCAGGGCGGCCCCGTGGGCCTCAGGGGTCCGTCGGTGGGCATCACCGCGCAGACCGACATCACCAGTCACGCGCCGATTTTCGGATTTCCGGCGACTCACTTTCTGCAGTTCTTCTACAACAACTCCAAACTCACCAATCCGCTCTACAACCAGATCGCCAATGCCTGGTATAGCGGCGGGACAGGCGCGTTGGTCGGCAAGATCGATTCCTACACGTCAAACATCAGTTTGCGCGCGCGCGAAGAGATCGCGCTCGCGCCGGGCCTGACTGGCGTCATCGGCTTCAGCTCCAACTGGAACCGGGTCTGGGGCGTCTTCACCGCATACAACTACAACGCCGTTACGCTGCGGCCGGTCGTTCCGACTCAGGTCGCCATGGACAGAGAGTATTGGAACACGGCGCCGGAAGCGTCGCTCACCTATCGCTATAGCCCCGAGTGGCAAGTGAGGGCGCGCTATTCGACCGCGTACAGCACGCCGACGTTCTTGTATCTCACCAGGACGCGAAACGGAGTCGGACGGAATCCGATGAAGGCCCAGACCAGTATGGGCGTCGATTTCGGGATCGACTGGACGCCGAGCCCCGAGCTTACGGTCAGCGTGACCGGTTTCAACGAATGGCGCCGCAATGAAATTTTGACGCTGACCAACTTTATCAGCCCCTATCAGGCGAGCGTTCCCGCATCGATCTTCCGCGGCGTCGAACTCAACGGCGATTGGCGACCCTTCGAAGGGTGGCGAATGATCATGGCCTATACGTTCAACAATACGTTCTTCACCAATTTTTGGGACGATCTCGGGCCGGTCATCTCGCCGACTGGCGCGACGCTGTTCGGCGGCGTTCCTGTGCTTTACAATCGCGCGAAATACACGATTCCCAATGTGCCGCCCCATACGCTGACGATGCGCTATGGCTATGATCAGCCCACCGGCGATCTCGCCGGTCTTGGCGCCTATGTCGAATATGTTTTCAAGAGCAACTATTTTCTCGACAACGCCAATTCGATCACCGGGCCCAGTTACAGCATCGTCAATCTCAATGCGCACTATAATCACGACATCACAAACTTCTATTTCAAGAATCTCGAGCTCTATTTCGACGTCCAGAACGTCTTCAATCGGACCTATCTCTCCGGCGCGCAGATCGTCACCAACACGCTCATCCCAGGCACGACGGCTCTGCTGCCGTACCTCTGGCCGACCGGCGGCCTGATCATGGCGCAGGGCACAGGCGCCATCGCCGGTCAGCCGCGCGGTTTCACCGCAGGCGTCAAGCTCAAGTTCTAATGCGATCGTGCGCCGCCCCTTTCCTTGGGGCGGCGCACGACAAGCGAGCGTCTTCCGACTTCTCAAGGAGTTTCACTCCGAACAACTAGGAAAGAAACGAAAATGAACTCGCGGTCGAGATTGATGCATGGAGCGGCCCTCGGCGCTCTCGCCCTCTTATCCCACGCGTCCGTTGCGCATGCGCAGCAGGCGCTGCCGACGATCGACATCGGCGGCCGGCTGCGCACCGGCGCCGGCGTTCGCGCCGCGCCGCGCGGACCCGCCCTCGGAACGCCGGCGACGGACACGCCGGCCGTGAGAGAATCGACGGCGGGCGAGGCGGGATATGCGCCGGGCTTTAGCGCCGCCCGCGCGAAGCTGCCGATCTACCGTGATCCGCCTGGCGAGACGGTGACGATGATCGACACAAAATTCCTGTCGCCGACGCCGCTGCTCGATGTCCGAGGGGTGCTGAATTACAGCCCCGGCGTCTCCATACAGCAAGGCAATAACGCGCGCGATCTGCAGATTTCGATTCGCGGCTCTGGCAACCGTCTCGGCGTCGGGTTCCCCTACGGCATCCGCAACATCATGCTGTGGGAGGACGGATTCCCGATCATGACGGCGGACGGCAATGGCCGCAGCGACCTGCTCGATCCGCATTCTTTCGCCGCCGTCGACGTCTATCGCGGACCCTCGTCGGCGCTCTTCGGCAATTACGCCTATGGCGGCGCGATCAATTTCCGCACCTTCACCGGCGCCGAAATCGACGGCGTCCACACAGGTTCGGAATTCGGCAGCTTCGGCTATTTCAACAATTACATTCGCGTCGGCAAGGCGGTGAAGGACGACGTGCTCGGCGCCATCGATCTGGCGTTTTTCGCCTCCGACGCCAATAGCAGCGGCTGGAACCGCAATTCTATGTCAGGCAAACAGGCCAAGCTTCTCGGCAGATGGGAAGTGACCCCTACCGATCGAGTCATCGTGAAATATATCGCCAACAATTTGAGAGCGGAGTTCATCAACCGGGAAAATTTCACGACGTTCTACCTCAATCCGTTTCAAAAAAATTACGGCTGCTCGATCCCTGTCGCCCTGAATCTCAACCTGTGCAACAATTTGAACGTGCCGGCCAATGGCGTCGCCGCCCCGCTCGTTCGCCAAAGCGTCTGGCAGCTTGGCTCTCATACCAACACGATCAGACAGATTGGCGCCGTCCAGTTCGAGCATGATTTCGACAAGGACACGACATGGCGGTCGCAATTCACCTACGACTATCTCGATAACATCAATGGAACCTGGCCGCCGCCGGGCGCACAGGGCGGCGCGGTCGGCATCCGGGGCCCGACGGTGGGCATCACCGCGCAGACCGACATCACCAGTCACATGCCGATCTTCGGATTTCCGGCGACTCACTTTCTGCAGTTCTTCTATAACAACGCCAAGAACACCAATCCGCTCGTGAACCAGCTTCCGAGCGCCTGGTACAGCGGGGCGACGGGCGCGCCGGTCGGCAAGATCGACAGCTACACGTCGAACATCAGCCTGCGCGCGCGCGAAGAGATTGCGCTCGCGCCGGGCCTGACCGGCGTCATCGGCTTCAGCGCCAACTGGAACAGGGTCTGGGGCGTCTTCACCGCCTATAACTACACCGGGACCCCTCCGCGGCCTACACTTCCTACTCAGGTCGCTGTCGACAATGACTATTGGAACACGGCGCCGGAAGCGTCGCTCACCTATCGCTACAGCCCCGAGTGGCAAGTACGGGCGCGCTATGCGACCGCCTACAGCACGCCGACATTCATCTTCCTTACCAGCACGCGAAATGGAGTCGGACAAAATCCCCTGAAGGCCCAAACCAACATGGGCGTCGATCTCGGGATCGACTGGACGCCGCGTTCAGATCTCACGGTCAGCGTGACCGGCTTCAACGAATGGCATCGCAATGAGACTTTGAGATTGAGCAATGGGACGATCAACTATTTTGTGCCCGCTCCCGCCTCGCTTCACCGCGGCGTCGAACTCAACGCCGATTGGCGACCCTTTGAGGGATGGCGGCTGATCATGGCCTATACGTTCAACAATCAGTTCTTCACAAATTTTTGGGAAGATCTCGGGACGATCGGGGGCCGCGCTGTCCTGTATAATCGCGCCGGCAACAGAATTCCCAATGTGCCGCCGCATACGCTGACGATGCGCCTGGGATATGATCAGCCGCACGGCGATCTCGCCGGTCTCGGCGCCTATGTCGAATATATTTTGAAGAGCGACTATACGATCGACAATGCCAATTACACCACTGTGCCGAGCTACAGCGTCGTCAATCTCAACGCTCACTATAATCACGACCTGACAAATTTCTACATCAAGAACCTCGAGCTCTTTTTCGACGTCCAGAACGTCGCCAATCGAACCTACGCCGCCGGCGCAACCGTCGTCGCCAACTCGCTTCTCGCCGGCACCCCGTTTCAAACGCCGATCGTCTGGCCGACCGGCGGCCTGGCGACGGCGCAGGGCGCGGGCCTCCTCGCCGGCCAGCCGATTAGTTTCACCGGAGGCGTCAAACTCAAGTTCTGATGCGATCGTACGCCGCCCCCCATCTTGGGGGCGGCAATCGAGCCGCACAGCGCGCCGAAGCGATCGGTCGACGACTCGACGGACAGGAAAAAGCGAAACGCAACTACGCTGCGCTGAAGCCGACCGATCGTAGACAGGATGATTTCGTGGCTTCGCGGCCCCTTTCATTATGAGGCAGCCTATGATTGACTTTAATCATGCAACACGTCCGCTCCTCGAACGGCTGAGAAGGGGCCTGCCCGCATCCGCGCACGCGAGACAGCCTCTTCTTGGCTATTTGCAATCGAGGCAAATCATCGGGTCAACCTCGCCGAGACTGCGTATCATCAACGTCTTTCCCAGTGACCACAGTGAAAATATCATGTGTCAGTTCACGATCGAAGGCGACGCGAACGCGCGCGTTTTTGTCGCTCCGCTGACCCAGCTCGCACTCGACCGAAGGCATCCCGCTGCGCGCGAAGCCCTAAAGGCGATCGCTCCTAGCCGGGCCAGATTGAATATCAGGACTCGCATTTGATCGTTTCCATAGCGCTCCGAGCGTCAGCTATTCGCGTTGCGCCTATCACCGCACATCTAAATGCCGTAACGGGCCGAGGCTGGTTAGTGATTGGAACACTCTCCCCGGAACGGGGTGAGGAGATCGCAAAGAAATCCGCATAATCGGACGATGAAACTCCAACACGATCGCTCAGTTCAGTTGTGTTCCGGCAGTCCAAATACCTCCTCAGGCTCGCGACATCAGCGCCGTCCGGCCGAAGTTCTTGATGGGCGCCGCCATTGGCCTCGGCTTCTTCATTTACAGCCTGTCGCTGTTTAGGAAATCGTCGTGGTCACATAAAGCACTGTGATCAGGGTGAGCATCAGGAAGCTCCCCTTGATCGGAACGCCGAAGACAATGATCGCCATGGCGATCAGGATGAAATAATTAATCATGCAGATGGCGATGTAACAAAAATGGTCACGCCCCGATTGCGCGAGCAGTCGGCTTGCGTCCCCGCGAGGAGTTTGATTTCTAACTCGCCGCGCTTGTCGTCTCATCCGTATGTCAGATAATGCGCGCTTACCCGATGCCTTTTGCGGTCGATTAATCGCACAAGTTTAATATCTGACTCTCAGCTCAACGAATGAACATGTTGGTGCGGCGACAGGTCCGCGCATTCGGTCTAAGCATAACCCGGCGGAGGCGCGAAACCGCCGAACTCCCGCTCGAGGAGTTCGGCGAAGCCGATCGTGGTGCGATCTTCGAGGTAAGGTCCTATGATCTGCACGCCGATCGGTAAGCCGGTCTCGGTTCGATCGATCGGCGCCACGGTCGCCGGGAGGCCGGGGGTCGTGGCAAGCTCCGCCCAAACGATCTGGGCGTCCAGGTAGGCGTAGGATCGGCCGTCGATCTGGATGCGTCGCGAGTCGATCGGCGAATGATCGTGCGGAAAGGCGGGCGTCGGCATCGCCGGGCAGAGCACGACGTCCCATTCGCGAAAAAGCTCACGCCAGCGCTCCTGAAGCGCGCTCCGCGCCCCGTCGGCCGCGAGCCAATCCCGATGGCTGATGACCGCGCCGCGCGTGCGTTCGGCCGCGAGGCTCCGGTTCCGGGGCGACAGCGCCGCGGCCGCGCCGCGAAGCCTGGCATAGACGCTGGGCCGCAAATCCGCCCCCCAAAATGCGGACAACAGCCGAACATAGAGACGCGCCGATTCGGCAAGGTCAGGCAGCAGGGGACTCGCGTGCGCGAGTGTGGCCCCCGCGCGGACGAGCCGCTCCGATAAGCGACCGAGCGACGCCGTCACCACGCTCGCGGTACGGCCGAGCGGATGCGTGTCGATGACGAGAACGCGGAAGTTCTTGAGGTTATCGTGCCGGGCGGAGGGCAGAGCCAGCCGGTAGCCGGCGCCGGCGCGTTCCTCGTCCGGTCCGGCGATCACCTCGAGCGCAAGCGCGAGGTCCGCGGCGCTTCTGGCCATTGGACCGATGACGCCAAGATCGTAATGGCGCGGCAAGGCCGGGACGCCCGGCGGGGTCAGCCCGCGGTTAGGCACAAGACCCGATGTCGGCTTGTGCGCATAGACGCCGCAATAATGCGCTGGCGCGCGCAACGAACCGCCACGGTCCGAGCCGATCGACAGCGGCCCGAAACCGCAGGCAAGCGCCGCCGCCGAACCGCCCGAGGATCCTCCTGGCGTAAGGCGAAGACTCCAAGGATTATTGGTCGTGCCGTAGATGTCGTTGTAAGTCTGCCAGTCGCTCAGCAACAGCGGCACATTGGTCTTGCCGAGGATGACGGCCCCCGCATTCTTTAAGCGCGCGACGACCAAGGCGTCTTCTTGCGGCATGAAGCGCTTGAACTGAGGGTCGCCCCAGGTCGTCGGCAGTCCGGCAATATTGAAGGATTCCTTCACCGTCATCGGGACGCCAAGCAATGCGCCCGTTCCGCCGCGAGACAGCGCGATATCGGCCGCCTTGGCCGCCTCGCGCGCGCGTTCGAAGTCTCGGGCAACGACGGCATTGACGCGCCGGTCCGCCGTCTCGATGCGCGCAATCGCTTGATCCGTGAGCTCCAGCGCGGAAATCTTTCGCGCCCGCAATGCGGCCAGGAGATCTTTGATCGTGCGGTAATCCCACTCCGATACGGGAAGGGAATGGGTCTTCCCAGCCAACGCCCCGCGCGACCAGGCGGCGGTCGCGGTCGCCAGAGCGATTGTCCCTGCTCCGATCAAAACATCGCGTCGTGCCGCGCCAGTCATTGGACGATCCCTGACCCCCTATCTGTCAGTCGCGCCGTCAATCGGCGACGGGCGTCGAACCACTTTGAACGCCGCGTCCGATCGCGATCTGGCCGACCGACCCTTCGACGTGAAACGCGAGGCCCGTCATTTTGGCGAAGAGGTCGATATCGCCGACGCCGATCGCGCAGGCCCCGATCTCCATCTCCGTGGCCATCAGATAGAGCGTCTGCATCAGCACGCCGACATGTTTCAAAACGAGCGCATAGGCGAAGCCGCTGTATTTCCACGACACGCGGCCAAAACGCGCCGCCATTGTGACGAGGACTTGCGGGACCGCCGGCGCGCCCATGGCGAATTGCGCGTCCTCCAGCATCGCCGTAAGCCAATGCTCGTTCGTCTCGATCAACACAAGAGCGTGGCGGCTGGCGTCGTAATGATAAAAGCCGCGCGCCAGGCCCTCACATCGATCGACGGCGAGATAGAGCTCCAATTCATAGCTTGCGCCGCCGGATGGATAGGGACGAGGAGCGGTCTCCAACTCCGGCTCATCCTGGTCTTCGTCAGCCTGTCGCTCCCGCGATATGATTCGCGCGGCGCCGCCGAGGAGCCGCGCGACCTCCGCCAGCGTGATCGGGCGCCGCTCATCGAAGGCGCGCGTCGAGCGCCGACGCCGCAGCAATGTCGCAAAGGCCGAGGGCGGCGCCGTCTCAAGCGTCGTCAGGTCGATCGCCGGCCCTGGCCAGCTCGGCCGTATCGCGGGCGGCGGCGGCGCGAGATGCGCGTGGGCATAAAGCCCGCCGGTAGGATTGGCGTGCCGTCCATTCGTGCTGCGGGCGTGGAACAGCAGATCGTGAAAGTCCCATAGAACGAGATCGCCGTCGCCTTCGGCCGCGCGCAGCCCTTGGTCGGCGTCGCGAGCGCGCGTGAACAGGATCTGGCCGTCGAGAAGCAACGCCAGCAGCTCGACTCCCGGAAAGTCGGCCAAGGCGCGAAGCTCTTTTACCGTGCGGGCCTCCGATAGACGTGCGATCATCGCTGTGACGCTGGGGTCGCACAGTCGGAAGAGCGCCATGGCGCGCGGCGATTCGAGCACCAGGTCGGCGCCGCGCCGCCGCATATAGGCGAAGCGCGACAGCGCCAGCGCGCAATCCTCGTCGACCGCGGCCATTCGTGGCGCATAGTCGCGCATCTGCGGCTCGATGACGATGAGATCGGGACCGCTTGGCGCGCGGGCCAGGCGATATTCGACGAGACCGTAAAGCGCCAGCCTTCGGATGAGTTCGTTTATCTCCGCGTCCCCATCCCCATCGAACGCCACGCCGGTCTCGAAGTCGGCGGCGCGCGCTGTGACGTCGGCGCCGAACTTCCCGAACGCCACGGTTCGATCGTCGAAAATGGCGGAGAGGCCGCCCGTCGCGTTGCGCTCGAGCGTCACGCCAGGATTGAGTCGCGCGAAGAGCCGTGCCGGCGGCGCGGGCGGCTGGGAGGTTTCGCCAGGCAAATCAGGTACGGGGGAACAAAGGGTTGACATCGGCTTCGCGCACCGGCCGCTTGCGCAGACCCAGCGCGATGGGCACGTCGTAGAGACGGCCGGGGCCGAAGCGGCGATAGAAATGCCGCAGCCCCGGAACGATCACCCGAACCACCGGCACATCAATATCCGGACGCGTCTGATCGAGGACGAGAAAATCATGTCCAGCCCGCGCGGCGAGCTTGACGCAGGCCAGCACCTGGTCGCGGCCGTCGAGTTGGGCGAAATTCTTGAACCGCGACCGCCCGAACGACGCCTTGCCCTGCGGCCGCAGATAGGCGTGCTTGCGCAACGGCAGAGGGTCGCCTCCATAACCGTCGTCGGGCCCGGGCGCGGGGCGGCCGCCGAGGCTCTCGATGGCAAGAAACTGGTTGAGCTCGGTCATGGCGCGCAGCGTCGCGATCCTTGGATCGAAATGCGCGCCCGCCGCGACTTCGATATATTCCCGTCCGTCCTCGGTCCAATGGGCGACGGCGACGACGACCGGAATGCCGAGATCGCTGGTTACGTCCAGCGCCCAGATGTCTCGGCCCATCTTGGCGAAAACGGCGCGGAGGTCGTTCACATAGCTGTCGCCGAGCTTGTCGAGATCGATCTCCGGACGACGCAAACGGTTGTACCACCAGATGGCATATGCATCCCGCTCAACGAGTTCGAGGAACCCCTGAATGATGGCTTCCTCGACCGTATTGCCCGCCGCGCAGCCGTTCGAATCCGCGCTGATCTGATTGGCGCAGCCGGACTCGTGAAAGAAATACAGAAGGCCGGTGGGAACGTATTTGAAGCCTTCGTCGCGCAGCGACCACACTGGCGACCATTCCGCCTCCGCGGCGGGATCGAAGCGCTGTGCGCCCTCGCCGCAGCCGCCGCTTTTCGCGCCCTGCTCATATTGCGCGTCGCTGTAGAGCAGGATGTCGTTGGGCAGGATCGCCTCGCCGGCCGGGAAATCCGTATATCGCCGGACGGTCCTGATCTCGTCGCCCTGAAAAATCCCGCAGTAGCGTTCGATCGCCTCCATCAGCGCGCTGGCTTCGCCCTGTTCGGCGACGCTGCCCTTGCCATAGCTGTCGCCGCTCAGTCCCGCCTGAAGCGCGTCAACCGTTTCGGGGCGCGGCGAAAAATTGTGTCTGGCGACAAAGCTCGCGTCGAGCGGCTGTTGGCTCTTGATCCGATCGAGATGCGATACGACGCCGGTCAGCGGGCTCACATGCTTGCGATTGCGGGCAAGAGTGTCGCCCGGCGAGACCGATCTGTAGCCCCCGCTCGTCACAACGCTCGCGCTGCCGGCATGCAGCGGGATGGGCGTGGGCGTTCGCGCGGGATCGCGCAGCTCGGGGTCGCCGCAGCTTGGGCATTGCGGCCGAGCCGGCACATAATGCCGTGCGACGGTCGAGCCCATCAGATCCAGGCTCACGATATGCTGGTGCAGATCGGTGCGGAAGTCGCTGGCGATCGCCTTGGCGATTTCCGCGGCGGCGAGGCCAGCGCCGCTCAGCCCGAGCGGATTGGCGCCGAGCGGCGAGACGGCGACGCAGCGCGCCTCCTTGCGGCCGAGGAACGCCTTGACCTGTCGGTTCCAGTTCATCCGATCGGCGAGGCATCTCCAGCAGGCGCTCTTGCCAGGGCGGAAGATGGGGCCGACCAGCGGGAAAACGCCGGACGGCTGCACCAGCAGCCACTCCTGCCTATCCTCGAGCCGCCGGCGGTTGAACTCCGCGAGCTGGCTTTCGAGATAATCGCCGACGAGGGCGACGATCAGATCGCCGCCGCGCTTCACGACCTTGACGCCGAAAACGTCCAGCGCCTCCGCCAGCGCGCCAGCGCCGCCGATCCCTAAGGGTTCGATCCGAACGGAGACCTTTTGCAGATTTTTCGCTGCGACGTCGGGCGGCAGGCCGAGACTCGCCCAATAGGCCGCCGCAATCCCGTCCGATGCGCCCGCCGGGACAACGAAACGGCGATCGAGCAGGCGCTTGAACGCCTCGTCGATTGCGTCGACCGGAAACTCTGCGGAGAGCGCATCACGTATGGCGTGGGCGTCCTCTCCCGCGCCGATCCGCTCCGCCAGCGCGCAATAGAGCGCGCCATGAAGAAAAAACTTTCTGTCCTCCGAATAAAGACAGACAGCGTCCGGCGGCAGCACATAGACTGAAAAATTGGGCGAAAATCGAAGGACGTCGCCGAGCGGCGCTTGTGAAACTTGCTTCCGCGAAAGCGATCCGGATGCTTCAACTGTCATTTGGCTGTCGCGCGCTCCCCCGTCTCGTCGCGCCTAGCAGCGACGAGAGTCGCTCGATTGCAGGATTCCGAGAAGCCGGACGCGCGCGCGCTATCCCGCACGATGCAGCCACGCGCTTCGCCCCGGCCAGCAACACGGGATCGAAGCGCTGGTGGCCTATCGGAAACGACCGCTCAGCCGTCAGATGTGCAGCGGCGCGTCACCCGCAACCACGGCAGCCGCGACAGCCGCCACAGCCCCTGCAGCCCCCACAACCGCGACAGCCGCAGCCCCTACAGCCACGGCATCCCCACCACCAAGCGACCTCCTCGGTCTTGACGGCCGGGACTTCTTCGCGATCGAAAAGGCGGAACGAATTCAGCCCCACGTCGAACACTTCCTGTTCGCGGAGGTCGATCGTACGCGTCCGGCTCGTCGTCGGAGCCGTCGAAGCGTCAGCAGGAGAACTGTCGACGCAGGCGGCGCCTGCGAGCGACAAGGATACACCCATCACGCCGAGGGCTTTCTTGCCTCGACCCTTGTTCTGTGGGTTGTCCGATGAGCGCGCCATTAGAGTCCTCCCCAAAGAGATTCAAAAACGCATCGTGGTAGATAATAGCGCCCATCTGGCGGGGGTCAATACTCGCCCCAGGCTTAGCGGGGCTTCGAATCCAAGTTAACGAGGCGTCATCACGCCGCGTCATGGCCGCGCTTGTCGCGGCCATCCACGCGATGACACGATCCAAATGTGACAACATGAGCCGAACACGCCGGCTCGGCGCGATGCATTTCCGCAATGTCCCTGCGCGGATGCCCGGCGCAAGGCCGGGCATTCTCCTAAAAGCGGCTATAACGCCCCGCCTGGAAGGCGAGACGGCGATCAATTAAAATGACATCCCGCTTCGATCCAAACAACCCGGAACCAGGATACGGCCAATGGCCCTCAAAGCTCCTCGCAGCGTGTGGAAAGGCCTTATCGCGGTCGCTCTCGTCGCCGCCGCAGCACTCCCCGCGACGATGTTCCTTATGGGGTCGGAAAACGCGCCGATAAAGGTCGGCATCCTGCACTCGCGCTCCGGACCGATGGCGATCAGCGAAAATTCAATGGTCGACGCGGAGCTGCTCGCGATTGAGGAGATCAATGCGAGAGGCGGCTTACTGGGACGCAAGATTCAGCCGATCATCGCCGACGGCAAATCCGATTGGCCGACCTTCGCGAAAGAGGCCGAGCGCCTGATCACCGAGGAACACGTATCCGTGATCTTTGGGTGCTGGACGTCCGCGAGCCGTAAGACGGTTGCACCCATTATCGAGAAATACGGCCAGCTCATGGTCTATCCCATGGCCTATGAGGGACTCGAACAGTCCCCCAATATTATCTACACGGGCGCGGCGCCCAATCAGCAGGTCATTCCGGCGATCAAATGGAGCCTCGATCACCTCGGCAAAAGAATCTATCTGATCGGTTCAGATTATGTTTGGCCGCATAGCATCAACGAAATCATGAAGGACACGATCCGCGCGCTTGGCGCGGATCTTGTGGGCGAGGACTATATTTTCTTCGGAAGCGCCAACGTTTCTCGGGCGGTCCAAAAAATCAAGCTGGCGCAGCCGGACGTTATTATCAGTTCGGTTGTGGGCGATTCCAACAAGGCGTTCTATCAGGCGCTGACCGACGCCGGGCTTGCCGCTGACAAGGCGCCGGTTGTCTCCGTCAGCATCGGCGAGGAAGAGCTTCGCAGCCTGCCGATCGCCAGCCTCCAAGGCCATTACAGCGCCTGGAGCTATTTCGAGGCGATCAAGAAGCCGGCGAACGAGCGGTTCATTCGCGCCTTTCGTGAAAGATATGGCGTCAACCGTGTGACCGGCGACGTTATTGCGACCTCCTACTTCAGCGTCACCCTATGGGCGAAGGCGGTCGAGGAGGCGCAGTCCTTCGACGTTCAGCGGGTCAAACGCACCATGCTGACCGAGACCCTCGATGCGCCCGAAGGTCTGGTGTCGGTCGATCCTTACACGCAGCATACGTGGCGATCTTTTTCCGTAGGCAAGATTCGAACCGATGGCGTGATCGAGCTTGTCTGGACGATCGATCGCCCGATCCGTCCCGTGCCCTATCCGCCGACTCGCACGAAAGCGGAGTGGGAGGAATTTTTGACCGCCTTGTACACGAGATGGGGCGGGAGATGGGCCAATCCGGTAGAGGCGGACTGATCGATGACGCTTCCCAGGCTCGATTTTCTCCGGAGCTCCATCGGCGCCAAGATCATCTTCTGGTTCCTTGCGATCAATATCGTCTCCTGCGGCCTCCTGGCCTGGCGGACTTATGACATTTCGCGCGAGTCTCTCGAACAGGCGATTCAGACGTCGCTGCAGGTTGTCGCCAAGAAGAAAGTCGAGCAGCTGGAGACTCTGACGCTTGAAAAAATCCGAAGCGTCGAGTCCTTGATGCACAGCGCGTCGATTGGCGAAGCCGCCCGAGAATTTTCCGAAGCCATCAGGACGAGTGGGAGAGAATCGGAAGCCTATCGCCAGGCGATCGCGAAACACGGCCCGGTTCTCAAGCGTCTCTCCGACACGTTCAACTACGTCGGCGGCGCGATTGTCTCTTCCGAAGGCTTCACGCTTTTCGCGCAATCGGACATGGCGCCGTTCAACGCAAATTCGCTCGGCGGACCGCTCAAGGAAACGGAGCTTTCCGACACGATCGATCGGGCGCGCACGTTGCTGCAAGCCGAAATCTCGGCGTTTCAAATCTATCCGGGGCAAAAAGAGCCTGCCGCCTATATCGCGGGGCCGGTCCTCGACAATGGCGTCGTGATCGCGGTCGTCGTCTTCCAGCTCGACAACCAGGAGATTTACAGCCTCATCAATGACTATACCGGTCTCGGCGAGACGGGAGAGGTGCTGGTCGCGGCGCAATTCGATCAGGGCCAAATGGTCGTGGTCAACCCTCTGCGGCACGACGCTTCCAAGGCGTTCAGCATCAAGGCGCCGCTCGACGGCGGCGCTTTTCCCGCGCTCGCCAAGGCGCTCGCCGGCGTCCATGGCTCGGGTCTTTTCGATGATCGCGCGCACAGACCCGTTGTCGCCTCATGGACCTACGTTCCCTCGTTTCGCTGGGGCATGGTCGTACAGCAGAGCACGAAAGAGGCCTTCGCGCTCACCAGCGCGCAAAAGGAGGCGACGCTCTGGCTGCTGTTCTTCATGATCCCACCGATTATCGCTTTGGCCATGGGCGTCGCGCGCACGATCACCAAGCCCATCAAGACCGCTGTCGGCGTGGCCGAGCGGGTCGCCGCGGGGGACCTCGACGCAAATTTCGAGATCGATAGCCGCGACGAAACGGGGCATCTGCTGACGGCGATCCGTTCCATGACCGTGGAGTTGCGCGGCCTTTACGATTCCATGGAGGACAAGATCCGGGCGCGCACGCGCGAACTTCAGCTCGCAAACGAGGAATTGTCAGTCGCGCGCGTGGCGGCCGAGGAAGCCAGCAAGACAAAAAGCGCCTTTCTCGCGAATATGAGCCATGAGCTGCGCACGCCGCTCAACGCCATCATCGGTTATAGCGAAATGCTTCAGGAGAGCGCGCTCGACAACGGCGATCCAGAGCCGATCGAAGATCTGAAGAGGATCGAGAGCGCGGGCCGGCACCTGCTTGGCCTGATCAACGATATTCTCGATCTTTCCAAAATCGAAGCCGGAAAGATGGAGGTGTTCATCGAGCGGGTGGAGATCAGGCCGCTCGTGAACGAGGTCATTTCCATCGTTCAGCCTCTGGCCGACAAGAATGGCAATGCGCTTGAACTCCGCTGCGCGGACGATGTCGGCGGCTTTCTGTCAGACGAAACGAAGGTCAAGCAGTGCCTGCTCAATCTCATGAGCAACGCAAACAAATTCACGAGCCACGGAAAAGTCACACTGACCGTTGAGCGGGACGCCGACGCTTCCGTGGCATTCCACGTGTCGGACTCGGGGCTCGGCATGACGCAGGAGCAGCTTGCCCGCCTGTTCGAAGCCTTCACCCAGGCCGACGCCTCGACCACGAAGCGCTTTGGCGGAACGGGGCTTGGGCTCGCGATCACCAAGCATTTCTGCGCGGCGCTCGGCGGCGATGTTTCTGTCGAGAGCGCGCCGGGCGAAGGCTCGACCTTCACGATCAGGCTTCCGGACCGGCAAGAGCCGGTCGAGACGAAGGATCTGACCGAGGCGACCTCGTCCCGGCCGCTCCCCACGATACTGGTCGTTGACGACGACGCTATGGCGCGCGACCTGCTCACACGAACTTTGGAGAACAAGGGCTATCGCGTCATCGCCGCGCGTCACGGGCTAGAGGCGATGGCTCTCGCGAGACAGCACAGGCCGCAGGCCATAACGCTCGATGTGATGATGCCGCAGCTCGATGGCTGGGGCGTGCTCAGGCAGCTCAAGGAGGATGAAGAACTGCGAAACATTCCCGTCATCATGGTGACGATTCTCAGCGAGCGCGCGTTGGCGATTCCGCTCGGCGCGGCGGAGCTTTTGACAAAGCCCATCGACCGTCAGCGCCTGACGGCCCTGATAACGCGCTATTGCGGGGCCTCGAGCGAAAATACGGTTCTGATCATTGAGGATGACTCCGCGACGCGCGAGCTTCTTCGCCGCTGCGTCTCGGGCGCCGGCTACAAGGCCGAAACCGCGATTAACGGGCGGGATGGGCTCGACTGGATCGCTGAAAATCCGGTTCCGGATCTTATCCTTCTCGACCTGATGATGCCGAATCTCGATGGCTTCGGTTTCCTGAGAGAATTGCGTCAGCGCCGCGCCTATGACCATTTGCCGGTCATCATCGTCACGGCGAAAGATCTCAGCGACGAGGATATTTGCAGGCTGAAAGAATTCAGGGCTGACATCATCACAAAGGACCATGACTATCTTGAGGAGCTGGTGACGATTATGCGTCAGTGCCTCAATCCCAGCGCGGCGGACGCCGTCCAAGCGCATTGACATCGGAGACGGGGTCGGTGGTGAAGATTTTGCTTGTCGAAGACAATGAGATGAACCGGGATATGCTGTCGCGGCGCCTCAGGCGCAATGGCTATGAAGTCGTGATCGCCATAGATGGCCAGCAAGGCGTCGAGATGGCCGCCGCCGAATCGCCGGATCTCATCCTGATGGACATGAGCCTGCCGGTCATCGACGGCTGGGAGGCGGCCCGCCGGGTTCGAGAAAACGAAGCGACGCGCAAGATTCCGGTGATAGCCCTCACGGCCCATGCGATGGCGGGGGACCGGGAGAAGGCGATCGAAGCGGGCTGCGACGACTATGACACCAAACCTGTGGAGATCACGCGTCTTCTGGGCAAGATCGCGGCCCTGATTGAATCTGGCGCTTAGCATCGTCGGATCAGGCCGTGGCGGCGAGCGAACTCTGGCGGTCCCATCGGTTGTAGGAGATCATGAGAAACACGACTGACGCATCTTGGACGGCGGACGCCGGCGCGCTCAAGATTTCTGGAAACAAAAGATGACATCGCATGGCTTCCAGCCGCTGGCCGACAGAAGCGATCGCGCGCTGTTTGCTTATCTACAGCAGGAGCTGAGCGCGCCCGCCGAGGCGATCGCGGGCTATGCCGAAATTCTACTGGACGAGGCCGAGCGAAGCGGCCACGGCGAATTTCGTGACGACCTCGAGAAAATTCACGCCGCCGGCCGTTCGCTGATTGATTACATCGCGTCCCTCGCGAGTCGGTCCCGCGCGTCGGCGCGAGGGCCAAGCGAAGATTCCGAGGACTATCGTCGTCTCTTGCGGCACGATCTGCGCACGCCGATCAACGCCATCAAGGGATTTGGCGAGATGCTGCGCGAAGACGCAGCGGGCGTCGACGACGCGCGGGCGCTGGTCTCGGACCTCAATCGTCTTCTAGAGGAAGCGTCCCGCTTCCTTGAGCGTATCGACGGCCTGGTGAGTTTTTCGTTCCCCGAAACCGAGGCGACGAACGCCGAGGCCGGCGCGGAACCCGTCTCCGCCATGGTCGCACATCGCTTCGTCGCCTCCGTCCAGCCGATCTTAGAAGGCGAAGCCGACAGTGTCGCCGTATTGCCGAGCCGCATTCTCGTGGTCGACGACAACGCGTCCAATCGCGAACTCCTGAAGCGCCGGCTGGAACGACAGGGCCACTCCGTCGCGCTGGCTGAGAGCGGGTCGCGCGCGCTGGAAATGGTGAGGGAGGCGCCCTTTGATCTCATTTTGCTCGATCTGCTGATGCCGGATATCAGCGGCCTCGATGTTCTTTCGGTCCTCAAAGCTGACGACGCCTTGAGAGACATTCCAGTCATCATGATATCGGCCCTGAACGAGATCGACTCCATCGTCAGATGCATCGAAGCTGGCGCCGAGGATTATCTCGCAAAACCCTTCGATCCAGTGCTTCTTCGCGCGCGCATCGGATCGTCATTGGAGAAAAAGCATCTGCGAGACCGGGAACGCGAGGCGCTCGAGGCATTGCGCATCGAAAAAGCGCGCTCCGAACAGCTTCTCCTCAATATTCTTCCGGCGCCGATTATCGCTCGTCTGAAGAGCGGCGAAACGGTCATCGCGGATCATGTCAACGACGTCACGATTCTGTTTGCGGATTTCGTCGGCTTCACCGAGCTCTCCTCCAGGCTGACCGCTCCCGAACTTGTCGGCGTATTGGGACGCGTTTTCTCGGCGTTTGACGGGCTTGCGCTCAAATTCGGCGTCGAGAAGATCAAGACGATTGGCGACGCGTACATGGTCGCCTGCGGGCTCTTCGACGATCGGGACGATCACGCGCACGCCGTCGCGGACATGGCGTTGGCGATGGCCGAAACGCTGGACATTCTCAACGATACTTTGCCGACCCCGCTCGAAATCAGGATGGGCATCAACTCCGGCGACGTCGTCGCGGGCGTGATCGGCGCGCACAAGTTCGTATACGATATCTGGGGCGATGCGGTGAACGTCGCGAGCCGGCTCGAGTCGAACAGCCTGCCAGGCCGCATTCAAGTTTCACGGTCGACCTATGAGCATCTGGGCAAGGACTTCATCTTGGCGCCGCGTGACGGCCTGAAGATCAAGGGAAAGGGCGCGATAGAGGCCTTTTTTCTGACCGGGAGAAAACCGGGCGCGGCTTGCCGGTCGCACAAATAGGTTCTGCCGGGGGGCTGGGTCTGCGTCAATTTATGTGGTTTTTCTCGACTCTGCGGGACCCGATAAGTTGGGCGTGGGTCTTATGCCCGTCTTGGCGAAGGCGGCGTCGGCGCGAACGCCAAGTCAATTTTGAGCCAAGGCTCCGTCAGGGATCGGAACACCCGATCGTCGCATAGCGCTTATTGAAGACGAACGAAACCGGCTCCAACGATCAGCTTAACGTACGAACATATTGGTGGCGTCATCCGAAGCGTCCGCGCGGTAGCGCTCCTTCGCCGCCATCGATGCCCTGGCTATGGCGCGGCGGTCGGGATCGAGAGGCGAACGCGTATCCTATTGAAGCCTGGATCGCGCGCGCCCTCATTGTCGACAGCCTTCGCCGACTCGATTTCGCTCGGAATTTGCTCTCTTGCTTCGGATCTCGAAAATCGCCTCAACCTGGGGCGGCGCGCGGCGCAAGCCCGAGCCATCGTGAAACGCCTGGCAGGCAAAGGCGCGCGACGGCTTCAAAGCCGAGGACCAGTATCAGAGAGACGCCGAGCGTGGGGAGAAAAACGCCCAAACCTAAGATCAGCAAGACGAGTGCGGGCGCCAGTCGCGGTGGCTGCGCAAGCGGCGGCGGGGCGCCCAACGCGCCCGCCGGTCGACGCCTCAGCCACATCAGGACCGACGTCACAACGAGCGTCAGGAAAGACAAAGCCGTGAAAAGGCCGAGCAGCTGGTTGGCGACGCCGAACAGATGACCCTCATGCGCCGCGATTCCGACGCCGACGACTTTGTCGATGAGCGGCTTGCCCGAGAAGTCTTCGCGCTTCATCACCTCGAAGCGCGCCGGCTCAACATGCAATGTTTCCTGAAGGGGCCGATTTTGCGACTGTGAGCGCACGATCCAATTCGCGTTCTTGGGAGACGGCGGCGCCAGCGTCACCGGCTCGGCGAGCCGGGCGTTTCGCGCAACCGCGGCGACCTGGTCGAACCCGATGACGCGTGCTGGCGATGGACCATGTTCCATGCCGGCATGGCGTTGATGCCCCTCATGCGCGTCATGTTCGCTTGAGTCCTTGGCGAGCGCCGGAGGCGCGGCCTGATAGGCCGCCATACGCTGCGCCTTCGCCGAACTCGGCCCCGTGGTCCAGTCCATTTTGACCTGTTGCTGCGGCGTGATCCCCTTGGACCAGCGAAAGGCCTCGCCCCAGATCTTTGTCCAGGGCAATCCGGAGACGAGCAGAAACAATGCGAAGAACGAAACGTAGAGTCCCGTGACCGCGTGGAGATCGCGCAGGAACGGACGGCCCTTGCGCGGGAATAATACCCCGCCGATCCCAATCGAATTGCGCGGCCACCACAGATAGAGCCCCGTCACTATCATCACGATGGCCCAGGCGCCGGCAAGTTCTAGCGTGATCGCGCCGACGTCGCCGAGGAGCATGGATCCGTGAATGTCGCGCATCAGCGTCGAAAGGCGCCATTTCTCGGCGTCGACCTTGAGGACTTCCAACGTATCCGGGCGGACCAGCACGCGTTGCTCCTGGCCCTGCGCGTCGACTACATGCACGCGCGCGGCGTCCGTCGGATCGTTTCGCAGTTCAAGGCCCTTGATGCGAGACTGCGGGACAGCGGCGAGAGCCGCTTCGACCTGATCGTCGAGGCTATGCGCCGGCGCGGAAAGAGACATATGGACGTATGGCCTGTCAAAAAATTCGTCGATCTGCGGCTTGAAGAGGTAGACCGACCCCGACAAAGCAAGAATGGTTACGAAGGGGAGGCAGAAGAGCCCCGCGTAGAAATGCCACCGCCAGATCATCCGGTAGCACGTAGCGGCATTAAGCCTGCTCTTCTCTATCTCTCCGTCTGAGAGGATTGTTGTCGACATGTTGGCCTCCTATGCGCTTTCGACCCGGATTTGTGATCCGCCGCGCGCAGAGCGAAATTATGCCCCGACTTTCGCTCGAAGCAAACCCTGTCCAAGCGACACCCTGACCAAGCGCTTGCAGGCGGCGCCGTCGCGACGCGAAAACCGATCTCCAGCGTCACGGAAGCAATCGAATTGCGTGTCCTGTCGCCGAATCCGCGGCGGCAGGAATCGATCGCCTTCGGAGCCACCAGTGCGGCGGGATGCCTTCGGCGACGTGCGCGCTGCGTCGGCGGAGCGACCAATACGCGCGTGCGCGCGTCGTCTTCGATCGTGCTGGCACAAGATATTTTCGCCGTGGTCGTCGGGGAAGACGTTGGCGATACGCAATGTCGGCGCGGGTGATCCGATCATTCGCCTCGATTGCAGATAGCCAGTCTCGCATGCGCGGACGCCGGAATGTTCCTTCTCAGCCGTTCGAGGAATGGATATGTTGCGCCTGCAGATGCGTATGCGATGTCTCCGAAGGAGCGCGCTTGCAACGGCAGCGCCGTCGGCGCGTCGGCGCCGTTTGAAACGTCGTCCGACTTCTCGCCTTCAGGGCGCAAGATGCTCGCGTCGCCCATTTAGAACGCGACTCTGATCGTGCCCATCGCATTGAACGGGGCGCCTGGATAGATGTTGTATTTTGGCGTGGAGAAGTTGTTGTCCACGGATTCGAAATATCGGGTGTTGGCGAGGTTTCGCAGATTGAGCTGCGCCGTCACGTCGTTGCCCATAACTTTAAGCTTATAGGCGGCCATCGCGTCGAGCCGCACATAGCCGGGCAGCTGGAAGGTGCTCTGATCGTCGCCCTGGCGGTTGCCGACCACGAACACGCCAAACCCGAGACTGAACCCATCGAGTTCGGCAATCTCCTTGATGTCCCATTTCGCCCAGAAGCTGCCCTGATAGCGCGGCACGCCAATCAGGCGGCGTCCGAGCGTGGTGGTCACCGGATCGGTGTTGCTGTCCTCGGTGACGCGCGCGTCCATATAGGTGAAGCTGCTGATCAGGCTGAGATTGTCGAGAATTTTCCCCGTCGCGTCGAGTTCCACGCCCCGGCTGCGCGCCGCGCCGACCAGGACGAGCGCGGTCGGATCGAGCGATGTGACGTCCCTCACCGGAATATTCGTCTTGGTGAGGTTATATAACGCCAATGTCGTCAACAGACGTCCCTCGAACCATTCCGCCTTGGCGCCGATTTCGATCTGTTCGCTCTTTCCCGGCGCGAACGGCCGATTGAACTGGTCGACGCCGACCGAGGCGTTGACGTTGGGTCCGAACGCCTGCGTCCAGCTTCCATAGAAGCTCGCCCAGGGAACCGGCTGGACGAGAAGTCCGACGCGCGGACTGAAGGCCGAGTCGAAACGCGTGGGCGCAAAGAATGTGTATTGCCGATTGGCGGTGGAAAAGGGATTGCCGACGGCGAAGGGATTGATCGTGTAGGGTTGCGTGTAGATGTAGGATTCCGCCAGATCGCCGGTCGCGCCTCTCGCCTGCCCTTGCCAGAACCAGTCGAAGCGACCGCCGCCCAGAATATGCACTTTCCCGTCCAGAAGCGTGATGTGATCCTGGAAGTAGAAACCTTCCTGGTTCGAGATGTTGGCTTGCCGATCGTTCAGGAAGCGGGGCCGGTCGAACACGCGTTGCCAGTCATAAAAGCCTGTAGGGATCCAGCCATAGACATTGCTGGTCCACGGAGAGAACATATTGACGGTGAGCAAGGGATTCGGCGGAAAAAAACGTCCCTGATTGCCGTATATCGAGTGGACGCGCTGATAGTCGAATCCGAGCAGCGTGTCGTGATGGGCGCCGAGAAAATCGAAATGCCCGAGAAGATCCAAATTGGTTCCGTAGACGTCCGAGTCATTCTGCTGACTGAAGGCGTTCTTCAACACATTGCCGATCGCATCGACGTCTGCATGGCTGGAGTAGGCGTCGTCATGATGCAGGAACGCCGCCAAGAAGCGCTGCTTGAACGTGAACGTGTCGTTGAAACGGTGCGTGAAGTCCGATCCGACAAAGACATTGTTGTTGTTGGATAGCGGCACATACGGCCCTTCAAGGTTGCGCGAAACCGGAACGTTCGCCGGCCGCGTGGTATTGAAGGGATTGATGGTCAGGCCGAGCGTGGGCCGATAATCCTGATTGTAATACTCCACGTCCGCGACGAAGGTCGTATCCTCATCCGGTCGCCAGGCGACGCTCGGATTGACGTGCACACGTTCGGCGCGGCTGAAATCGACAAATCCGCCAGTGTTCAAATAGCCGCCGGAGAACCGATAGAAGAGAGATTTGTCGTCGGTCAGGGAGTCGGCCGAATCCCATTCGGTGAAATAGTCGTTATATTTGCCGATGCGCTGCTGGACCATGTTGATCCGATTGACGACCGGACGCTTCGTTATCAGATTGATCAATCCGCCCGGATCGCTGCGTCCGTAGAGCATTGCATCCGGTCCTTTCATCACCTCGATTCTCTCAATGTTCGACGTGCCGAAATCGGTAAAGTTGGTCGGCGACACCGCCAATAATCCGTTTCGGAAGATTCGCGGCGTCTGGAAGCCGCGAATGCGGGTGAAGGAGGCGTTGCCGCCTTGCGTCTGCGCCGATTGCACGCCGCTGACGTTTTCGAGCGCGCCCTTGATGTCGGTGATGCTCTGATCCTGGATCACTTCCCCCGGAACGACCTTCACCGAGGCGGGAAGCTGGATCATTGGAATGGCCATCTTCGTCGCCGTGGAGGTCGTCTTGACGACGTAGCTGTCCTGCCGGCGGGGAATCCCCAGGAGCGGCTCAGGCGCAGACGGCGACGGTTGGGAGACGGCGCCTTGCGGGCTGCCCGTCGAAGCGCCCCGCGAAAGTTGTGTGTGCTGGGGCTTTCCGGTCGTGCGGCCCCCGATGTCGATCGTAGGCAAACTTTGTTGCGCTTCGGCCATCGACGACCAGCACACGAGGGCGACTGCGCTGGCGGAAACGCCGCGCGATAAAGTGTTGATGGACATGAGAATCCCCTCACGCGGCGTAAACCGCATTCCTGATTTGATCTGAGAGTGGCGCAGCCTGCCTTAGTAAGGCGATCAGGTCAGAGGGACACTGGAGGGGCGCGGGACGACCAACTGCTGGCCCATCCCAGCACGCGAGGAAAGAATTCGCGATCGGTGAAATACGCGACCAATCCGTAGGCCGCACGAGCGAAACAATATCCGGCGATGTAAATGCTGGCGATGAGAAAAGTTAAAAAGTCTCGCCCCGCCGCGGTACAGGTTACGCAACATTGGGCGTGCGCAGGGCGCGGATGCGCCGGAGCTTCGTTGCCTACCTGCGCATTACAGTTTGCAGCATCTGTGAATAATATCTGGCTGCTTCCAGCCGCTGGAATTTCTTGAGATTCGATCGCAGCGCGCGGACCGACCGTCAGCATGAGGGCGATGGCGGCAATCTGCAGACAAGCAGTTAGATGACGGTAATGGAATGCTCTCGCGAACGGTCGAAGTTCAGCGCTGCAGAAAAGGACATTCAATGCGCGCAGGGCCATACCGGCGCCGAATTGGACAGAAAAGCCGACAGCGGCTTGGCGCTGATCGGATTTTCTGAATTCGGCAGACGGATGATTCCGACGCATTGACCTTCCCAAATCGAAGTCTTCTAGAGGCGACGATGTCTCGGGAAATTTGATACGTCAGGTTACCTTGCAACAGCCTGTCAAAGGACTTGAAGCTGGCAATTACTACAGGTTGTGACATTTTGGTCACGACCAGGCTCCCGGAGCAGGCTCCCTTTCCCTGCGTGGAGTCGGAGTCGCTGACGTCTTCCATGCGCTTTCTCTATAAAGGAACGGTTCCCCACACAGGCCGTAGACTCAAGGCGCTCGGCGCCACACGGAGCATAGCGGATGAAAATCCTGCTGATCGAGGATGAGAAGGAGATGGCGCGTCTCGTGGCGTCTCTCATCGCCCACTCTGGGTTCAAAATCGACGTCGTCACGACAATCGCCGATGCGTTCCATGCAATTCGGGAAGGAGCATATGATCTGCTTCTCCTGGACAGGAGATTGCCCGATGGCGACGGGGCGTCAATCCTGAAATCGGCAAGAAAGCTGCATCCCGGCATTCGAGTCATCATGTTGACGGCGTTGGATGCGCTAAGCGACAAGATATCGGGGCTGAACGCCGGCGCCGATGATTATCTAACCAAACCTTTCCAGGGCGAAGAGCTGATTGCGCGTATCCGCGCCTGCTTGCGGCGGCCCGGCGGCGAGACCCGCCCGCCGATCGTTGTCGGCGCCCTCTCCTATGATCTGCAGACCGACGACGTAACCATCGATGGCTCGATCATTCATTTGTCTCGTCGAGAAATGATGCTGCTGAGAACGCTCGTGCAGCGAGTTAGCAGGGTAACGTCACGAGAATCTTTGCTAATGGAGATCTATGGAAGCGAAGACGACGTGCGCGATACGGCGCTTGAAACGATCGTTTCGCGACTTCGTCGGAGTTTGTCGGAGCTCGGCGCTCGCGTGGAAATCCACACTGTGCGCGGGAGAGGCTACCTGCTGGCGGAGAAAGGTTTATGAAATCGCTGCCTCTCGCGCCTCGCGTCGTCGGATATTTAATCATCGCTCAGTTGTTTGCTTTTTTTTGCGGGTGGATCCTTTCGACCGCGCTATCGATGACGGGAATCGGCGTTTTTCCTTCGTCATGGGATTCGCTGGCGATATCACGTGCGCAGCGGCAGGCGATCGCATCGCTCGCCGCGGACGAAGATGGAACTGTCCGCATTACGCCGACGCAAGAACTTCTGTCCGAAATTCGTCGTGCGCCGCAGATGCGCATCGCCGTGTTTGATAAATTCAAGCAGGCGCTGCCCGGGTCAGACCCGGTTCTGGTTTCAATTCTGACTCCCGTTGTCGGCATCAGTCCGACACATGTTCATTTTGCGCTTCCTGAGGACGACAGTTTTGCGCCCGAAGGCTTCATGGCGCCGATGAGGACGCAATTTGGACAGCTACATGTCGCGGTGCATGGGCAAAAATTTCTATGGTACGATCTGATCGACGCCTGGGCGTTCGATATCAAACTGCTCGCCGCCTATTTTGCGATGGCCGTCGTGCTTTCGACCGCGACCGCGTGGTTTGCCGTGCGAAACGGGCTTTTGCCGCTTCGTCAAATTGCTCATGAAGCGTCACTCATCGATATGGACACATTGGGAAATCGTTTGACTTTGGATGTCGTCCCGACTGAGGCGATGCCGCTCGTTGGCGCGATCAATCAAGCGCTCGAAAGGCTTGATGTCGGAACAAGAAGGCAACGACTATTTACGGCCAATGCGGCTCATGAATTGCGCACGCCGGTCGCGGTGCTTGCGGCGCGCCTCGATGCGCCGCGCGAGCGGAATTTTGAATTCCAACTGAGACGAGATGTTTGGCGCATTTCCCACATCGTCCACCAGCTGCTCGCCGAAGCGCGTGCGGAGGAGCAAACATTGCCTCTTGACGAACTGGTCGACGTCGCCGCCTTGGTGCGGGCGATGGTCGACGACGCTGCATTGCTCGCAATCCGGGACAGTCGTGAAATCGAGTACCTGGGTTCGTCAGGCGCCGTCTTGGTTCGCGGCAACAAGGGCGCGATCGAAGCGGTTATCGCGAACCTGATCGACAACGCTCTTCGTGCCGAGCCCGAAGGCGGTTCGGTGGGGGTTAGAATCGACGAGAATGCGACGATCGAGGTCATAGATCACGGCCCCGGCGTCGCTGAAGATGATCGCCAGACAATTTTCGAGCCGTTCTGGCGTAAGAGCGAAGGCGCATCTGGCGCGGGACTTGGCTTAGCGATCGCCAAGGAGCTCGTGCTCAAGCTAAAGGGAAAAATCTGGGTCGACACCACGCCTGGCGGCGGCGCGACGTTCAAAGTTTCGCTTCCTAAGGTTGTTTGATGCGGGCGCCCAACGGAGATTCGATGAGACGGCTGGCGGCCGCCTGCGTTGAAGGAGCGACTTCAACGCGCCTTTGCCGAGCATAAGCATCGGGTCGCTTCGGTAATGGTGAAGCAGCCTTCGGCCGAGCTTCGGATTGCTTGCTTGCCGGGCAGCATAATCGACAGGGCTTCTCCTATGGCGTCGAGAGCTCGACCTCCATTCTTAATGCGCAAGCCGGGCACGACGCTGGCCGGCCAGCTCGATCCAGATAGATTTAGAAACGACGATCGAGGCCTTTTAAGACCGTCCTGACTCCGGGCAGACCAGAAATCGCGTCAGGCCGATGGTCGGAGACTCCTCTGCTATCATAAATCAATACCTTGCGATGCTGTCCGCTCCAGCGGCATTTTAACGCCGGCGGTTCATTCGTTCGATCGCGCGGCGTCCGTCGACCGCCAAACAGTTTTATGCGCTTGCGATTTGGCTTGGCGAGGTTCATAAAATTGAACCTGAGCGCGCGAATGATGACGGCTTGCGTTCGTCATGTCCTCAAAAGGGCGCGGATCTGGTTTCGAGGCGCAGCGTGGCAAATAAGAACTCTGATGACATGGCCGACATCGAGCGTCTGCATCGCTGGATGGACGCTGTCGGCGGCAATATTTCGCTGGGCGAAAGCCTGGTGAAATCGGTCGAGGAATCGAAGGACGGCGATAAGCTCACGATCGTCCTCAAGAAAAGGAAGCAGCGAAAGGCGTCCGACCAGCCGAAGGCGTAGTCGCGCGGCCCCTGGCCCGATACGGCATGTTCGGCGGCCTTCAGCCGAGCTTTCGGAATTGCCGCGGAGCGGCGAGGCAAATGCGACAGCAGCCGGCGCGATAACTTCGCGCGGCGGCGGCGCTGCCGCCCCATCATCTCCGAAGGGTTGGTCGAGACGCCGGCGCAACCGCTGCCTGCTGAGGCGGCGCCAGCGCTGGGCGCGCGATCATACCGGCGCTACACGCCGTTATAATGTGATATAAATTCGTCACATGAGCGAGATCGAGCTGAAATTCTTGCTGGACAGGCAGAGGTCGGGCGAGATCTGGGCGCGCGTGAAGGCGTCGAAGATGACCCACGGCGCGCCCGTAACGAGAACGCTCAGAAGCATTTATCTCGATACGCCCGAGCACGCTTTGAACAAGGCGGGAATCGCTCTGAGACTGAGACGCGAGGGGCGGCGATGGATCCAGACCGTCAAAACCAGGGCGACGCTGCATGGCGGCCTGTCGCAGGTCGGCGAGGTGGAAAACCCGGCGCCTGGCGGACGCCTGTGTCTCGATTCAATTTCCGACTCATCGGTTCGGGAGGAGATCATTGACCGCGTAAACGGCGCGCCGCTTCAGCCCGTCTGCGAGACAGTGATCAAGCGCGTCACCAGCGAACTGGAGCTTTCCGACGGCACGCGCGCGGAACTCGCCCTCGACGTTGGCGAGGTTCGGGCCGGCGAACGCTCCGCTCAACTCTCCGAGCTGGAGATCGAACTTCTCGCGGGCAATGCAAGCGGACTGTTTGACATCGCCCAAATTGTGCTTCCCGAAGGCGGGCTGCGGTTCTCGCGACTTTCGAAAGCCGCGCGCGGCTATCTGTTGGCGGAAGAGGGTCGGATCGACTTACCGCTTGCGCCGCGAAACGCTCAAAACATTGCGCTTGATCCGGATCAGACCGCCGAATCCGCCGCGCGCGACGTCTTGCGCGAATGTCTCGATCAGATCGCGACGAATGTCTTGGTCGTTCGCCAGCTGGACGCCGCCGAAGGGCCGCATCAGCTTCGGATCGGACTGCGGCGGCTGCGCAGCGCATTTTCCGCCTACGCCCCCGTGCTGCGAAGCCCCGAGATGAAGCGGCTCGATGTTGAAGCGCGCTGGCTCGGCCGAGAAGTCGGCGGCCAGAGGGATATCGATGTGGTCGCGAACGACATGACGCGGCGGGAGGCCGAAATACATCCCGACGAGCCTGAACTTTCCGCCCTCGCCGATCTGGTCCTGCAGCAGGCGGGAAAGCGCCGCGAACTGTTACGCAGGCTTCTCGCGGGCGCCCGCGTGCAGGCCTTCCTCATCGATCTTGCGCGGTTCGTCGAGGTACGCGGCTGGCTGGTGCCTCAGGATTTCGGCCAGACGGAGCGGCTGGCGGCGCCGATTGCGGCGCTGGCGGACCACTCGCTTGCCAAACGCTGGAAGCGGGTCGCAAAGCACGCTCATGGACTTGAGACGCTTACGGTGGAACAGCGTCACGAATTGCGCAAGGAACTCAAAAAGCTGCGCTATGCCGTCGAGTTCTTTTGCTGCCTGTTTCCGGCCAAACGAGTCGATCCTTTCTTGAAGCGCCTCAAAAAGCTCCAGAACCTGTTCGGCGACCTCAACGATGCCGCGACGATGAGAGCCATGTTCGCCGGAACGGATATTCCCGGCGCCGAAGCTCCATCGATGCAACGCGCCATCGGCTGGATGATCGGCGCAAGTCAGACGCGCGCCGAATCGGGCTGGACCGGCGCCAAGGCGCTCTGGAGAGATCTCGAGCGGACCCGCCCGTTCTGGACATGACAGAGGGTCAGCCAAGGTGACGCGCCAGCGCTTCGGCATTGGTTGCATCGGTTGCGATTAATTTCGAATGCGCGCCGCTCAATCCCCGCGATCGAGCTTCGTCGCCATCAGGGCGATGGTCTTGGCGTAGACGCGCGCCTTATTCCACTCGAGGAAGACCTCGAAATTGGGCTCGCCTTCCGCCCAGCCGGCGCCCGTGCGCCAGCCCTTGCCCTTCAGATAATTCGCGGTCGAGGCGAGCGCGTCGGGCGTCGATCGTATGAGATCGCGCCGGCCGTCGCCGTCGAAATCGACGCCATATTTGAGATAGGACGACGGCATGAACTGGGTCTGGCCGATTTCGCCGGCCCAGTCGCCGCGCATCTGCGCCGGAGACATGTCGCCGCGCTCGATGATCGTCAGCGCGCCGTTCAGCTCCTCCCTGAACTGCGCCGAGCGCCGGCAGTCATAGGCGAGCGTCGCCAGCGCCTGCATCGTTTTAAAGCGGCCATTGTCGGCGCCAAAGCCGGTCTCCAACCCCCAGATCGCCACCAGCACCGAGCCCGGCACGCCATAGCGCGCCTCGATCCGCCGCAACAGCGCGGCGTGGCGCTGCAGCAGCGCCCTTGCCTTGCTCAAACGGCCGGGCGTCACCAGACGGCTGGAGAATTTCTCGAAGCTTTGATGAAAAATCCGCTGTCCCCGATCGCGGCCGATCACCGCATGGTCGTAGGAGATATCCGCTAAAGCCGAGTCGAGCGTGCGCTGGGAGACGCCCACCGCCCGAGCCTCACGTTTGAACTCTTCGAGCCAAGCGCCGAACCCGACCGCCGACGAACCGCAAGACTCGGCGCGCACAGACGCCGCGCAGCCGAACAAAGCCAGCGCGCCGGCGGCGAGCGATACCCAGCGCGCGCTGGCGCGCTTTTTGAGCTTATTCATCGCCCGGCACTGTAGCAGGCCGAGGCTGAGCCGCAATAAAGTCGCGCGCCGACAGATCGCCGCGCGCGCGAAGCGGGAATCAATCCGCGCTTTAGGTGAAGCGCCGGATCAGCGGCGCTTTTCCATGAACTGGCGTTTGCACGCCTTCGAAAGCTGGCTCGCATGCGCGCGCAGGCATTTTTCGACCGCGATCGCATTGGGCTCTTCCGCCGCGCAGAATTTATGGGAATCGCGCTCGCAGGCCGCGCGTTGCTTGTCCACGGCGGTTCGCGCAGCCGCAGCATCGAGCGCGGCGAGGCCAATGAAGGCCGCAAGAATGACAATCAGCTTTCTCATCGATCGGCTCTTTGCTGTTCACGCCTGACCGCTCCGGTTCAAGAGCGCGCGGCCAGAGCGATACCTGTCGCGACCGCCGCCGATATCAAGTGCGGACGCCTCGCGGCGGCTAGCCGCAACCGAGACGCATTTCCGGCGTCTCCTCCGCCACGATGAGCCGCGCGCCGGTATTGGCCAATATCTGCGAGACGCTGACGCCCGGCGCGCGTTCGCGCAGCGCAAGCCCTTCATCCGTCGGCTCGATCGCCGCAAATTCGGTCACGATCAGGCTGACCCGCCGCGCCGAGGTTGGCGGCAGCGTGAGCGTCTCGACGATTTTCGGCGCGCCTTTGGCGGCATGCTGCATGGCCACGATGACGCGCTTGGCGCCGACGACGAGATCCATCGCGCCACCCATCCCCGGCGTGAATTTTCCGGGAATCATCCAGCTCGCGAGTCGCCCCGAGGCGTCGACCTGCAGCGCGCCGAGCACCGCCAAATCGACGTGGCCGCCTCTGATCAAGGCAAAGCTCGTCGCGCTGTCGAAACTGGCGGCCCCTGGGAGCGCCGCGATGAATCCGCCGCCCGCGTCGACGAGATCGCGATTCGCCATTCCCTCGGGCGGCGGCGCGGTGAAGCCGATCAATCCGTTCTCGCTCTGAAAGGCGACCGACATTCCCATCGGCACGAAGCGCGCCACCAGCGTCGGCAGGCCGATCCCGAGATTGACCAGCATGCCGTCGCGCAGCTCCAGGGCGACGCGTCGCGCAATGATTTCCTTGGCGTCCATCAGCGCGCCCCGCCGACAAGATGGGTGACGAGCACGCCGGGCGTGCGCACCGCGTCAGGCGGAATGACGCCGGTGGGCACGATTTCATCTGGTTCGGCGATGACGCAATCGGCGGCAAGCGCCATGACCGGATTGAAATTCGCCGCGGTCAGCCGATAGGTGAGATTGCCGCAATAATCGGCTTCATGCGCGCGCAGCAGCGCGAAGTCCGCGCGCATCGGCTTTTCGAGGAGAAAAGTCGCGCCGTCGATCTCGATGACCTGCTTCCCCTGCGCGACCATCGTGCCGACGCCGGTCGGCGTCAAAACGCCGCCGAGGCCGGCGCCGCCGGCGCGGATGCGTTCGGCGAGCGTGCCTTGCGGAATGAGCTCAACTTCGATGGCGCCGTCGCTCA
>JAKFXD010000058.1 GCA_021731565.1 Methylocystis sp. | reverse complement strand
GCGCCGGCCGCATCGAGCCGATCGACAAGAGGCAGGCGGGGCGCGAACTCGCCGTCGCGGCGGCCGACATCGGCGCAGGCAAGCATGGCGACCTCGTCTCGGTCGATCTCGTCGGCAAGACGCGCTTTGGCGCGCCGCGCGCCCGCGTGCGCGAAACGCTCGGCTCGGTGACCGGCGAAAAGGCGGTGAGCCTCATTGCGTTGCGGGCGCATGACATTCCCGACGTGTTTCGCGGCGAGGTGACGGCCGAGGCCGAGCGCGCGCAGCCCGCGTCTCTGCACGGCCGCGAAGACTGGCGCGATCTGCCGCTCGTCACCATCGATCCGCCGGACGCCAAGGACCATGACGACGCGGTTCACGCCATGCCGGACGATGCGCCGGATAATGACGGCGGCTTCGTCCTTACGGTCGCGATCGCCGACGTGGCGCATTATGTGACGCCGCGCTCGGCGCTCGACCGCGACGCGCTGGAGCGCGGCAATTCGGTCTATTTCCCCGATCGCGTCGTGCCGATGCTGCCCGAGCGCATCTCCAACGATCTGTGCTCATTGCGCCCCCACGAAGACCGGCCGGCGCTTGCCGTCCGCATGCGCGTCACCAGCAAAGGCCGGAAAATCGACCACAAATTTCATCGCGTGATGATGCGCTCGCACGCCAAGCTCGCCTATGCGCAGGCGCAGGACGCGATCGAAGGCCGCACGGATGAAACGACGAAGCCGCTGCTTGGCCCCGTGCTCAAGCCGCTATACGCCGCGCATGAGGCGCTGCGGCACGCCCGCAATCTGCGCGCGCCGCTCGATCTCGATCTGCCCGAACGCAAGATTTTGTTGAAGACAGACGGCTCGTTCGATCGCGTGATCATTCCGCCGCGGCTCGAAGCGCATCGGCTGATCGAAGAATTCATGATTTTGGCCAATGTCGCCGCCGCGGAAACCCTGGAGCAGCATCGCCAGCAGTTGATCTATCGCGCCCATGACGAACCCTCGCGCGAGAAGGTCTCGGCGCTTTCGGAATTTCTGGCGACGATCGGCGTCAAGCTCGCCAAGGGCCAGACGCTGCGCCCGGCGCATTTCAACGTGATTCTCGATCGCGTGAAGGGCCTGGAGCACGAGAACATCGTCAACGAGATCATTCTGCGCACCCAGGCGCAGGCGGAATATACGCATGAGAATTACGGGCACTTCGGGCTCAATCTGCGCCGCTACGCGCATTTCACATCGCCCATCCGCCGCTACGCCGATCTGATCGTGCATCGCGCGCTCATTCGCGCGCTGAAATTCGGCGAAGGCGCGTTGCCCGAGATGCCGGTTGGCGAACTTGCGGAGATCGCCGCCCGCATCTCGGCCGCCGAGCGGCGCGCCATGGCGGCGGAGCGCGAGACCGTCGATCGGCTCATCGCGCATCATCTCGCCGACCAGATCGGCGCGCGCTTTTCAGCGCGCATTTCCGGCGTGACGCGATCGGGGCTGTTCGTGCGTCTCGCCGAGACGGGCGCCGACGGATTCGTGCCGGCGGCGACTCTGGGCCGCGAATATTACGCCTATGACGAGGCCGCCCATGCGCTCACCTCGCGCTCCGGCGTCAGCTACCGACTGGCGGATATGATAGAAGTGAAGCTGATCGAGGCGGCGCCGATCGCCGGCGCCTTGCGCTTCGAGGTGGTGAGCGGCGGCGAGCGCCGCGCGCCGCCGCGGGCGGGCGCAAGATCGAAGGATCGACGCCCGCCGTCGCGCGCGAAGAAAAAGCGGTAGCGCGACGTTTCACGCGCCTTTCGCGCAGATATAGACCTCGCGGCGCCTGCCCCAGCACGCCCCGGTCCGATAGACCTTGCCGAGGCTGCGGCCGCCGAGGCTCGCCGTCCAGGTCCGGCCGCGTTCGAGCGTCAAAACGACGTCGTCGCTCCCCGCATCGAATGTGACGGTCGAGCGACTGGGTTGGCGCAGCGTGCAGCCGCGATCGAAAAGAACGCTTCCGTCGACCTTGACCAGGCATTGCGTGCGGCGGCCCTCATTGGCCGGCTTTTCCTCGGTCCGGCTTGCGACCGCCGCGCGCGGCGACGCCGCTGGGTCTGCGGCCTCGGCCGGCGCCGCGCGCTCGATGCCGACTTGTGGCTGCGCGTCAGCGAGCGCCGCAACCGGCTCCGCCTCCTGCGCCGGCGCAGGGTCAAGCGTTTGCGCCTTGGGGAGCGGCGGCGGCAGCGGCTCGGGCAAGGGCGCCGCCGCGATTTGGGCCTCCAGAAGCCGCTGTTTGATATCCTTAGAGTCGGAGATCGGCGGCGCGGGAGGCGCAACCACGTCCGGCGCGACGCTGACGGCAGGCGCCGCAGCGGGCCCGACATCGGCTTGCGCGGTCTCCTTCGCGGAAGCCGGCGCCGGTCGCGCGATCCGCGCGGGCGTCATCGGCGTTTCGGCCTGGCGCAGCGTCGCGCCGTCGGCGCGGGGCGCGGAACCGCCTTTCCAGGCGAAATGGGCTGCCAGACCGCCGCCGCCAAACAGGATGATCGCGGCGACGCCGTAAAACCAGGCTGGCGCTCTCGATGCGCCGGCGCCGACGCGCGCGCGCTGCTCGCCGGCAATGTCGTTTGAAAAACCTTCGATCCAGCCCCTCGCCAGCGCCTTGCGAAACGGCCGCTCCAGGCTTTCCAGCTCGCTTAACAGGCGTTGCTTCTCTTGGAATATCCGCCTTTCAAAGTTCTCTAACTCGGCGACTTTGCGTCGCTTTTCGAGTGCTACGCTCATACTGTTCACTCCAGGCGCGGCTCACGTGAAGATTACGCAAGACTTTCTTCACGTTGAAACATGACGACCCCGCGCTCAACACCGCGCGAGAGTGTCCGCTTCTTACAAATTAGTTCGCCCCGCCCGAGTATTGCCGTACGCTTGTCAGGAGCACTTCCTGAGTCGCGCCGTCCTCCTTTGTGATTTGCCAACAAAATTATGGCTGTTCTTTGCCGACTGCTCCAGACGATGATCGGTTCGCCTCCTGGAGCGCGTTGCGCAAAAGCGGGAACCGTCATTTCACGAATGCGCCTCGCGGCGTGGTCGGCCGCGACTAGCGCGGCGAAGACGCGGAAGGCCAGCCGCTGGTTAGGTTGGATTGTCGCTTGGCCGCGCCCGCGCGTCCTTGACATCGCTCGCGCCGCACGTATGTTGCCGGCCAATTCGCTCCCGGCGCGCCCAGCGGCCGGGACGATTTCTTTTCTCTTAAGAAACGGAACGAACGATGGCCAAGTCCGCCATGATCAAGATCAAGCTCCTGTCCACGGCGGATACGGGCTATTTTTACGTGACGAAAAAGAACGCCCGCACCAAGACCGAAAAGCTGGTCTTCAAGAAATATGATCCGGTCGCGCGCAAGCACGTCGAATTCAAGGAAACGAAGATCAAATAGGCGCGGACAGGCGCTTCAGGCTTTCGTCACCGCCGATCGGGCGATGCGAGCGCGGCTGCAGCCGCGCTTTTTTTTGCGCTTTTTTGGCTGGCTTCAGAGAATTTTGGCTGGAAGAGCGACCGCTTCGGGGCAAGGCGGCCGACTGACGATGGCTTCAAGGAGGCCACTCCAACCACCGCCAGTCGGCCAACCCCACGGACCCAGGAGATGCGGCGGACCTGAGCACTCCGCAGGGTATTCAAAGTTGTGCCGAATACGCATCGAACGCTTACGCACGCCCCGGGTCTTCTCTTAAGGCCCTTCGACGCCGCCAGACGCGCAACTCATTTGGCCGGGTTACGTTACTCCGGCTGCACAAAAATGCAACTATCTGATATGAATTTTCACAGCTAGGGAGTTGTGAAGCGTTTGCGCGCCAGCATAACAAACAGTAACGCGCCGCAATGAGCGCCGCGCCGGAGGAGTAGATGGCATCTGGATTTCGCTTTGTTTTCGGGCTCGTGGCTGGCCTCTCGGTCTCCTTGACGCTTTCCGCTTGCGGCGAGCATATGCCCGGCGACGCCACCGGCGCGAAGGTCTTGCGCAGTCTTCTCGAAAAGAACGGCGTGGACGCCAAACTCGTCTCTTTCAAGAAGGTGCAGGGCCGCGAAGTAAAGCGCGAAAATATCGACGCCTATGAATTGATGTATGAGGCCGAAATTCAGTTTCCCGAGGGCTTCGAAGCCAAATGCGCCGATGAGCGCGAACGCGGAAAATGCGCCTTTCTCGGCCTCGACGACGACCGGACCTTCGCCAAGAGCGAAGTGCACACCAGCGAAGGCACGCTGCATTTCGTCAAGAGCGAAAAAGGCTGGATGGCCGAGGACAACAACGCCTACTGACGCCGCCATGCCGGCGCGCGCGCCGATCGTCGTCATTCCGGCGCGTCTAGGCTCGACGCGTCTGCCCGGCAAGGCGCTCGCCGACATCGACGGCCGCCCGATGATCGTTCACGTCTGGTCGCGCGCCTGCGCCGCGGCGGTCGGGCCTGTCGTGGTGGCGACCGACGCGCCGGACATCGCGCGCGCGATCGAGAATGTCGGCGGACGGGCCGTGCTCACCGGCGACTCTCATCACTGCGGCAGCGACCGCCTCGGCGAAGCGCTCACTGCGCTCGACCCGCAAGGGCGCCATGACGCCGTCGTCAATCTGCAGGGCGACCAGCCCTTCCTGCCCGACGGCGCGCTGCAGGCGGCGCTTGCCCTGCTCGACGACCCTTGCGTCGACATCGGCACTCTGGCCTGCCCGGCGCGCCAGGAGGAAGTCGACGATCCCAACGCCGTGAAGCTCGTCGGAACGTCGCTCGCGCCCGATCGGCTGCGCGCGCTCTACTTCACCAGAGCGGCCGCGCCTTTTGGCGAGGGCCCGCACTGGAAGCACGTCGGCGTCTACGCCTTTCGCCGCGCGGCGCTTGAGCGATTCGCGTCGCTGCCGCCCTCCCCGCTCGAATTGCGCGAGCGGCTCGAACAGCTGCGCGCGCTCGAGGCCGGGATGCGCATCGACGCCGCGCTGCTGGACAAAGCCGGCCCATCGGTGGATACGGAACGCGATTTAAGCGCGCTGCGCGCTGCCGCGGCGCGCGAACAGGACGCCAAGTGACGCAATATCAAGTGACGCAATATATCGCCTATCAGGGAGAGCCCGGCGCCAATTCCGACCTCATCTGCCGTGAGGCCTATCCGCATCTGACGCCGCTCCCTTGCGCGAGCTTCGAGGACGCCTTCGCGGCGGTGACCGAGGGGCGCGCCGCGCTCGGCATGATCCCGATCGAAAATTCGATCGCCGGTCGCGTGGCGGACATTCATCATTTCCTGCCGCATTCCGGGCTGCATATCGTCGGCGAACGCTTCCTGCCGATCCATTTTCATCTGATGGCGCCCAAGGGCGCGACGCGGCAGGGGCTCAGACGCGTCTACAGCCATGTCCATGCGCTCGGCCAATGCCGCCGCGCGATCCGCAACTTCGGGCTCGAAGCCCATACCGCGGGCGACACCGCCGGCGCCGCGCGCGAAATCGCCGAATGGGGCGATCCGACCAAGGCGGCGATCGCGCCGCTTCTCGCCGCGAAAATCTACGATCTCGACGTGCTGGCCGAGAACATCGAGGACGAGGCGCACAACACCACGCGTTTCATCGTGCTGTCGAAGACAAGGGAATGGGCGACGCCGAGCGCCGGCCCGACCATCACGACCTTCATCTTTCGCGTGCGCAACGTGCCGGCCGCGCTCTACAAGGCGCTCGGCGGCTTCGCCACGAACGGGGTCAATATGACCAAGCTCGAAAGCTACATGGTCGACGGCGAATTCGCCGCGACGCGCTTTCTCGCCGACGCCGACGGCCATCCCGAGCAGCCGGCGATGGCGCGCGCCTTGGAAGAATTGCAGTTTTTCTCCAAAGAAGTGGAGATTCTCGGCGTCTATCCCGCGAGCGATTTCCGCATCACCAATATCCGCGCCTTCGCCTTCGGGGATTGACAGGCCGCAAAGACAATTGCTTTTCTTGCCGGCCTTCTTCAGCGGGAGCGGGGCCGTCGCCGCCCGGCGATATTCGTTCGCGCGATAAGCGGCGTCCCTTGAGGCGCAAGCGCACGTTGGAACGGCCAAAACGATATTGAGGAGCAAGCGCTCGAAGGGAACAGTCCATGGCCGTCGCCTATGATCCGAACAACATTTTCGGCAAGATTTTGCGCGGCGAAATCCCCGCGCATAAGGTCTTTGAGGACGACGTCTCGCTCGCGTTTATGGACATCATGCCGCGCGCCGAGGGCCATGTTCTGGTGATTCCCAAGGAGGGCGCCCGCGGGTTGCTGGACGTGTCGCCGCAGACGCTCGGCGAACTGATGAAGCGCGTGCAGCATGTCGCAAAGGCGATCGAGAAGGCCTTCGACGCCGACGGGCTGACCCTGCATCAGTTCAACGAAAGCGCCGGCGGCCAGGTGATCTATCACCTGCATTTTCACGTGCTGCCGCGCTGGGACGGCGTCGCCCTGCGCCCGCCGGGCACCATGGCCGACGACGCCAGGCTCGCCGAACAGGCGAAGCAGATTCGCGACGCGATGGGGCCTTTCGAAGGATGAGTCCGCTGCGGCGCCGGCCTGCCTGATCGGGCAAGCCTAGCCTTGCTGGAAAACCTATTCTTCGCCGACCTTCGCCGGCCTCAGCGCCACCGGGCGCAGCAGGAAGGACGGCACGTGGTCGCCCAGTCCAACGACGGGCGGCCCATCGTCTTCATGATGGCGCGGGCGGCGCTCACGGCGCTCCGCGGCCGGCGGCCCAGCCGACGCCCCATAGGCCGGAGGCCGCACGCCTTCTCCGTCCGCCTTGACGCGGCCGCCGCGGGACCGGCCGATGCTCACGGGCGCCTCGCGTTCAGCGGCGGCTGGCCGGCGGTTGACCGGCGCCTCGCGTGCAGCGGCGGCGGCGACCATTGGCCGGCGGCTGACGGGCGCTTCGCGCTCGGCGGCGGCCGGCGGCCGGCGACCGCGATCCCGACGCTGCCCGCGCTCGCCGCGGCGCTCTTGCGGGCGGCTCGTCTCCATCGGCGGCGGCAGAGCGTCGAAGCCCGGCCCCTCCCAGTCGATCGCCTTGCCGATCAGACTCTGGATCTGGTCGATATATTTCATGTCGTCTTCGGTGACGAGCGTGATCGCCACACCCGATCGGCCGGCGCGGCCGGTGCGGCCGATCCGGTGCACATAATCTTCGCTATGCGTCGGGACGTCGAAGTTGAGCACGTGACTCACGTCGGGAATGTCGAGGCCGCGCGCCGCCACGTCCGAACACACGAGCAGCGACACGTCGCCGTTCTTGAACGCGTCGAGCGAGGCCATGCGCGCCAGCTGATCCATGTCGCCGTGCAGGGCGCCGGCGGAAAAGCCGTGTTTGACGAGCGAGCGGTGCAGAATCGCAACGTCGCGCTTGCGGTTGCAGAAGATGATCGCGTTCTTGAAGTTTTCGGCGCCGCGAATGAGATTGCGCAACGTCTCGCGCTTGTCGGCATGGCCGCGCGAAGCGATGAGCGCCTGCCTGATCGTGATGGCGGTCGTCGCGGCGCGCGACACTTCGCAACGGATCGGATTGTGCAGGAAAGCTTCGGTCAGCCGCGTGATTTCCGGCGGCATCGTCGCGGAGAAGAAGAGCGTCTGGCGCGTGAACGGCACCAGCTTGCAGACGCGTTCGATGTCGGGAATGAATCCCATATCGAGCATACGGTCCGCCTCGTCGATGACGAGAATTTCGATTCCCGTCAGCAGAAGCTTGCCGCGATCGAAAAAGTCGAGCAGGCGGCCCGGCGTCGCAATCAGCACGTCGGCCCCGCGCATGATCTTGGCTTCCTGATCGCCGAAGGCCATGCCGCCGATCAGCAGCGCGACATTCAGCCGATGGTTTTTGCCATATTTGGCGAAGCTCTCTTCAACCTGCGCGGCAAGTTCGCGCGTTGGCTCCAGAATGAGCGTTCGCGGCACTCTGGCGCGGGCGCGGCCGCTTTCAAGACGGCTCAGCATCGGCAGGGTGAAGGCGGCGGTCTTGCCGGTGCCCGTTTGGGCGATGCCGAGAATGTCGCGTCCCTGCAAGGCGGGTGGAATGGCCTGCGCCTGGATCGGCGTTGGGGTTGTGTAGCCGGATGCCTGGACGGCTTGGAGAACCTTTTGGGAAAGGCCCAGTTCCTCGAATGTCATCAATAATCCTGAGTACGGCTCACATATGCGGATCGTCCGCCTGCGCGCCAGCCGCAAACAGCGCGCGCGAGTATGAGAGAAAATTCGCCGCCGCTGCGACGCTATCCGGCCCGCCGACAGTCCGCCGCCAAGAAGCGCGGGCGATAGCCACGGGCAATGCTTTAAGGGCAATCGCCGGATTGTCAATGAATATATGTGTAGATCCGCCGACGCCCACAAGGGTTCGTTCGAAAATGGGCTATTGGTCGGCGCTTTCGCCGGCTTCGCCGCAAGGCGTCAGAGCGCGGCGCATATTTATGCTGTCTGGAATCGTTCCTGTCGCGAGATAATCCACATCGGCGCCGCGCCGCTCCTTAGGCGCCGGCGCCTCGACTTGCGGCGCCGCTCCGGCAAGATCGCGCGGATCGGCCGTGGCGCCACGGGAAAAGCGGGCGGGCGCCGGCGGGCCGGGCGGATCGAACATATTCGAGAGCAGTTTCGCGCCAAGCACGCTGCACAAACAAGCGGCGACCGACAGCGCCGCGAGACTCCATGTGCCCGCCGGCAGTCCGACGCGATGATGGCTTATGCGGCTGCGCTTGCCCATTGGACGCACTTATGAGCCTGAGGGTTGGCGGTAAAGACGCTAGCCCTGCGAAGGTAAATTTTTGGTTGACGGCCTGCCCGGGCCAGGGGCGGCGGCGGCGCGTCATGCAGCCCCTTGCAAAGCCGCGGCGAAAGCTCAAAACTGACGATATTCTTGATTTCCCTGACCATGGAAGTGGCCCGGATTCTGCGAGGCGACACTAAAAGAACCAGCGTGCCGACCTACATGGAAAGGACCGAAAGGGTAAGGACGTGGCTGCGGAGGAGTTAACGCTTTTAACGGCGAACAGTCGCCGCGCGCCTCGTGCGGCGAAAGAGCCGCGCAGGGGCGCAGACGTTGGTCCGGGCGCCGGCACTGCGCTCGTGACCCGAACGCGTCCCCAGACGCGCAAGCCCAACATGTATCGGGTGCTGCTGCTCAACGACGATTACACGACGCAGGAGTTCGTGGTGATCGTGCTGCGCAAATATTTCAACAAGTCGCTGGAGGAAGCCACCCGCATCATGCTCCACGTCCATAATCACGGCGTCGGCGAATGCGGCGTCTACACCTATGAAGTCGCCGAGACCAAAGTCACCCAGGTCATGGATTTTGCAAGGAAGCATCAGCATCCTCTGCAATGCATCATGGAAAAGAAATAGGACGAGCGCATGCCGACCTTCTCGCGCAATCTCAAGCAGACACTCGACCGCGCGCTCGCCTCCGCCCGCGAGCGGCGCCATGAATATGCGACGCTCGAGCACCTTCTGCTAAGTCTGATCGAAGACGTCGACGCTTCGGCCGTCTTACGCGCCTGCTCGGTCGATCTCGACGTTCTGACCAAGAATCTGCGCGACTACATCGATCGCGAACTCGACAATCTGGTCAATGAAGACGCCGACGAATGCAAGCCGACCGCCGGCTTTCAGCGGGTCGTGCAGCGGGCGATCATCAGCGTCCAGTCTTCCGGCCGCGAAGACGTGAGCGGCGCCAATGTTCTCGTCGCGCTGTTCGCCGAGCGCGAAAGCCACGCCGTCTATTTCCTGCAGGAGCAGGACATGACGCGCTACGACGCGGTCAATTTCATCAGCCACGGCATCGCCAAGCGTCCCGGCCTTTCCGACGCAAGCCGCGCGCCGCGAGGGGTCGAGGACGACGGCGAGCGCAGCGAGGGCCGCGAGGGCCGCGAGAATGAGAGCCGCAAGAAGGAAGGCGCGCTCGAGGCCTATTGCGTCAACCTCAACAAAAAGGCGCGCGACGGCCGCATCGATCCGCTGATCGGCCGCGAGCCGGAAGTGCTGCGCACGATCCAGGTGCTGTGCCGCCGGCAGAAGAACAATCCCCTGCTCGTCGGCGACCCTGGCGTCGGCAAGACGGCGATCGCCGAAGGCCTCGCCCGCAAAATCGTTTCGGGCGAGGTGCCCGACGTGCTCGCCGGCGCGACCGTCTTCGCGCTCGACATGGGCGCGCTGCTCGCCGGGACGCGCTATCGCGGCGATTTCGAAGAGCGCTTGAAGCAGGTCGTCAAGGAAATCGAGAATCACAAGAACGCGATTCTGTTCATCGACGAGATTCACACCGTGATCGGCGCCGGCGCCACGTCGGGAGGGGCGATGGACGCCTCCAATCTGTTGAAGCCGGCGCTGGCGCAGGGCGTTCTGCGCTGCATCGGCTCGACCACCTACAAGGAATATCGGCAGTATTTCGAGAAGGATCGCGCCCTCGTCCGCCGCTTCCAGAAAATCGACGTGAATGAACCCTCGATCCCCGACGCGATCGAAATCATCAAGGGGCTGAAGCCCTATTTCGAGGAATTCCACAAGATCCGCTATACCGCCGATGCGCTGAAGGCGGCGGTGGAGCTCTCGGCCCGCTACATTCATGACCGCAAGCTGCCGGATAAGGCGATCGACGTGATCGACGAAACCGGCGCGGCGCAGATGCTCCTCGCCGAGAACAAGCGCAAAAAGACGATCGGGCTGAAGGAGATCGAAATAACGATCGCCACGATGGCGCGCGTGCCGCCGAAAACCGTCTCCAAGGACGACGCCGAGGTTCTCGCCCATCTCGACGAGACACTGCGGCGCGTCGTCTATGGTCAGGACAAGGCGATCTCGGCGCTCACGTCGGCGATCAAGCTCGCGCGCGCCGGCTTGCGCGACCAGGAGAAGCCGATCGGCTGCTATCTCTTCTCCGGGCCGACCGGCGTCGGCAAGACCGAGGCCGCGCGCCAGCTCGCGACCTCGCTCGGCATCGAATTGGTTCGCTTCGACATGTCGGAATATATGGAGCGCCACACGGTCAGCCGGCTGATCGGCGCGCCTCCCGGCTATGTCGGCTTCGATCAGGGCGGCCTGCTGACCGACGCCATCGACCAGCATCCGCACTGCGTGCTGCTGCTCGACGAAATCGAGAAGGCGCATCCCGATCTCTACAACATCCTGCTGCAGGTGATGGATCACGGCAAGCTGACCGACCATAACGGCAAGACCATCGACTTCCGCAACGTCATTCTCATCATGACGACCAACGCCGGGGCGCAGGATCTGGCCCGCACGCCGATCGGCTTTACGCGCACGCGCCGCGATCTCGACGACAGCGAGGCGATCAACCGGCTGTTCGCGCCGGAGTTCCGCAACCGCCTCGACGCGATCGTGCCTTTCGGACATCTGCCGGTCGAGGTCATCAAACGCGTCGTCGACAAATTCATCATGCAGCTCGAAGCGCAGCTCGCCGACCGCAATGTCACGATCGAACTCACCGACGAAACGCGCGACTGGCTGGTCGAGCACGGCTATGACGAAGCCATGGGCGCGCGGCCGATGTCGCGGGTCATTCACCAGCACATCAAGACGCCGCTCGCCGACGAGGTGCTGTTCGGCCGGCTCAAGAATGGCGGCGCGGTGCGCGTCGTCGTGGTCGGCGACGACAGCGGCGCGAAGTCGCTCGGCTTCGTCTTCCCGGAAGGGCCGGTGCTGCCGAGGCCCGAGCGCGACATTATCGAAGCCGGCAAGAAGCGCGCGAGCGCCGAGGGCCAGGAGCCAGCGGCCAATGCATCGCTTGCCGACAATACGGACGCGGAATCCGACCCGCGGCCCGCGCCGATGAAGAACTGACGCGCGCGCCGTTACGCTTTTCGGCAAATCCCCCGGCCCCTCACCTCACCTCTCCCCGCAAGCGGGGAGAGGAGGCGTTAGGCGTTGCGCTGATGACCCCTCTCCCCGCGAGAGCGGGGAGAGGTACGGTGAGGGGCTTGAGGGTTGGCCTCGCGATTTACTTCGCCGTCGCCTTCTTGGCTTTGACAGGTTTTAGCTCCGCCGCCGCCGGCCGTCGCGCCATCGCTTCGGCGAGATAGCGGCCGGTGTGGCTGCGCTTCTCCCTGACGATCTCCGACGGCGGTCCCGCCGCGACGATTTCGCCGCCACCGTCGCCGCCCTCCGGGCCCATGTCGATGATCCAGTCGGCGGTCTTGATGACTTCGAGATTGTGCTCGATCACCACGACGGTGTTGCCCTGTTCGACCAGCTCATGCAGCACTTCGAGCAGCTTGGCGACATCATGGAAATGCAGCCCCGTCGTCGGCTCGTCGAGAATATAGAGCGTGCGGCCGGTGGAGCGGCGCGACAGCTCCTTGGAGAGCTTCACGCGCTGCGCCTCGCCGCCCGAGAGCGTCGTCGCCTGCTGGCCCACGTGAATGTAGTCAAGGCCGACGCGCTTTAGCGTCTCCATCTTGTCGCGGATCGACGGCGCCGCCTTGAACAGATTGGCCGCCTCCTCGACGGTCATGTCGAGCACGTCGGCAATGGATTTGTCGCGATATTTCACTTCCAGCGTCTCGCGATCGTAGCGCTTGCCCTTGCACACGTCGCAGGTGACATAGACGTCGGGAAGAAAGTGCATTTCGATCTTGATGACGCCGTCGCCCTGGCACGCTTCGCAGCGCCCGCCCTTCACGTTGAAGGAGAAGCGCCCCGGCGCATAGCCGCGCGCCTTCGCCTCGGGCAGACCTGCGAACCATTCGCGAATCGGCGTGAAGGCGCCGGTGTAGGTCGCGGGATTGGAGCGCGGCGTGCGTCCGATCGGCGACTGGTCGATGTCGATGATCTTGTCGATCTGCTCCAGACCTTCGAGGCGATCGAAAGGCGCCGGATGCTCATGCGCGCCAGAGAGCCGTCGGGCCACGGCCTTGTAAAGCGTTTCGATGATCAGCGTCGACTTGCCGCCGCCGGAAACGCCTGTGACGCAAGTGAAAAGGCCGAGCGGCACTTCCGCGGTCACATTCTTGAGATTGTTGCCGCGCGCGCCAAAGAGCTTGAGCCAGCGGCCGGGCGTCGGCTTACGCAATTTGTGACGCAGGATCACCTGCTTCTCGCCGGTGAGATATTTGCCGGTGAGCGAGGCGGGATTATCCATGATCTCCCGCGGCGTGCCCTGCGCGACGATCCTGCCGCCGTGAATGCCGGCGCCGGGACCGACGTCGACGACATAGTCAGCCGCGAGGATCGCGTCCTCGTCATGTTCGACGACGATGACGCTGTTGCCGAGATTGCGCAGCCGGCGCAGCGTGTCGAGCAGACGGTCGTTGTCGCGCTGATGCAGGCCGATCGACGGCTCGTCGAGCACGTAGAGAACGCCGGTCAGTCCCGAGCCGATCTGCGAGGCGAGACGGATGCGCTGGCTTTCGCCGCCCGACAGCGAACCCGAATTGCGAGAGAGCGTCAGATAGTCGAGCCCGACATCGACCAAAAATGTCAGCCGGTCACGGATTTCCTTCAAGATGCGAAAGGCGATCTCGTTGCGCTTCTTGTCGAGCGCGGCCGGCAGCGCGCGAAACCAGTCGAGCGCGGCGCGCACGGAAAGCTCCGAGACTTCGCCGATATGTTTGCCGGCGATCTTCACCGCCAGCGCTTCCGGCTTCAGGCGAAAGCCTTCGCAGGCGAGACAGGGCGTCGCCGACATATAGCGGCCGATCTCCTCGCGCGCCCATTCGCTGTCGGTTTCGAGATAGCGCCGTTCGAGATTGATGATGACGCCTTCGAACGGCTTCTTCACGTCATAGGCGCGAAAGCCGTCGTCATAGGAGAAGCGCACCTCCTCGTCGCCGGAGCCATAGAGAATGACGTTCCGCGCTTTGTCGGAAAGCGACTCCCACGCCGCGTCGAGCCGAAATTTGTAATGCCTTCCGAGCGCTTCGAGCGTCTGCTGATAATAGGGCGAGGTCGATTTCGCCCAGGGCGCGATCGCGCCCTTGCGCAAGGTCAGCTTCGGATTGGGCACGACGAGGTCGGCGTCGACCTTCTGCTCATGGCCGATGCCGCCGCAAGTCGGACAGGCGCCGAACGGATTGTTGAAGGAGAAGAGCCGAGGCTCGATTTCGGGAATGGTGAAGCCCGACACCGGACAGGCGAATTTGGAGGAGAAGACGATGTGGTCTGGCGCGTAATGCGTCGAGACATTTGCGGCGGCAGTCGGCAGATCGGCAATCGGCAATCGGCCGTCATTCCCCGACTGCCCACTGCCGACCGCCGACTGCCGATCGGCGAATTCGACGACGGCGAGTCCGCCCGACAATTCCAACGCCGTCTCGAAACTGTCGGCCAGCCTGGCGCTCATGTCGGGGCGCACGACGATGCGGTCGACGACCACGTCGATGTCATGCTTCAACTTCTTGTCGAGCGCCGGCGCGTCGACAATCTCACAATAGGCGCCGTCGATCTTGAGACGCTGAAAGCCCTTCCTGGTGTATTCGGCGATCTCTTTCTTATATTCGCCCTTGCGGCCGCGCACGACCGGCGCGAGCAGATAGAGCCGCGAGCCTTCCGGCAAAGCCAGCACGCGATCGACCATTTGCGAGACGGTCTGGCTCTCGATCGGCAGGCCGGTCGCCGGCGAATAGGGCACGCCGACGCGCGCCCAGAGCAGACGCATATAGTCGTGAATCTCGGTGACGGTGCCGACGGTCGAGCGCGGATTTTTCGAAGTGGTCTTCTGCTCGATCGAGATCGCCGGCGACAGCCCGTCGATCTGATCGACGTCGGGCTTCTGCATCATCTCCAGAAACTGGCGGGCGTAGGCCGAAAGCGACTCGACATAACGGCGCTGGCCTTCGGCATAGATCGTGTCGAAGGCGAGCGACGACTTGCCCGAACCCGACAGGCCGGTAAACACCACGAGCCTGTCGCGCGGGATCGTCAGGTCAACGTTCTTGAGATTATGTTCGCGCGCGCCGCGGATGGAGATCGTGTTGGCGTCGGCGCCGCGCGTCATCGAAGCGCCTACAGGCGCGTGCTTTTGCTTGATGCTCGCCATTCAAAAAGGCCGTAGGTGAAGGGAAGCGCCTATTTAGGCGCTGAGCAAGGCAAATGCCACGCGCCAAAAGATAAATCCATTGGGCCCCGCCGAGCAGGATCGCTTTGCGCGCGACCGGTCCATTGTCCAATCCAGAAAATTTGGCCTTGCTCCCGCGATCACTACTGATATCCTTGATATCAAGGAGCGAATATGCCTGACATTCTATTGCGAGATGTCCCTCCCGAACTGAAACGCCAGATCGAGGATTTGGCGCATGGGCACAAGCGCAGCATTTCCAGCGAAGCGAAATCGCTGCTCGAACTGGCCCTGGCTCAATGTCGCGAACGCGAGCGCGCCCTAAGCGCCGGCGGTCTTGGAACGCGGCTCAAAGGCCTCGTTCGGGAAGAGGATTGGACCGACGATTTCGTCCAGCCGCGCGACAAGAGTGAGCGCCCCCTGCCGACATTCGAATGATCCTTCTCGACACAAATGTCGTCTCCGAATTGATGAAGCCGACCGGCGACGCGACGGCGCGCCGATGGGTCGATTCTCGCGCTGAAATCGATTTCTACATTGCAACGCCTGTCATAGCGGAATTGCGCTTCGGACTGGCGCTGCTGCCGTCGGGCCGCAAGAAGGAGGCGCTGGCCAGAGCCTGCGATACGATCGAAGACGAGATTTTCGCCGGCCGCATACTCACCTTCGATCAACGCGCGGCGCACGCCTTCGCGCGGCTGCGGGCGAAGCGGCAGGCGCTCGGCAAACCGCTCGCCGTCATGGATGCGCTGGTCGCGAGCATCGCCTCGGCGCACGCCATGACTCTCGCGACGCGCAATGTCGCGGATTTCGTCGAGCTGGACATCGCCGTCGTCAATCCGTTCGAAGCGCGCTAGCGACACGCCTTGGAAATCTTCCGCCGTCATTGCGAGGAGGCGCCGCCGACGAAGCAATCCAGAGGCGGCGGCGGACGGCTGGATTGCTTCGCTTCGCTCGCAATGACGGGCGGTTTTGACGCGAAAGGTGATACTAAAGTATGCGTTGCTCCCGTTACGCGCGGCAGGCGCCAATACCCTCATGACCGCCAATCCCTCCGTCACCCGCAAACCCCTCTATCGCCACCTCTATGTCCAGGTGCTCGCGGCGATTGCGCTCGGCGCGCTGTTCGGCTGGCTCGCGCCGGAGGCCGCCGCGCAGGACTGGGTGAAGGCGCTCGGCGATGGCTTCGTCAAGCTCATCAAAATGGCGATCGCGCCGATCATTTTCTGCACCGTCGTCTCCGGCGTCGCCCATATCGAGGACGCGCGCAAGGTCGGCCGCGTCGGCCTCAAGGCGCTCGTCTATTTCGAGATCGTCTCGACCTTCGCCCTCGCGATCGGCCTCATCGTCGGCAATTTTTCGCAAATCGGCGCGGGGTTCGCCGGCAAGCCCGATCCTTCCGCGATCGCCAAATATACGGCGCTCGCCGAGAAGCGCGGCGGCGTCGAATTTCTGCTCGACATCATTCCCGACAGCGCGCTCGGCGCCTTCGCCAAGGGCGACATTCTGCAGGTTCTGCTGTTCTCGCTGCTGTTCGGCTTCGCGCTCCTGGCGCTCGGCGCGCGCGGCCGGGCGCTGCGCGTCATCATCGACGATGTCGGCCACGCCATGTTCGGCGTCATCGCCATCGTCATGAAGGCGGCGCCGGTCGGGGCCTTCGGGGCCATGGCCTATACGGTGGCGAAATACGGCTCGACCGCGCTTCTCTCGCTCGCCGGACTTGTCGGCCTGTTCTATCTCACGGCCGCGCTGTTCATTGTCCTTGTGCTCGGCCTCATCGCCCGCGCCGCAGGCTTCAACATTTTCAGCCTCATCGCCTATCTGCGCGACGAACTTCTCATCGTGCTCGGCACCTCCTCCTCGGAAAGCGCCCTGCCGGCGCTGATGGAAAAGCTGGAGCGGCTCGGCTGTTCGAAATCGGTCGTCGGACTCGTCGTGCCGACCGGCTATTCCTTCAATCTCGACGGCACCAATATCTATATGACGCTGACGACGCTGTTCATCGCCCGCGCCATGGGCGTCGAGCTTGACGCGACGCATCAGGCGACGATCCTTATCGTCGCGATGCTCACCTCCAAGGGCGCGAGCGGCGTTTCCGGCGCCGGCTTCATCACTTTGGCGGCGACATTGACCGCGGTCGACCCGCAACTCGCGCCCGGCATGTCGCTGGTGCTCGGCGTCGACAAATTCATGAGCGAATGCCGGGCGCTGACCAATTTCATCGGCAATGGCGTCGCGGCGATCGTCGTCGCCCATTGGGAGGGCGAACTCGACCGCACGCGCCTCGAAAGCGGCCTCGCCCGCCGCTTCGATCCTTCCGATGTGGAAACCGCCGTCGCCACCGATTGACGCCGCTTGCGGCGGACGCTGGCCGATGCTAGAACAAAAAAAGAACACTGGCGCCGCGAAGGCGCATCATCTGTGGACAAGGCGCGCCGGCGCGCCGGACGGCCGGCCTTTGCACTAGAGTGCGGCGATCTAGCGAGCGGAGAGAGTCATGGCGGGCAGCGTCAACAAAGTGATCCTGATCGGCAATCTCGGCCGCGATCCCGAGGTGCGCACCCTGCCGTCGGGCGATCGCGTCGTCTCTTTCTCGGTGGCGACGACCGAGTCCTGGCGCGACAAGAACACCGGCGAGCGCAAGGACCGCACCGAATGGCACAACATTTCCATATTCAATGAGAATCTCGGCAAGATCGCCGAGCAATATTGCCGCAAGGGCTCGAAAATCTATCTCGAAGGCCAGTTGCAGACCCGCGAATATACCGACAAGGACGGCAATCAGCGCAAGGCGACCGACGTCGTGCTGCAGCGGTTTCGCGGCGAGCTGACTCTGCTCGACAGCAAGGGCGGCGGACGCGGCGAAGGCGATTATGAAGGCGGCGGCTACGGCCAGAATGGCGGGTCGTTCGGCCGCTCCTCGCCGATGGAGCGCACCCCCGGCGAGCGGCGTCCCGCCCCGGCCGGCAAGCTCTCCGACCAGCTCGACGACGACATTCCGTTCTGACCGCCCTTCTGACCGCCTTACGCTCGACCGCGCGAGGCATATTCCAGAACGATGTCCGCCGCCGTCGCGCTCGGGGATCGGCCTGCTTCAAGCAGGCGCGCGCGCACGCGCGGAAAGGCGGCGCGCTGCGCCTCGCGCGCGACGCTCTCCCCGAGCAGCGGCCTCAGCGCCTCGGCAAGCGCCCGCGGCGTCGCCTGCCGCTGAAGGAATTCGGGCACGACATTCTCGCCCAGAACGAGATTGGGCAGCACGATCGACTCGACATTGACGAGAAAGCGCAACAGCGATTCAGCGCGCGAGACCCGATAGGCGACTGCCATCGGCACCTCGGCGAGCGCCAGTTCCAGCGTCGCGACGCCTGACGTGACGAGCGCCGCGCGCGCCTTACGAAAGGCGGCGAATTTTTCCGCCTGGCCGATCAGACGCGGCGTCATCGGCCAGTCGCGCAATTCATGGCGCACGGCCTGCTCCATAAAGGGCGCGACCGGAATGACGACGTCGAAATCGGCGCGTTCGCGCAGGAGAAGTTCAAGCGTCTCGCCGTAAATCGGCGTCATGCGCCGCACTTCGGCGAGGCGCGATCCCGGCAGAATGAGCAGCGATCGCGCGCCGTCGCGGTCGCGAGAATGCGGAGTCAATTCGTCGAGCCGCTCGACCAGCGGATGGCCGACATAGACGCATCGCGGTCCGCCAAGCCGCGCATGCGCCTGCGGCTCGAAAGGCAGCAGCGCCAAGACGCAGTCGACATAATCCCGCATCGCGCGCGCCCGACCCGGCCGCCACGCCCAGACCGTCGGGCTGACGTAATCGACGATCGGCAGTTCGGATCTTACGGCGCGGACGCGACGCGCGACGCGATGGGTGAAATCCGGCGCGTCGATGATGACGAGACAATCGGGGTCCTGGTCGACGATCGCGCGCGCCGTCTCTTCTAAACGCCGCAGGAGGCGCGGCAGTCGCGCCAGCACCGGAACGAGCCCCATCACCGCGATGTCTTCAAGCGGAAACAGCGACGCGAGTCCCGCGCGCGCCATCGCCTCGCCGCCGACCCCCGCGAAAGCGACCTGCGGAGAAGCGGCGCGCAGGGCCCGCATCAAGGCCGCGCCGAGATGATCGCCGGAGGCTTCGCCGGCTATAAGAAAGATTCGCGGCGCCGTCATGATTATTCAGCGCGCGGGGGGCGCGCACAGCGGGCGCGTCGACGGCGCGCGCAGGAATTCGACGATCGCCGCAACGTCTGCGTCGCCATCGCATGCCTGCGACAGAATTTCGATGCGCTCGCTCAGCACCCGCGCGTCGCTTCGGGCAAACAGCAGGCGATAGGCGCCTCGCAGCCGCTCGATGCGTTCGGCCGCGAAGCCGCGCCGCTTCAGGCCGACAAGATTGAGCCCGAAAAGATGGGCGCGATTGCCGCAAGCAAGCGCGAAGGGAATGACGTCGCCTTCGACGCCGGACAACCCGCCGACAAACGCCTGCGCGCCGATACGCACATTCTGATGCACCGCCGTCGCCCCGCCGATCATCGCGCAATTCCCGATCTCGACATGGCCGCCGAGCAGCACCTGATTGGACAATATCACGTCGTCGCCGAGCCGGCAGTCGTGCGCGACATGCGACGCGGCGAGACAGACGCAGCGCGCGCCGATGCGGGTGCCCTCCCCGGCGCCTGCATTGATCGTCACGCCTTCTCGAATGACGCAATCGTCGCCGATCGACAGCGCGCCCTCCGCCAGCGCGGCTTTTATGTCCTGTGACGGCAGGCCGAGGGCGGCGAAGGGAAAAATCCGGGCGCGCGCGCCGATGCGCGTGCGGCCGCCGACGACGACGTGGGAATGGAGCGTCGCGCCGTCGCCGATCTCGACGAAGGCGCCGATATGGCAGAAAGGTCCGACGACGACGCCGGCGCCGAGCCGCGCGCCGTCTTCGACGACGCTGGAAGGATGGACCGACGCGGTCATTGTCGCATCCGGCGCGGCGATCCTAGGCGCCCATCATGATGCTGATCTGCGCCTCGCAGACCAGCACGCCGTCGACCGTCGCCCGTCCCGCATACCACCAGATGTTGCGCTTCTGCGCGGTCTTCGTCAGGTGGAATTCGACGCGGTCGCCGGGCGTGACCGGTTTGCGAAACTTGGCGTTGTCGATCGTGACAAAATAGACGAGACGCGAGCGGTCCGCGCCGTTCGTCGCGCGGATGGCGATCACGCCGGCGGTCTGCGCCATCGCCTCGATAAGCAGAACGCCGGGCATGATCGGCCGCTCGGGAAAGTGCCCCTGAAACTGCGGTTCATTGACCGTGACGTTCTTCACGCCGACGCAGGATTCATCGCCGCGGATGTCGAAGATGCGATCGACCAGCAGAAACGGATAGCGATGCGGCAATTGACTCATGATCTGCAAAATGTCGGCGCTCTCGAGAGTCGCGCCGGCCGCGGCCTCGACCATGGTGTCCTCCTTTTTGAGCAAGGCCCACGCCAAGCTTGTTTTTCTGCGCTTGTCTTACGTCGGCTTGTCCTTGCGCGCGAGTCGGTCGATGAGCGCCGCTCCGCGCAGGAACCGCCGCAACGGGCGCGCCGGTGCGCCGCCGACCCTTTGTCCAGCCGGCACGTCGCGCATCACTCCGGATTTGGCGGCGACCGCGGCGCCTTCGCCGATCGTGAGGTGGCCGGCGATCGCCGACTGCCCGCCAAGCGAGGCAAAATCGCCGATCTCGCATGAGCCGGCGATGCCGGACTGTGCGACGATGGCGCAAAACCGGCCGATCACCACGTTGTGGCCGATCTGCACGAGATTGTCGATCTTCGTTCCCTCGCCGATGATCGTGTCGCGCGAAGCGCCTCGATCGATCGTCGTATTGGCGCCGATCTCGACATCGTCCTGCACGATCACGCGGCCGATTTGCGGAGTCTTCAGATAGCCCTGTCGCGTCGGGACGAAGCCGAATCCGTCCTGTCCGAGCCGCGCGCCTGGATGAATCACCACGCGGTCGCCGATCAGCGCATGGGTGAGGCTCGCATGCGCGCCGATCGAACAGTCGCGCCCGATGCGCACATTGGGGCCGATGACCGCCTGCGGGCCGATGATCGTTCCGGCCCCGATCTCGGCGCCAGGACCGATCACCGCGCCTGGATCGACGATAACGCCGGGCTCCAACCGAGCCGACGGATCGACGGTCGCGCCGGGAGAAACGCCGCTCGACCGAAACAGCGACGCGGGCCGGAGCGCGTCGGGAAAAAGATGCGCGGTCGCAAGCGTCATGGCGCGCTGAGGATCGTCGACGACAAGCGCGGCGACGGATGTTGGAAGCAGCGCGAGGTGGCGCGCGCGCAGGAAGCAGGCCGTCGCGCGACACTCGGAGAGCGCGTTGCGATAGCGCGGATTGTCGTAAAAGCAGAGATCGCCAGGCCGGCTCCAGTCGAGCGGCGCAATGGCGATGATGAGGTCGGACGCAAGCACGCCGGACCCAAGCGCGCGGCCGGCGCCGCCACGGATTTCCGCGCCGGCGATTCGCGCGATTTCGCTCAAGGGCGCCGGCCGCGCCAGGGGAAAAAAGGCCGCCGCGCTCACGGCGCAATATCCCCAGTCGCGGCGCGCGTTAGAGCGCGCTGTAAATAAGCGGGAACGGATGTTTCGCGTAGAGCGCGCGCGAATCCATTCGAACAGATCAGCTCATCTGCGTTCAGGAGAGTCCACCTGAACGCAGCGTGATTTAGCGGCTCAGCCGTTCGCCGGGCGCGATTCGCCCGGCGACCCTCGCCGATCATCAGAAGTTGGTGCCGCCGCTGAAGCGGAAGTTCTGGGTGATGTCGCCATAGGCCTTCGAGGTCACGACCGCATAGTCGAAGCGGATCGGTCCCATCGGCGAATTCCACAGCACCGAGGCGCCGACCGAGGAACGCAGCGCGAAATTGTTGGAGATCGGCACCACGCAATTGCCCTGGCCGAAGCCCGCCTGCGGCGTATAGGCGCCGATGCAGGTCAAGCCGGGAATGGTCGCAAGATTGTTGGCGTAATTCGTCCGACCGCTGTAATTCCACAGCGAGCCGGCGTCGGCGAAGAGCGCGCCCCTCAATCCGAGATCCTTCGGCAGGCCCCAGATCGGGAACTGAACTTCGAGCGACCCGCCGACATAATCGGAGCCGCCGATAGAGTTGCCGCGGTTGTTGGTCAAGCTCGTCAGGAAGTTCGAGTCGCGCGGACCGATGCCGCCCGGCGCGAAGCCGCGCACCAGAGTCGGGCCCAGATTGAAATTGTCCTGAATCCGCGGCCGATAACCGCCGAAGGTCGACAGATCGCCGCCCTGCAGACGAGCGATGCCGACCACGTCGTCGAGATAGGGAACCTCTTTGAAGTAGCGGATGTCGCCCGTGGTGCGGAGATAGCGCGAGGTGCCGCCCAGCCCGGCGACGTCCTGGGAGAACGAGGCCAGCCATCCGTTATGGGGATTCTTGAAATTGTCGATCGTGCTGTAGTTCAGCGAATAGCCGACGAGCGAGGTCACCAGAGTCCCCTGCGATTCCTTAATCGCCAGCGAGGCTTCGCCGTTCGACTGACAGTTGACCAGCAGGCTCGGAAAGTCGGGCTGCGGATAGAACGGGCTGAAACCCGGCGTGTAGCCGGGAACCGGCACCAAACAGTCGTTGTAGGGGCGGTTCTTGTCGTTGGGGATCGAGATCGTCGTCTGATAGATCGAATAATGCGGCGAGAAGCTGAGTTCATCGGTGATCGGTATGCCGAAACGCACCGTGCCGCCGATCGAGGTCGAACTGTAGATCGAGTAGCTATAGGCGTCCTGCCGGCGCGCGAAGACGTCGAAGCCCGCGGCGATGCGCTGGTCGAGGAAATAAGGCTCGGTGAAGCTGAACGTCACGCCGCGGGCGATCTGTCCGGCCTGCACCGAAACGCGCACCGCCTGTCCGCGGCCCATGAAGTTGCTTTCCGACACGGACACTTCGGCGATGAAGCCCTGGTTCGTCGAATAGCCGCCGGAGACGCCGAAGTTGCCGGTGGGCTGATCTTCAACATCGACGTTCAGGATCACGCGGTCGGGCGCCGAGCCCGGCTCGTTGGTGACCTTGACCTTCTTGAAATAGCCCAGTCCGTTCAGACGGCGCTCGGCGCGATCGATCAGCACTCGGTTATAGGCGTCGCCTTCGCCGATATCGAATTCCCGGCGAATGACATAGTCGCGCGTGCGCGTATTGCCGTGGATGTTGATGCGCTCGATATAGACGCGCGGCCCTTCCTCGAGCAGGAACTGAATGGCGACCGTCTGTTCCGCCGGATTGCGCTCGCCGCGCGGGCGCGCCTGGGTGAAGGCGTAACCCTTCTTGGCGATTTCGCGGGTCAAGGCTTCGACGGTCTTTTCGACCGCGTCGCCGTTGTAAACGTCGCCGGGCGCAAGGCGCAGCAAATCGTTCAGCGCGGCGCCGTTCACGTCGGGCAGATGCGATTCGACGCTCACCGACGACACGTGATACTGCGGCCCTTCATGCACCGTAATGCTGATGATGTAGCCGGCGGCCGAAGGATCGAACTGCACGTCGGAGCTGATCACCCGGAAATCGGCGTAACCGTTCTTGAGATAGAATCGACGAATGAGTTCGAGGTCCGCGGCGATTCGATCCGGATCGTAAACGTCGCTCGTCTTGATGAACGACAGAAAGTTCATCTCCGTCGTCTCCATCATGCCGACGAGACGGCGTGTGGAATAGACTTCATTGCCGATGAAACGGATTTCCTTGACGCCGGTCTTGTCGCCTTCGACGATGGTGAAGACGAGGTCGACCCGCCCGTTCGGCAGTTCGACCGTGCGATAGCTCACCTTCGCCGCGGCGCGGCCGGACCGGCGATAGACTTCCGACAACCGCACGACGTCGGTCTCGGCGAGCTGCGGATTGAACGGCGTGCGGGCGCGCGAGCGCACCTGCTCCTGCAAGGTGTCGGTCTTGACCTTGCTGTTGCCCTCGAATGCGACGCGATTGATGTCCGGCGCGGCGAACGCCGGAACGCTTAAAGCCAACATGGCGGCGGCGACGACCGCAAACAGGAACGAAGATTTCCAAATGCCGCTGATTGAGCGCATGTAATGCAGGTCCTCGTCGCAACGTCGCCGCCCGGGCCGCGGCGCGAACTTGATGTTAAAGCGCCGACGATCGGCGCTCCGCCAGCGTTGAGCGATTCCTTCTACAGGGTTTGCGCAACCCTGCAAACGCAGAATAAATGTTGTTTCCGCAATTTGTCGAAGGCGTGACGTTAAAGCCACGATTCATGGTCAGCGCATGGTTAAGACGTGACGGCCCGAACGCGATCATGTCGAAATTGCGTCCCCAATCGCACGCTTCCACGGCGCCGGGACGCCGCGTCAGTGGCGACCGCCTGGCGTCAAGAGCCGGAGCCGGCGAGCTTGTGGATAAGACGCGCGATGTCGTTGTAGGTCGAAAAAATCATCAGCGCCCCGACCATCGCAAGACCGACGCGAAAGGCGACTTCCTGCGCACGCTCGTTCAGCGCGCGGCCGCGCGCCGCCTCGATCGCGAAGAACAGCAAGTGACCGCCGTCAAGCAGCGGCACGGGCATCAGATTGAGCAGGCCGATCGAAACCGAAAGAATCGCGATGAGGCTCAACAGCGGCGCCATGCCGACCTTGGAGGCCGCCTGAGCCATCTGCCCCGAGACTTGCGCAATGCCGATCGGCCCCGACAGTTGATCGGCGCTTTCCCGTCCGGTGACGAGACCGCCGATGTAGCTGCCGGTGCGGCGCACGACCGTCCAGGTTTCCTGCACGCCCATGGCCAGCGCTTCGGCGGGACCGTAACTCTCGCGACGGATGTCGGCGGCGGCTTTCGAAGCCTGGATGCCGAGCATGCCGATGCGAACCTTGCCGATCGCGCTTTCGACTTCCCTCAGCGCCGGAACGGCGGGCAGGGTCAGCTCCTGATCGCCGCGCTGAATGACGAAGACGAGCGACTTGTCGGCCGAGCCCGAAACGATTTCCTGCAGCTTCGAAAATGAATCGATCGGCGCGCCGTCGACGCTGAGCACCAGATCGCCGGGCATGAACCCCGCCGCCGCCCCGGCGCCGCCGGGGGTCAGCGTACCCACCCGCGGCGCATAGACCGTGCGCCCGTAAACGCCGAAGAGAATCGCGAAAATCGCGATCGCCAGCACGAAATTGGCGAAAGGCCCGGCGAAGACGATGGCGGCGCGCTTCCAAACCACCTGCGCGGCGAAGGTCACTTTGCGCTCGGCCGCCGGCATCGCGCGCACGGCCTCTGGGTCCGGCGCGCTCGCGGCGTTGGCGTCGCCATGGAAGGTGACATAGCCGCCGAGCGGAATGCCCGCGATGCGCCAGCGCGTGCCGTGACGGTCCACCCGCGACCACAGCTCCGGTCCGAAACCGATCGAGAAGGCGTCGACCTTCACGCCGCACCAGCGGCCGACGATAAAGTGCCCGAACTCATGCACGAACACGACCAGCGTCAGGACGAGCACGAAGGGGATCAGATAGAAGGCGAAGGTGGTCAGGATGTTTAGCAAAGCGCTGTCTCGCCGGTCTCGCTTGCGCCCAGCCCGCCGGCGGCGCACGCCATGATCATTGCAACGTCACCATGCCCGATGCGGCATGTCCGGCCAAGGCCGATCGCGATCTTTCTCTGACAATATGGTCCACGGTCAGGGCGTCCTCAACGCTTTCCGGCGCATTTGCGGTTCCGTCGCGCAGGGCGGCCTCGCAGGCCTCGGCCACATGGCGGGAAATCCCGTCGAAGGAAATGCGCCGGTCGAGGAACGCCTCCACGGCGATTTCATTGGCGGCGTTGAGCACGGTCGGCAGGCCGCCGCCGGCGCGCAAGGCGTCGAGCGCCAGTCTCAGCGCCGGAAAGCGTTCGAAATCAGGCGCTTCGAAGGTCAGCGTGGCGATTTTCGCCAGATCCAGGCGCGGCGTCGGCGTCGCCAGCCGGTCGGGGTAGCCAAGACAATGCGCGATCGGCGTGCGCATGTCCGGCGCGGCCATCCCCGCCGTCACCGAGCCGTCGGAAAAGGAGACGAGGCCATGGACGATCGACTGCGGATGAACCACGACGTCAAGCTTTTCGGCCGGAACGCCGAAAAGATGATGGGCTTCGATCAGTTCGAGCCCCTTGTTCATCATGCCGGCCGAATCGACGGTGATTTTCGGACCCATCGCCCAATTCGGGTGATTGAGCGCCTCTTCGACGCTCGCCTCGGAGATGCGCTCCCTGCTCCAAGTCCGGAACGGGCCGCCCGAGGCGGTGATGATCATGCGCTCGATGCGGGAGGGGTCCTCGCCGCCGAGCGCCTGGAAAATGGCGTTGTGCTCGCTGTCCATGGGGAGCAGCCGCACCCCCGCCGCCGCGGCGGCGCGCATGAACGGAACGCCGGCGCAGACCAGGCATTCCTTGTTGGCGAGCGCCACGTCGCGGCCCGCGGCGAGCGCGGCGTAGGTCGGCTCCACGCCGGCCGCGCCGACGATGGCGGAGACGACGAGATCGGCGTCGCGCAGCGCGGCCTCGATGACCGCCTCGCGTCCGGCGGCGGCCTGAATATTGGTCCCGGCGAGCGCCGCCTTGAGCGCGTCATAGGCGCTCTCGTCACGAATCGCGGCGAATTCGGCCCCGACCGCGCGGGCGACGCGCGCCAGCGCCTCCGCGTCGCGTCCGCCCGCCACCGCCGAAACCGAGAATCTTTCGGGATCGCGCTCGAGCAGATCGACCGTCGAACGGCCGATCGAACCGGTCGCGCCGAGGAGAACGATGCGCCGCGGCCTGGGCGTGCGCGCCTGCGCCTGCGCCGAATCGCGCCCCTGGATATGTCCATTTCCTGACGCCATTCGCTCCGCCTTACCAGAAGAAGAGACCCGCGGCCACCGAAGGCGCGCCGCGCAGCAGGCCCACCGTCGCCGCGAAAACGCTGGCGAAGATGAAGCCGTCGAGCCGATCCATCATCCCGCCATGGCCCGGGATGAGCCGGCTCGAGTCCTTGACGCCGAAGCGGCGCTTGACCGAGGATTCGAAAAGATCGCCGATTTGGGAAAAAGCGGCGGCGGCGAGGCCCAGCATGAAGACTGGCCAGGACGCAAGTTGCGGACCACCGCCGAAATAGACCGCGCAAAGGCCAAGCAAAGCGCCGGAGACGACGCCGGTGATCGTGCCGGACCAGGTCTTTCCCGCCGATACGCGCGGCCAGAGCTTCGGCCCGCCGATCAGCCTGCCGCCGAAATAGGCAAAAATATCGGTGCCCCAGACAATGGCGAACAGGAAGGCGACGGCGAGCGCGCCGACGTCGGGCGATTCGCGCAAAACGCAAACGGCGAAGGCGGGCGCGCCGGCGTAGACGACGCCGGTCGCCGCCCAGATCCGCCGCTCGGGCCCCGCGAGGGCGCCGCCCGCCAGGGCAAGGAGCGCGATCGCCAGAGCCGCGGCGCCGGGCATGGCGACGCGTCCGAAGGCCGTGGCGGCGGCGACCGCCGCCCCGCCGATCGCGATTCGCGCCGCGCGGCTCTCGCCGCCGACGAGGTTCTGCCACTCCCAGCTGACGGCGAAAGCGGCGGCGAGCCAGAAGAGCGCGAAGGCGTCGCCGCCGAGATAGAGCGTTACGAGCGCCGCGACGACCATCGCCACGGCGGAGGCGACGCGCGGTCCGAGATCGGCGAAGCCGCCAGCGGACGCGCTCAGCGCCGGCGCCTTGGCATGGCGGCTGAGGGTTCGCTCCCTGCGATCCGCCGTCATGAAGCGGTCTTGGCGCTGCGCGCCGCGGCCTCAAGCCCGCCGAACCGCCGGTCGCGATGGGCGTATTCGGCGATCGCGGCGGCAAATGCCGCTTCGTCGAAATCCGGCCAGAGAATCGGCAGGAAGACGAATTCGCTGTAAGCCGCCTGCCACAGCAGAAAATTCGACAGCCGCTGCTCGCCGGAGGTGCGGATGATCAGGTCCGGATCGGGAATGTCGGCGGTGTCGAGCCGCCGCGCGATGGCGTCGGCGTCGATCTCCTCGGGCGCCAGCCGGCCCTGCGCCACCATTTCGGCGAGGGCGCGCGCGGCCGCCGCGATCTCCTGCCGCGAGCCATAGTTGAAAGCGACCACCAGCGTGAGCCCGGTGTTCTCCAGCGTCATCTGCTCGGCCTCGCGCAGCAGATCGGAAATGTCGGGCGCAAGGTCGGCGCGCGCGCCGATGACGCGCACGCGCACATTGCTGGCGTGCAATTCGGCGAGATCGTTGCGGATGAAGCGATGCAGCAGCGAGAGCAGGCTTTCCACCTCCTCGCGCGGACGCGACCAGTTTTCCGCCGAAAAGGAATAGACCGTCAGATAGCGGATATCGAGCTTGATCGCCGCCCGCACCGCGCGGCGCAGAGCCTCGACGCCGCGCCGGTGTCCCTCGAATCGCGGCAGGCCGCGCTGCGCCGCCCAGCGGCCGTTGCCGTCCATGATCAGCGCGATATGACGCGGCGCCGCGCAGGCGTGCCGCGCGTTCCTCTCCGCCTCCAATATGTCGCTGTCCGTCATGCTCGGGTTCCAAATGGCCATCGGGCCTGCGCCACGCAACGCCGCAGGGTCCTGGATCACGCTGCATTTGGGCGGAATCGCCCAGATGCAGACGACGTGATCGATTCCAAAAGCTTAGCGCGCGCCTTATGCGAAAAACCGGATTCCGCCTTTTCGCGAGCCGCGCCCTATACTTGCATGATTTCCTTTTCCTTGGCGGCGAGCGCGGCGTCGATCTCCTTCACCGTCTCGTCCGTCGCCTTTTGCACTTCCTGCTCGTGGCGCTTCTCGTCATCCTCGGGAATCGCGTGATCCTTGAGCAACTTCTTCAAGATGTCGAGACCGTCGCGGCGCACGTGGCGCACCACGACCCGCGCCTCCTCGGCGTATTTATGCGCCACCTTGACGAGTTCCTTGCGGCGCTGCTCGTTGAGCTCCGGCATGCGGATGCGCAGGGTCTGCCCCTCGACCGTCGGCTGGAGGCCGAGGTTCGCCTCGCGAATCGCCTTGTCGACGGCGATGACCAGGGCCTTGTCCCACACCTGCACTGAGAGGAGGCGCGGCTCGGGCACGCTCACCGTGGCCACCTGATTGAGCGGCGACACCTGCCCGTAAGCGTCGACATGTACCGGATCGAGCAGGCTCGCCGACGCGCGTCCGGTGCGCAGCCCGCCGAATTCGTGCTTGAGCGTCGCGAGCGCGCCCTGCATGCGGCGCTTCAATTCCGCGAGGTCAAATGTTTCCGCCATAGTGCTTAACCTGTCTTGATAATCGCCGCCGTCGTCACCGCGACTCGGCCTCTTATGCTTTCGAATTTGGCGTGGCGAAAGCCGCGCACGCCGCCGGCTTCGCCAGTCGGGCTCTGCGGCGCCGGGATTTATGGCACGATTTCCGCTCGCGCGCGAAAATGTCTTACGGCGCGACCAGCGTGGCGCGCCCCCTGCCCGACAGCGCCGCGTCGATGGCGCCCGCTTCGGCGATCGAAAAGACCAGAATCGGAATCCTGTTCTCGCGTGCGAGCGCGAAGGCCGCGGTGTCCATCACCGCGAGATTTTTGCCGATCGCCTCGTCATGGCTCAAGCGCTCGTAACGCTGTGCAGTCGGATCGCGCTTCGGGTCGGCGGTATAGACCCCGTCGACCTGGGTGGCCTTGAGCACCGCGTCGGCGGAAAGTTCGGCGGCGCGCAGCACCGCCCCGGTGTCGGTGGTGAAGAACGGATTGCCGGTGCCCCCGGCCGCGATCACGACGCGGCCCTTGGCGAGATGATGCAGCGCCGCCCGGCGCGAAAAGGATTCGCAGACCGACGGCATCGGCACGGCGGAGAGGCAGCGCGCCTGACGCCCCTGCCCTTCGACCGCCTGTTCGAGCGCCAGGCCGTTCATCACGGTGGCCAGCATGCCGATCGAATCGGCGCGGGCGCGCTCGATGCCGGTGTCGGCGCCCTTGATGCCGCGAAAGAAATTGCCGCCGCCGACGACGACGGCGATCTCATGCCCCGCCGCCGCGGCGGCCGCGAGATCGGCGGCGATGCGGGCCAGCGTAACGGCGTCGAGCCCATGCGGCGCGCCGCCCTGCAGCGCCTCGCCGGACAACTTGACGATCACGCGCTTCCATCTTCTCGTCGACGTGAGGTCGGACATGAGGCGAATCTCGCGTAGCTAGGGCGGGGCGCATCTTCATACGGAGGCCGCGCGGCGCCGGCAAGTGAGGGGCCACTCTCGCTTTGAAGGCAGCCGCCGCCGAGCCGGCGTGAGCCGCCAATACAGAAAGCTGCGTCGACCTGTTATTTGGGCCATCAAGACCTAATTTGTCACGGCCCAACCTCGCCGCCCGTCGCGCCGAACACCTGTCCCGTCGTAAAGCTCGCTTCGTTCGACGCGAGCAGCACGTAAAGCGGCGCGATCTCCGCTGGCTGTCCCGGGCGGCCGAGCGGCGTGTCGGCGCCGAATTCGGCAAGGTGATCGGGAAACTGTCCGCCGCTCGGCTGCAGCGCCGTCCAGAACGGGCCGGGCGCCACGGCGTTGACCCTTATGCCGCGCTCGGCGAGCTGCTTCGCCAGACATTTGCTGAAATTGAGAATGGCGGCCTTGGTCGCCGAATAATCGAGAAGATGCTGAGCGGGATCGAAGGCGACGATCGAACTTGTATTGATGATCGACGATCCCGGCCGCAGATGCGGCAGTGCCGCTTTGGTGATCCAGAACAGCGCGTAAAGATTGGTGCGAAACGTCCAGTCGAGATCCTCGGTGGTGATGTCGAGGATTGATTTGTGCGCATGCTGACGCGCGGCGTTGTTGACGAGAATGTCCAGGCCGCCGAGATCGCGCGCCGCGTCATCGACAAGCTTGCGGCAAAAACCTTCGTCGCGAATGTCGCCGGGAAGCGCCACCGCATTGACCTCGGCCTCGCCCATCAGGTCCATGACCTCCCGCGCGTCCGCTTCTTCCTCGGGGAGATAGTTGATCGCGACATCGGCGCCCTCGCGCGCGAAGGCGATCGCCGCGGCGCGGCCGATGCCGCTGTCGCCGCCGGTGATCAGCGCCTTGCGGCCAAGCAGACGCCCCGAGCCGCGATAGGATTGCTCGCCGTGATCGGGGCGCGGCGTCATGAGGGCGGCGAGACCCGGCCAGGGCTGCGTCTGCTTCTCAAAGGGCGGCTTGGGGTAGAGCTCGCGCGGATCGCGCAATTCCCGCGCCGATGGCGCGTCATCGAAGCCGAGCACGGAGGTGGCGGCATCGATCGCGCGCTCAACGCGCGGTCCGCGAATCGTTTCGTCGGCGGCGGTTTTCCTGGCGCGCATCTGTCGCTCCCTCTGCTCAATCTTCGCCATGCAGGCGAAGATCAATGTCAGGAGCTAAACGCCGCCCGCCCGCGATTGTTTCGCGCGGGGCGGCGGTTTAGCGTCGACTCCGCGTCGAACGGCGAGGCTTTTTCGCGGGCGGCTCTTCTTTTTTTGGCCGCGACAGGAAGTCGTAAAACTTCTCGGCGAATCTGCGCACCTCCGGATTGAGATCGCGCAAATATTGTTCGCCCCGCACCTTGGCGACCAGGGCGCCATAGACGGGGGCGTAGCGATCGGCATTGCCGCTCTCCTTGAACCATTCCAGCAGCCGCTCGCCAAATCCGCGCGCCGCCGCGAGACGCAGGAGTCGCAACAAATCTTCGAAGAACGGCGACCCGTCCGCTTCGAGCTGCATATCCAGCGCCTTGCTGAGATGCGCGACACCGGAGCCGAAATTGTCGGCCGCGATCTCGCGGCCCGCGTCGAGGAGCGCGCGGCCTTCCGGAGCCAGCGTCGATAGTTCGGCGATCAAAGGCTCGGCTTCCTTGGCGCGGCCTGTCTCAAGCAGCAACCACGCCAGATTGGCGTGCAAAATGTCATCGGCGGGCGCGAGCACGATGCCTTGCCGATAAGTCACCTCGGCTTCTGCGTGGCGACCGAAGTAATCCGCTAGCAGGCGACCCTTTTCAATGAAGGTTCGCGCGAACAGCTCCCCAAGCGCTGGATGCTTTGGCATCCCACAGCGCCAGAGTGAGCTTTCCAAAACGATAAGCTCTTCCTCAGCGCGGCCCGACCGCCCAAGTGTGAAATTCTTATTTCGCAGCGCGTCCGCGACTGTTTCGTGCGGCGCCGGAGACTCCGACGCGCCGAAGCGTGAAATCAGATCGTCATAAACGGCAAGCGCTTCCTGGGCGCGGTCCAATTCCCTAAGCACGGCACCCTTGTTGAATAGCGACCGCGAGACCAACTCTTTCAGCGCCCCAGCCTCCGACGCTCGAAAGCGTGAAACCAGATCGTCATAGACGGAAAGTGCTTCCTCCGAGCGGCCCAACTTCCCAAGTGCAACGCCCTTGCCAAAAAGCACGCGCGCAATCACATCTTGCAGTTCGTCAGCCTCCGAAGCTCCGAAGCGCGCGATCAAGTCATTATAGATGGCAATCCCATTCTCGGCGTAGCCCACCTCCAAAAGCACTGCGCCCTGGCCAAATAGATAGTACGCGACCGCACTTTGCAGCTCCGGAGCCGCCACCCCAAAGCGTGCGATCAAATCGTCGTGGACGAGACGCGCTTCGTCCAGACGGCCCAATTTCACAAGGGTGATACCCCTAATGGACAGCGCGCGGCCAATCATCGTTTGCAGGGCGGGGTTCGACGACGCCCCAAAACCCGTGATCCAATCGTCAAGCAAAAGGAGCGCTTCATTAAAGTCGCAGCCCATAAAACAGTCGAGCGCTTTCATCAGCTGCTCTGCCGCGGGTTCGCGCATAGGACCGTCCGAACGGAACTCCTTCGAAGATACTTCCTGTGTAAGATCGTCAGAATCCAGTCCCCGCTCCTCCCTGGCCCCTATGACTTCGGCATGCGCCTCCCGCACGGCATCGCACCAATCGGCGCGCCAAACGCCCGCCATGAGTTCCCCGTCGCGCGCCATGCGTTCGAGATCGGTCTCGCTGAAGAGTCTCGCGAGCAATTTGGTCAGCCAACGTAACTTTTGTCGCGTCTGGCGCGTGCCGTGGCGCATCAGATACCAGATGTTCAGAAAGCGCTCGGCGAGTTGATAATTGGCGCGCGCGCCCGAGCCCTGGACTTCCTCGATGAAGCCGTCGTGCTTCAGGCGGTCGAGAAC
>JAKFXD010000022.1 GCA_021731565.1 Methylocystis sp. | reverse complement strand
CGGCCGCGCAAAGGCCGGCGACGCCGGCGCCGATCACGCGCGCGCGCATGAACCGCGGCCTTCTACAAATCTTGCCGACACCATCCCTCCGCCAGTCTCAACTGGATCAGGTTCAAAGGGTCGCCGCGCCCGCGCCTCTCGACGCGCCTGCGGCCTCTCAGCCCCTTGGCGGCGGTCTTCGCGCGCGCCGCCGGGCAGGGCTCCCCCGGCGTGCGCAGGCTCGCGCGAAAACGCGCCGACAGTCAAGCGTTGCACGCGCCTTATCCTGCCGGCGCAGCGCTTCGGCACTTGCCAGAATTCAATCGTTAGCCCAGTTTGGGCAAGACAAAGCGCAAAAAAAAGCGCCGCATTTGGGGAGAGAAATCATGAGCGTTCGTCGCAAAACGGCCTGCGTCCACAGGACGTTGGCCTTTCTTGGACTGCTCGCCTCCACGACCTGGCTTGGCGCAAGTTTCGCCTCGCCGGCCGCGGCCGCGCAGCTTGGCCAATATTTCCCCATTCCGAATTCGTTGAGCATCAGCGGCGTTCCGCGCGACTCGCTTCTGAAGCTTCAGTCGAAATGGCTGCAGAACGGCCTCGACAATCTCAAGAAGGCGCGCACTGAAGCCGAAGCGGCGCTCGAAAAGGCGAAGGCCGGCGCGACCGATCAGGCCGCCGCCGCGGAAGAAAACCTCAAGAAGATCGACGAGATGATCGCGCAGACCCAGGAAGAGCTGGCGCTGTCCGACAACAATGATTCGTCGCATGAGATTCAGACCGATCGCAAACGTAAGCTGATGCTCCATCTCAATCAATGGATCAATGAGCTCAATCGTCTCGCCACCGAGCAGATGAAAATCGCGATCCTGAAGGACGGCGCCGAAGCGATGACGGCGCAACATCGCAATTATCAATTGTCCGAACAGGCGGACAATCTCGAAAAAGCCAAGACCGACCCGAGCATTTTGGACTGGGCGGCGAAGTAGCTCAAAGAGTTCTGAAGCGGACTTCTAAAGAATGTCGTCCGCCGGCGCGGCTGCCTTCGCCAAGTCGCCGTTGAGCTTCGCGAGCCGCCGCGCCGCGTCCTTGAGCGCTTCGGACGCGCGCGCCGATAGCGCGTCATTCGCCTCGCGGGCGGCGTCGCGTTCGGCGCGCAAGGCGGCGAACTCGGCTTCCACGGCCCCCGCTTTGGCGCGTGCGTCGGTCGCCTCGTCGGCGATGGCGAGCGCCGCCATCACGATGATGCGCTGCTCGCCGATCTCGCCGAAATTCTCGCGCATCGACTCGATTTTGCCCTCGAGATAATGGGCGAGCGCTTCGATGCGCTGCTCCTCGCCGTCCTCGCAGGACATGCGATAGGTGCGGCCGGCGATGGAGAGGACGACAGAGCCCATGTCAGCCCTCCCGGACCGGCGCCGCGACCGCCGCGCCGAGCGCGGCGGCGACGCCTTCGCTCGCGGCCTCAAGCCGCCGCAACGCTTCGTCGCGGCTCTTCTCCAGAGCGTTCTGCCGCGCCAGCGCGGCGTCGAGATCGAGCGCGAGTCGCGAACGGTCGTCCTGCATGATGGCGAGTTCTTCTTGAAGTTCGGCGTTGGACGCCTCGTCTTCGAGCCTGCCGGCGACGATGCGCTCCAATTGCGCGAGCGCCGTCTGCAGTTCGGCGATGTCGGCCGTTAACCTCTTGGCGTTTTCGTCGTCGCTCTTATCTGAATGATTCATCGCCGGTCGCCGGAGTCGCAAGGCTTTCGAGCGCGGCGAACCCCGCCGAGCGATTCGCCTGCCAGCTGTGTTCCTAACATGATTCAGGCAATTCGAAACCGCTCGCCATGGCGCGGCCTCGGCGCGTTGACAGGGGGGCGCGAGGTGCTATCAAACCTCGGCCTTCGACGCCCCAGGGCGCGAAGGGTGAGGCGCGAAGGGTGAGGCGCGAAGGGCGAGAGCCGCGCGGGTTTGCCGCGGCGCAAGGAGAGTCGTGAAATGACGGTGAGAGTGGCGATCAACGGCTTCGGGCGCATTGGCCGCAATATCCTGCGCTACATCGTCGAGACCGGGCGCACGGACCTCGAAGTCGTCGCCATCAACGATCTCGGCCCGGTCGAGACCAATGCCCATCTGTTGCGATATGATTCCGTTCACGGCCGCTTTCCGCATGAGGTGAAAGTCGCCGGCGACACGATCGACGTCGGCCGCGGCCCGATCCAGGTGACCGCCATCAAGAATCCGGCGGAGCTTCCCTACAAGGACCTCAAGATCGACATCGCGCTGGAATGCACCGGCCTCTTCACCGCGCGCGACAAGGCCAAGCTGCTGCTCGACGCCGGCGCGAAGCGCGTGCTGGTCTCGGCGCCCGCCGACGGCGCCGACATCACCGTCGTCTATGGCGTCAATCACGACAAGATCACCAAGGACCATCTCGTCATTTCCAACGCCTCCTGCACGACCAACTGCCTCGCGCCGGTCGCCAAGGTGCTGCATGAGGCGATCGGCATCGACAAGGGGATCATGACCACGATCCACGCCTATACCGGCGATCAGCCGACGCTCGATACGATGCACAAGGATCTCTATCGCGCCCGCGCGGCGGCGCTGTCGATGATCCCGACCTCGACCGGCGCGGCGAAGGCCGTCGGACTCGTGCTGCCCGAACTCAACGGCAGGCTCGACGGCTACGCCATCCGCGTGCCGACGCCCAACGTCTCGGCGGTCGATCTGAAGTTCCTGGCCAAGCGGGCGACGACCAAGGACGAGGTCCACGCCGCGATCAAGGCCGCCGCCGACGGTCCGCTCAAGGGCGTGCTCGGCTATACCAGCGAGAAGCTCGTGTCGATCGACTTCAACCACACGCCGCTGTCGTCCTGCTTCCATCTCGATCAGACCAAGGTCATGGACGGCAATCTCGTGTCGATCCTGTCCTGGTACGACAATGAATGGGGCTTTTCGGGCCGCATGACCGACGTGGCGAGCGTGATCGGGAAGCTTCTGTAAGCTTCACGCCAAAATGCCGGCGCGGACCTGAAGGTCCGCGTCGCTTTTTTCGAGTCGCGATCGGGATGTTTCATGGCCGCCTTCCGCACTCTCGATGAAGCCGACGTCAAGGGCAAAAGAGTCCTGCTGCGCGTCGATCTCAACGTGCCGATGGAGGACGGCCGCGTCACCGACGCGACGCGCATCGAGCGCGCGCTGCCGACAATCAGTGAGATCGCAGAAAAAGGCGGCAGGGTCGTTCTGCTTTCGCATTTCGGCCGGCCGAAGGGCCAACGCATCGATGAGGATTCGCTGCGTCAGCTCGTCCCGGCGCTTGAGCACCATTTGAAGCGCAAAATCGCCTTCGCCGACGACTGCGTGGGAGATGACGCGGCGCGAATCGTCGATGCGCTCAACGACGGCGACGTCGCTTTGCTCGAGAACACCCGCTTCCACAAGGGCGAGGAAAAGAACGCCGCCGATTTCGTCGAGGCGCTAGCGAAGAATGGCGACATTTTCGTCAGCGACGCCTTCTCGGCGGCGCATCGCGCCCACGCCTCGACCGAGGGTATCGCGCGCCGATTGCCCGCTTTCGCCGGCCGCGCCATGCAGGCGGAGCTCGAAGCGCTTGAGTCGGCGCTCGCCAGTCCAGAGCGCCCGGTGATGGCGATCGTCGGCGGCGCGAAAGTTTCAACCAAGCTCGAACTCCTCGGCAATCTCGTCGAGAAGGTCGACTATCTCGTCATCGGCGGCGGCATGGCCAACACTTTCCTGGCGGCGCAAGGCAAGGCCGTCGGCAAGTCGCTGTGCGAACATGATCTCGCCGGCGCCGCGCGGGAGATTCTGGCGAAGGCGGCAAAGGCCGGCTGCGAAATCGTGCTGCCGATCGACGCCACGGTCGCGCAGAAATTCGAGGCGCATGCGCCCTCGCATATCGTCTCGGTCGATCATGTCGGCGAGAGCGAGATGATCCTCGATGTCGGGCCGAAGTCGATCGCCCATGTCGAATCGCTTCTCGCCAAATGCAAGACGCTGGTGTGGAACGGCCCGTTCGGCGCCTTCGAACTGCCGCCCTTCGACGAAGGCACCAACGCCGTTGCGCAGACGGCGGCGCGACTGACCGTTGAGGGCAGGCTACTGTCGGTCGCCGGCGGCGGCGACACGGTGGCGGCGCTCAATCAGGCGCATGTCGCCCAGGAATTTACCTATGTGTCGACGGCCGGCGGCGCCTTTCTCGAATGGCTCGAAGGCAAGACTCTGCCGGGCGTCGCCGCGCTCATGCGGTAGGGGCGCCCGGCCCCAGATTGGCCTTGCTCTCAAGGTAAGGCACAGCGGCTCAGAAAAGGTCATCGGGAGGCGAATTTGGCGAGCAGTCCAATCCAAGCGGTCCCCTCGGACGTCGAGCGCGAAAAACTCAGCCGAGAAGAGTTGCTCGCCCTCCTGCGCGATGTGACCGAGCAGCGCGACAACCTGCTTACCAAATACGAGTCCATGGCGCTGCAGGTCGACGAGTCGGTTCGAGAGATCGCCGCCGATGAGCTGGACGCGCAGCAGAGCGAAAAGAAGGCCGAGGCGAGCGAGCATCGCGCGGAGCAGGAAGCCGCGCATGTGGCTGAACTTTCGAGCCGGCTCGACGAAGAGCGCCGAAAGCGCGCCGAGATTGCCGACGAATTCGCTCGTTTTCGCGAGGCGGCGAAGCATGCGCCGGTCGAAGATCCATGGGGCGTATTGTGGCGCGCGGCGTCGCAGATCGTCAGCGACTGGGTCGCCTGGACCCGTGCGAAATTCCCGCCGGACAGCGCGTTCCTGCCATGGTTCGACCGAATGGTCGAATTGGTGAAGGCTTTGAGTTGCCTGGCGTTCAAAGGCGCGAAAGCGCTCTTCGACTGGGCGAAGCCGCGCGTCATCGACCTATGGAACCGGCTCAAAAGCGAACGCCGACGGCAGTGATCATGCCGGGCGCCGCCGACAGTTCTAAACGGCGCCGTCATTCTATGAGGCGCCGTTTATTTTGATGGCGGCGCGGCGGGTTTAGCTCCCACGCAGCCGATTATTGAGCGCCCGGCTTCGTCGTCGCGTCCTTGACGCATTTCTTGGTGAAGCTCGCCTTGGCGGCGCCGGCCAGTTTCTTCTCGACCGCGGCGGCAGCGCAGGACGCGGCGGCGGCGTCCCTTTCGCACTTCTTCATAAAGCTGTTCAGCGCCGAGCCATGCAGCTTTTTTTCGGTCGCCCGGGCGGCGCAGTCCGGCGCGGCTGGCGCTGTTTGCGCGACGGCCGCAGCGGAACATGCAGCGCCGGCGGCGAAGACCATGGAGGCCAAAATCCGTTTCAACATGTCATCGTCCTCGAAAAGGCGCGCTGCTGCGGCTAAAAGAGCCAAAGCAGCGCGACCAGCGACGCCATGCCAATGGCGTCAAACACGATGCCTTCCCAGGTCGGTCCGATCCAGGTTCCCAGCGTGAGAAGGCCGACTCCGGCGACGAGAGCTATAAACGATCCCTGGATTCCGCGGCGAGTCGGGGGGTCGGCCATGACATCCTCTCCATCGTTGCGAGATGGCGATCGGCGGCCTCCCAATGTCGCTTTCGTAATTCCGCATACGCCTCCATTGCCGAGAAACCCGCGATCCTGATCCCGGCGGCAGGGAAGCGGCACAGAGTCCCCCGCCGCTGGCGAGGGCGGAAAGCGGCAATCGCAGTTTAGTTAGGAGCCCATCTGGAAAGGGCAAACGCCGGCGCGCCTGCGCCCGTCGCGGCAGGGGAAGGCAATGGCGCAATCCGAAGCGCGGACCGTTCTGGCGGATGCGCTGCGCCGGCGGCGGTATGTTCCGCTCCTTCATTCAATATGCCAATTCTGGAAAATGTCGTAAAATGAAAAAATTGGAGTTGCACGGCGAAAATCGCTTTTTTGGCGGATGTAAAACGCCAGCCTCTGAGAAAAGCTAGCTGTCCCTCATCGGACGTTTCGATTGAACATCGAGATCAGCGAAGGTGGCGACAAATGAGGCACGCGATTCACCGTCACCGCGCTGGATTTTTGGTCCTTACAGCGGCGGGCGTGTTCGTCGCCGACGACGTTCGCGCTTACGAAAATATCGGCGTCGCTTCTTTTGTCCGGAACGAAGTGACTGGCGTCCTGCCGACGCGCACGGTTTTGATCAACGTCGGCGAGAACGTCGTCCGGGACGAAATCGTGAAAACGTCTCAGGACAGCGTCGCCAAGCTTGTCTTGACCGACAGCTCGAATTTATCGATCGGGCCGAACTCTACGGTCAAGCTGGATAAGTTCGTGGCGGCGGGGGATTCCAATTATGGCAAGGCGACAATCAACGTGTTGAAGGGCGCCTTCCGTTTCACGACAGGCCATTTCGACAAGCGCGCCTATGAGGTCAAGACGGGCGTCGCGACCATCGGCGTCCGCGGCACGATCTATGAAGGCCGCGCCGAACCACAGCGAACGATCCTCAATGTGCTGGAGGGCGTCGTGCGGGTCCGCACCAAGGACGGCCGGGTCTGTGATCTTTCCGCCGGAAAATCGGCGGTCATCACCGCTTCAAACTGCTCGCCGGCAGCCGGCTTCGCGCCGAACTCCCAGATATTTGCGCAATATTGCGCCACGAGCCCGGCGCTGTGCGCGAAGGAAGAATTTTCGCAGCTGCAGCCGCAGCAGGAGAACAGGCAAGGCTTCCTCGGTGGGGACGATCCCGCAATGCTCCTCATGCCTGCCGCGGGGATCGGCGGAGGCATCGGCGCATGGCTCAAAAGCCGTTCGCATGCCGGAAGCTCGTTCTTGTTCCCGACGCCGCTCCGCCCTGCCAGTCCGTGATTGACGTTTCGACCGCCGTCGCCGCCGGTCGCCGCGAGGAGCCTCGCGGGGAAGAAGACCAGCGTTTTCGAGAGACGGCGGAAATTCAATAACTTAATTTGAAACGATGGCGGAGAGGGAGGGATTTGAACCCCCGATACGGTTGCCCGTATGCCGCATTTCGAGTGCGGTGCTTTCAACCACTCAGCCACCTCTCCGCAGCCATGGGCTGCCGCAAATAGCATGCGCCGGAACCGAGGATCAAGTCGACCGCGCCTCTTCTCAAGGGCGACGCTAGCCTCAAAACATCGGCCTGCGTACAAAACGGTTTTCAATCTAAAGCGTTCGCACGGATAAACGCGCCAAATCTATCCCCTGACAAATATATACATAGATTGACACGCCGGTAAACGGCTGTCACGCTGCTGTCATGAGCGCGACTCGTATTTTCAAGTCCGGCAACAGTCTCGCGGTCAGACTGCCGCGCGGCATCGCCTTCGACGAGGGCGCCGAGGTGGTCGTGCGGCGCCAGGGCGGCAGTCTCGTGGTGACGCCGCTCCGGCTCGACATGGCCGAACTCGTCGCGCGGCTGAGGGCCGCGCCGCCGCCGCTCGCCATGGCTCGTCCCGAGTTCAAGCCGCCCAGGCGGCTGTTCGAGCCGCGCTAGCGCCATGGCCCGCTACCTGCTCGACACCAATGTCGTCATCGCCGCGGCGCTCGGCCTGCCCGGCGTGCTCGACCGGCTCTCGGCGCTGGAAATCGGCGATGTGGCGATTTCGGCGATCAGCCTCGCGGAGACGCTGGGCGGCGCGGGCGGCGCCGAAAATGACGGACGACTCGCCGAGAACGTCGCGCTCATCGCCAAGAATATCGACGTGCTGCCCTTCGATCGCGGCGCCGCGGACGCCTATGGCGCGCTGCTCGGCAAGGTCGACCAGAAGCGCCGCCGCACGCTCGACCGGATGATCGCCGCCCAGGCGCTCGACCTCGGCCTTACGCTGATCGCGGCCAACACCGAGGCTTTCGACGACATCCCGGGCCTTGCGATCGAAAAATGGGCGTGAACGCGCTTACTCCACGTCTTCGACCTTCTCCGGTCCGCCGCCGTAAATGCGCTGGGCCAGAGAGGCCTGCATGAAGTCGTCAAGCTCGCCGTCGAGGACTTCCGATGGCGTTCCCGAGGTGAAGCCGGTGCGCAGATCCTTCACCAGCTGATAGGGCTGCAGCACATAGCTGCGGATCTGATGGCCCCAGCCGATCTCGGTCTTCGAGGCCGCGACCTTGTTGGCCTCGGCTTCGCGCATTTCCAGCTCGCGTTCATAGAGCCTTGCGCGCAGCATGTTCCAGGCGGTGGCGCGGTTCTTGTGCTGCGAGCGCTCGGCCTGACAGGCGACGACGATGCCGGTCGGCAAATGGGTGATGCGGATCGCCGAGTCGGTGGTGTTGACGTGCTGGCCGCCGGCGCCTGACGATCTATACGTGTCGATACGACAATCCGACTCATTGATGTTGACTTCGATACGGTCGTCGACCACCGGATAGACCCAGACCGAGGCAAAGCTCGTATGGCGGCGCGCGTTCGAATCGAAGGGCGAGATGCGCACCAGGCGATGCACGCCGGATTCGGTCTTCGCCCAGCCATGGGCGTTATGGCCCTTGATGAGAATCGTGCCCGATTTGATGCCGGCCTCTTCGCCCGGCGTCTCCTCGATCACCTCGACCTTGAATTTATGCCGCTCGCCCCAGCGGGCGTACATGCGAAACAGCATGCGCGCCCAATCCTGGCTCTCGGTGCCGCCGGCGCCCGAATGAACCTCGATGAAAGTGTCATTGCCGTCGGCCTCGCCGGAAAACAGCGCCTCGATCTGGCGGGCGCGGGCCGTCTTGAGGATGGCTTTCAGCGCCTCGACGCCTTCTTTTTCGGTCGCCGCGTCGCCTTCCGACTCGCCGAGCTCGACGAGGGTCAGGGCGTCGTCAAGCTCGCGCGCGAGGCTCGAAAGCCCCCCCATCTGCTCTTCGAGCTGAGTGCGCTCGCGCATCAGCTTCTGCGCGGCTTCGGGATCGTTCCAGAGCGCGGGGTCTTCCGCCCGGACGTTCAGTTCGGCGAGGCGCCGTTGCGACGTGTCGACGTCAAAGATGCCTCCTCAGCAGCCCGATGGACTGCTCGATGTCGGCTTTGAGCGCAAGCGGTTCGGCGCGCATGGATTTCTCTTCCTGGACAGGCCCGTGATTTGGCGCGGAACTTAGGGGCGGCGGCAGTGACTGTCAAAAACTTCGGAGTTAACGAAGCGATTGGCAATGCAGTTAGTCACAGCGACTTGTGGTTATCGCGTTGACGGAACTGCTCCGTCGTGAAACTCTGCGTTCACGCAACGTTCTCTCGGTAATGCTATGATGTCCAAGTCCCATTGCGATGCACCCGCCACGGATCTTCTAGCGTTTGCCGGCTCAACTCGTTTTTCCACCGTTCTTGCAGACCCGCCGTGGCGATTTATCAACCGCACCGGAAAAATGGCTCCGGAACATCGGCGTTTGTCGCGCTACGGAACAATGACCGTTGAAGAGATCGCCAGACTGCCCGTAAGCCAAATCGTCAATCCCACGGCGCGTCCCCAACGCTCTGCTTCCGGAAGGTCTGCAGGTTTTGAGCGCTTGGGGCTTCCATTACAAGTCAAATATCGTCTGGCATAAACTTCGAAAAGATGGCGGCTCTGATGGTAGAGGCGTCGGATTCTATTTTCGGAACGTAACCGAGTTGCTGCTCTTCGGCGTGCGCGGCAAAAATGCGCGAACGCTTTCGCCGGGACGAACGCAGGTCAACTACATTGGAACGCGCAAACGCGAGCACTCGCGCAAACCTGATGAACAATACAAATTGATCGAGAATTGCAGTCCTGGTCCGCATCTCGAAATGTTTGCGCGCGGCGCGCGATCAAAATGGGCCGTATGGGGCAACCAAGCGGAAGACGGTTACGAACCTAACTGGGACACGTATGCACATAATTCGGCATCCGAGCGTCGCTTGGTCGCAGCCGAATGATCCGAATCCCCACAGGGTAATGACTTCGAAGAATGTTTGAATCGCTTATTTCCAAAGGATTTCAGATAGAGTTTCACTCTCACGCTCAAGCGATCTTGAGCGTAGATTTTTCCGAGGCTCTTGTTGAATTGGAGGCAGCTCTCGCCGAAACAACTATCCCAATCGAGGAAATCATCGCAGGAGGAGGAGGAGAGGCCAAGGGAACGCAACGCTTGCGAAAGGCGCTGGTGGCCGAGGGTTGGGTGAAGACAACGTTCATCGTAGAAAGGCGAATTAATGGGATTCCGAAAGAGAGCCAGTCGCACGAGGTAGATCACGTTCGCACCTTTGAAAATGGCTCTCGGAATTGCTTTGGAAATTGAATGGAATAACAAAGATCCGTTTTATGATCGTGATCTTGAAAACTACAAGCGCCTACACGCAGATGGCGCGATATCCGTTGGCGTCATCGTCACGAGAGGAAAATCACTTCACCAAAATATGCGTAGTTTGGTGCGCAGATTTGTAGATGAACATCTAATAGATGATTTCGATGGCTTGCGGGAATGGGGCTACGATCCCACGAGCAAGCAACGATCTGCAATCCTCAAACAGACCAGTCGACCGAGGGCGCCTTTATCTTTCCGCGAGGCGTTCACGACCAAATTCGTGGCGGACAAATTTGGTGAGGCGACGACCCATTGGCGAAAGCTTGAAGACCGCGTGCGTCGCGGAGTAGGAAACCCTTGTCCATTACTTCTGATCGGTCTTCCGGATAGCATCGTCACCTTTCACGAAGGGAAACGTGCCCTCCACGAAATACAGGCTGATGACGCCGCAGAAGCGGGAGAGGTCCCTTCAGACTGAAAGCCGCGCTCGCGGCGGGAGGCGCGACCACTCCGCACAAGATCTTGAGGCGCAACACCCGACGAAGTCTTTCCTAGCCATGCAGTTGACGTGCTCCGAATTTCTGACGCTGCGTCCGCGCACGCCCGTAAACCCCGCAACTCACGCCGCTATCGTCAATAGCTCCTGTCCGCCGGACGATCGCGTCGCTCCCGTGTGGCCGGCTTCTTGTCTTCGCCCTCCGGCGCGCCGGCGAGACCCCAGCGACGCATGAGAAAAAGCGCCGTCGCCGAGGCCAGCAAGCAAAGAATTGTCGCGTAGAGCGTGCCGTTGTCGTCCTCCGCAAACAGCAGATTCTTGGTGTTCATGCCGAAATAGCCGGTGACGAAGGTCGCCGGCAGCAGCAGCATCGTCGTTAACGTCAACACATAGAGCCGGTCGTTGGTCTCGAGACTCAGCAGCGCGTTGAGTTCATCCTGCAGGAGGCGGGCGCGCTCTTGAAGGCTGGTCACATCCTGGGTCAGGGCGCCGGCGTGTTGGACGAGTCGCGCGGCGGCCTCGCGCAAATCGTCGTCCCGCTGCTCGCCGAGCTCCTCCTCAATCGTTTCCAGTCGCGCCACGGTCGTCGACAGGCCGCTGATCTGGCGCGAAAGGCGCACCGCGTCGCGGCGCGCGGCGCTGAGCGCCGGCCGCGCCAGGCGGCCGCGCTGGTCGATGATGCGGTCTTCGACGCGATCGAACGACGCGGCCAGCTCGGCGGCTTTCCGCGCCAGCCCGTCGATCAGCGCATGCGTGAGAAGTTCGAAGAGATCGATCGGCGACGTCAGGCAAGCGCCGTGATCGATGGCGGCGCGAGTCTGCTCGACGCTATCCATCGGCAGGCGCCGCGCGCTGATGAAGAAGCTCGCGCCCGAGGCGAAGCGGACATAGTCGGTGCGCGACGTCGGACCGCCGAGATCGCGCTCGTAATCGAGCAGCGCGCCGCTGACGATTCCTTCCGAATATTCGAGATGCTGGTGGTCGACGGGATCGCACAGCGAATCGCGCGCGTCTTCGGGAAGCGCCTCGATCCGCCCGAGCAGCGGCCGTGTGCGCACATCGGCGAGATCCATGTGCAGCCACAGGAATCCCTCGCGCGGCGCGCCGAGGGTTTTGAAATCCGCTTCCGTTCCCGATTCGGCGGCGCCGTTCGCGCCGAACCGCACGAACCAAAGACACCCGGGTATGTCGGCGCGCGGCGTTTGTGCGAGGCGGTATGGGATCATAGCTGGCTCACGGAGAGGCGCGAAAACAGAGCCTGGCGAATTATAACAGGCTTACGACAGGCGCGGCGTCAATCCTCGGACAGCCGGGTCTTGCCCGGCCCATGCGGCTCGACGAGCGCGCCGAAATCGTGCGGCTCCTTGCGGGCGCGCCTGAGCGCCGCATCGAGAAATTCGGTAAAGGCGTCGATGTCGCGCGCTTCGGTCCGATGGTTGATGATCGCGGCGCGGATCGCCGGAATCCCGTCGAGGATGGTCAGCGACGGCGCCGCCTCGCCGCGCTCATGCAGCTCCATGACTATCTCGCGGGCGAGCGACCCGTCGTCATCGTCCTTGACGCCGAAGCAGACGATATTGAGCGTCACCGGCGCGCGCAGCACGAAGGCGTCCGATCGGGCGATCCAGGCTTCGAGCCGCTTCGCCATAACGCAGGTCTGCTCGATACATTGGCCGAGCCGCTTCGCGCCGAAGGTTTCGATGGTGAACCATGTTTTGAGCGCGCGAAAACCGCGCGAAAGATCGGGTCCGAGATCGCAGGGCCAAGTATCGCCCGCCGCGAGGCCGCGCGGCGCGCGGGTCAGATAGGCGGCGTTGGCTGCGAAGGCGCGCTTATGGGCCTCGGGATCGCGCACCAGAAAGAAGCCCGCGTCATACGGAACATGCAGCCACTTATGAAAGTCGAAGGCGACGCTGTCGGCGCGCTCCAGCCCCTTGACCATCGGCTTCAGCGCCGGCGAGAGCGCCGCCAGCGCGCCGAAGGCGCCGTCGACGTGGAACCACATGTCCTCGCTATGCGCCACGTCCGCGAGCCGATCGAGCGGATCGATCGCGCCGGTGTCGACCGTCCCCGCCGTGCCGACGATCAGAAAGGGCCGGAAGCCCGCCGCCCGGTCGGCGGCGATGGCGCGGCGAAGATCGCGCACGCGCATCGCCCGGCGCTCGTCGGAAGGGATGAGGCGCAGATGCCTGGCGCCGAGCCCCGCCAGCTCCATCGCCTGGCGGACGCAATTATGCGCTTCGCGAGACGCATAGGCGATGAGCTGACCGGATTGGGCGCAGAGTCCGTTGAGCCGCACGTCGTTATCGCCATAGGCCTGATCGCGCGCGACGAGCAGGCACAGGAAATTGGCGATCGAGGTTCCGGTGACGAAAATGCCGCTGGCGTCCGCCGGAAAGCCGAAGGCCTGCGCCATCCAGGCGGCGATCTGTCGCTCGACGTCGATGGCGATGTGGTTGCGTCCGCCGCAGTTCGAATTCAGGCCGGCGGAGAGCATTTCCGCGATCATGCCGGCCGGCGTGCCCGCCCCCTGCGCCCAGCCCATGAACATCGGATGGGTGTTGCCGGTCGCGAAGGGCTTGATGTAGCGGTCGAAATCCTCGAGCACGGCGGAAAATGCGCGCCCCTCCTGGGGCAGCTCGCGCTTGAATCGCGCCTGCGCCTCCTCGCTCGGCGCCGTCCAGACCGGGCGCTGGCGCAGGTCGCGCAAATGGTCGAGCATCATGTCGAGCGCGCGATGGCTCTCGGCGCGAAATTCGTCCCAGTCTTCAGGGTCGAGATTGACCGGCATGTCCACAGCCTCGCGCGCCGGCGGCGCAGGGGAGGCGCAACGACGGTTGCGATGGTTCGCGCGAAGGCGTTTCACGCTCCTGCAAATAGCCGGGTTTCCCCGTCTGGCGCAACCTCATCTATTTTCCGATGCTTACGGAGACAGACCCGACGTGCTCGACCACGCCTTCCGCGCGGTCGCCTGCAAGAAGCGGTCCGACTCCCGATGGCGTGCCGGTGAAGATCAAATCGCCGGGCGCGAGCGCGACGTTACGGGAAAGCGCCGCGATGATTTCGGATACGCTCCAGATGAGATCGCCAAGATCGCCCTCTTGTCGAAGCACGCCATTGACCGAGAGCGCGATGCGGCCGCGCGCCGGATGGCCGATCTCTGCGACGGGGCGGATGGCGCCGATCGGCGCGGAATGATCGAAGCCTTTCGACATGTCCCAGGGGCGGCCGGCGTTGCGCGCCGCCGTTTGGAGGTCGCGCCGGGTCAGGTCGATCCCCGCGGCATAGCCGAAGACGCAGTCGAGCGCCCGCTCCACGGGAATGTCCGCGCCCCCGCGGGAGAGCGCCGCAACCAGTTCGATCTCATGGTGCAGATCGCTGGTCAGCGACGGATAGGGAATCGTCGCGCCGCTCTCGACCACGGCGTCGGCGGGCTTGGCGAAAAACACCGGCGGCTCTCCGCCCTTCGCCGGCTCTTTTCCCATTTCGCGCGCATGCGCGGCGTAATTCAGCGCGATGCAGAAGATCCGCCGCACGGGAAATCGCCGTGCGTCATGCGCGATGGCGACGCTTGGCCAAGGCGGCGGCGGGAAAAGGAATTCAGCGGACATGTCTTTGCTTCCGCCTCCCGGTCAATCGAAATCGGTGGGATCGAAGCTGCGCTGCGCGCCGCAGAATTCGCAGGTGACGCCGATGCGGCCGTCGTCGCCGATCATGTCGGCCCGCTCCTGCGGCGAGAAGCTTCTCAAGAGCTTGTCGATGCGCTCATGCGAACAGCGGCAGAATTCCTCGAGCGCCCGTTCGGCGAAAACCTTGACGCCCCGCTCATGGAACAGGCGATAGAGCAATCGTTCGCCCGACAGCGCCGGATCGACGAGTTCGTGGTCTTCGAGCGTCGCGGCCAGCGCCTGGCCCTCGGTCCAGTGATCGTCGTCATCCTCGGGCGCCTCCTCAGCGCCGTACGGCGCGTCGCCCGGGGGAAGGTCGCGGGCGCGGGCGCCGCGCTGCGGCAGATATTGGAGGAGCAGGCCGCCGGCGCGCCAGCTGCTGCCCTGCGGCGTGACGCTTTCCGCCACGGCCAGCCTGACGAAGGACGGGATCTGCTCCGACTGCCGGAAATAGAGATGCGCCGCCTCGGAGAGGCTCTCTCCTTCGAGCGGCACGACACCCTGGTAGCGCGCGGCGTCTTCCTCGCGTTCGATGGTGAGCGCCAGATGCCCGCGTCCGAACAGCGCCGCCGGCGAGGCGTCGCGCATTTGAGCGACGCGCTCAGCGTCGAAACGGGCGAAGCCGCGCAGTTTTCCCGGCGCGTCATAATCGACGACGAGCATGTCGACGGGGCCGTCACTGCGCGTCTGCAGCTGAAAGCGTCCGTGCGATTCCAGAATCGAGCCGAGAAGCGCGGCAAGCGCCACCGCCTCGCCGAGCAGGCGCGCGACCTGCGGCGGATAGGCGTAATGATTGAGGATGGAATCGACCGTGGGGCCAAGGCGCGCGACGCGGCCGCGCAGATCGAGCGCTTCCACCGCGAAAGGCAAGATCCGATCGTCCTGGGAATAAAGCGCAACCGGCCGGCTCGGGGCCGGGTCGCCGCCTTGCGGCATCAGACCTGCCCCGGCGCGAGACACCAGCACAGCACCCCCTTCTGGGCGTGCAGGCGGTTCTCCGCTTCGTCGAAGACGACCGACTGCGGCCCGTCGATCACTTCCGCAGCGACTTCCTCGCCGCGATGCGCCGGCAGGCAATGCATGAACAGCGCATGTTTCGCCGCCGCGCCCATCAGCTTCGCATCGACCTGATAGGGCGCGAGCGCGGCGCGGCGCTGGTCCTCGTCGGCGTCGCCCATCGACACCCAGCAATCGGTGATCACGGCGTCGGCGCCGGCGACCGCTTCATAGGCGTCGCGCGTCAGATTGATCTTCGCGCCATTGGCCTTCGCCCAGCCGACGAGATCATCGGACGGCGCGAAATCTTTCGGCGTCGCGACATTGATGGAAAAGCCCAGGCGGGCGGCCGCATGCACCCAGCTGGCGAGCACATTGTTGGCGTCGCCGCTCCAGGCCACCGTGCGCCCTTCGATCGGACCGAGATGTTCCTCGAAGGTCATGACGTCGGCCATCACCTGGCAGGGATGCGACTGTTTGGTCAGCCCGTTGATGACCGGCAGATTGCCGTAGCGCGCCAGCTCCATGAGATCGGGATGCGAGAGAATGCGCACCATCACCGCGTCGAGAAAGCGCGAGAGCACGCGCGCCGTATCGGCGATGGTCTCGCCGCGGCCCAATTGCATTTCGGCGCCGGTCAGCATGATCGTCTCGCCGCCGAGTTCGCGCATCGCAATATCGAAGGAGACGCGCGTGCGGGTCGACGGCTTGTCGAACACCATGCCGAGATATTTGCCGGCGAGCGGCCGTTCGGTCGGCTCGGCGCCTTTGACGCGGCGCGCCTTGAGCGATTTGGCGAGATCGAGAATGTGGCGCAGCTCTTCGCCGGAATGATCCGAGAGGTCGAGAAAGCTGCGCGGCCGCGTCAGCGAATGGGCGGTCATCACGCTGCTCCGAGCTTTTCGGCCGGCGCGGCGAGCCTGGCGCATGCCGCGAAGAGGCGCGACGCCGCCGCGGCGATGTCGCTTTCGTCGATGACGAGCGGCGGCACCAGGCGCACGACATTGTCTCCGGCGAGCACCGTCAACAGGCCTTCGGCGCGGGCGGCGGCGGCGAAATCGGCGTTGGGAATCTTCGTCTTGAGGCCGAACATCAGCCCTTCGCCGCGAATCTCCTCGATCAGCGACGGATAGCGGTCCTCGAGTTCGGCGAGCCGCTGGCGCAGCAGCGCGCCGAGACGCGCGACGCGCGCCAGGAAGCCATCCGCGAGCACGACGTCGAGCACGGCGCCGCCGACCGCGGTCGCCAGCGGGTTGCCGCCGAATGTCGAGCCATGCGCGCCAAGCGTCATGCCCTTGGCCGCCTCGCGCGTCGCGAGACAGGCGCCGAGCGGAAAGCCGCCGCCGAGCCCCTTGGCGAGCGCCGCGATATCGGGCGCGACGCCGGCATGTTCGCAAGCGAGAAACTTGCCGGTGCGGCCGACGCCGCATTGCACCTCGTCGAAGACGAGCAGCAGGCCGCGCGCGTCGCACAGCGCCCGCAGGCGCGCGAGGAACGCGGGCGAAAAGCCGCGCAGGCCGCCCTCGCCCTGAATGGGTTCGAGCAGCACGCCGGCGGTCTCTTGGGTGATCGCCGCTTCGACCGCGTCGTAATCGCCGAAAGCGACCTGATCGAAGCCCTCGACCGGCGGTCCGAAGCCGTCAAGATATTTTGGGTTGCCGCCGGCGGCGATCGTCGCCAGCGTGCGGCCATGGAAGGCGCCCTCAAAAGTGATTAGCCGATAGCGTTCCGGCTGTCCGTTGACTGCGTGGAATTTGCGCGCGGTCTTGATCGCGCATTCCACGGCTTCCGCGCCGGAATTGGTGAAAAAGACCAGATCGGCGAATGTCGCCTGGCAGAGCCGCTCGCCGAGGCGCTCGGCTTGCGGGATGCGAAACAGATTGGAGACGTGCCAGGGCGCGTCGGCCGCGCGCTTCAACGTCTCGACCAGATGCGGATGATTGTGGCCGAGCGACAGCACGGCGACGCCCGCGCTGAAATCGAGATAGCGGTCGCCGTTTTCCGCGGTCAGCCACGCGCCTTCGCCATGTTCGAACGCGAGATCGGCCCGCGGATAGGTCGGATAAAGCGCTGACGTCAAAAGCCCTGCTCCACGCCTCCCGTCGCCGGCTTCGGCCGGAGGAAGCTTAAAAAAACAAAGCGCCGCCCTTTTGAGGGCGGCAGTTCGACCGGGATTTTAAGCGGGCCGCCCGACGCGGTCAAATCCACAAGGCCTTGGGATCGTTGCGGCGCGCCGCGAAAAAATCGATGCCGGTCTTTCGCGCAAAGCGCGCTCTAAGCGTTTGGAATCGATCGCGACGTCTGCGTCGAGACGATTCCGCCTGAACGCGGCGCGATCGAGCGCCGAAGCGGCGTCGCAGCGCCGCGCGGGAGTGAGTCCTTCAGGCAACAGTCTCCGTGAAAGGCTGTTGAGAACGCCAGCGCGCGCTTGCCAGCGCGACTCGCGCGTGATTCAAAGTAAACAGAACGTTTCTAGTCGGCGCCCGCGTCGCTTGTTCGGGCGCGTTCTCTCGAGTGTTGATGCGCGTCACATCGCCGCTGGGCTTCAGGCCAGCGCTGTGGTCGGAGGCAGACTCCGATCCGCGCTCGACCCGAAAGAATGGAGAAGCCTAATGTCATGGACCGACGAACGCGTCGAACTGCTCCGCAAACTCTGGAACGACGGGCTGAGCGCCAGCCAAGTGGCGGCCGAACTCGGACCGGGCATCACGCGCAACGCCGTCATCGGCAAAATCCACCGGCTCGGGCTCGCCGAGCGCGCCAAGACGGTCAACGCGCAGCGGCCGCGGGTCGCCAAGGCTCCTCGTCAAACACAGCCGCGCATGAACGGCGCCGCCTCGCATGGCAATCTCGCCCTCGCTTTCGCGCCGCACGCGCTCACGGCGCCGCGGCATGCGCCCGAAGAAGAAGTGGTGATCCCGATGTCGGAACGCGTCACGCTCATGGAGCTGCGCGAATCCATGTGCCGCTGGCCGATGGGCGATCCGACGTCCGCGGAGTTCCGCTTCTGCGGCGGCAAGTCGACGGTCGGCGGCGGGCCGTATTGCGCCTATCATGCGCGCGTCGCCTATCAGCCGGCCCAGGATCGCCGCCGCGCGCGCGATCAGCTGAGGGGGCAGCGCTACGCCTGAGCCGCGACTTCGGTCATTCGTGACCGAAGGTTTCGTCGAAGGAATAGCCGGCGCCGCGCACCGTGCGGATCGGATCCTTTTCACGCCCGCGGATCATCGCCTTGCGCAGCCGTCCGACATGGACGTCCACCGTGCGCTCGTCGATTTCCGCCGACATGCCCCAGACGCTGTCGAGAAGCTGCGCGCGCGTGAATACGCGTCCCGGCTTCTCCATGAAATATTCGAGCAGCCGGAACTCCGTCGGTCCGAGGTGAATTTCCCGGCCCGAGCGCCGCACCCGGCGCGTGTCGCGATCGAGATCGATGTCGCCGAGGGTCAGCCGCGAGGCGACGCGCTCGGGCCGCGCCCGGCGCAACAGCGCGCGCACCCGCGCCATCAGCTCAGGCGTTGAAAACGGCTTGACGACATAGTCGTCGGCGCCGACCGAAAGCCCGCGCACGCGCTCCCCTTCTTCGCCGCGCGCGGTCAGCATGATCACCGGCATGTCCTTGGCGCTGTCGCGGGCGCGCAGACGCCGGCAGATTTCGAGTCCGGAAACGCCCGGCAGCATCCAGTCGAGTATGACGAGATCCGGCGGCGACTCGGCCAGTCGCAGCTCCGCCTCGTCGCCATTGTCGACATGTTCGACCTGATAGCCTTCAGCCTCGAGATTGTAGACAAGCAGCGTCGCAAGCGATGTCTCGTCTTCGACGACGAGGATGCGCGGCGCTCGATCGCTCTTGCCGCTCCGCTGTACGACGGTAGTCACTTCGTTCATTGCGCCGCCTCATCCTTGACGCCGAAGTCGGCAACGCGAGACTTCGGCCGCTCGATGGGCATCGCCTCGCCCGTGACGAGATAAATGACCGTTTCAGAAATGTTGGTGGTGTGATCGCCGATCCGCTCCAGATTCTTCGAGCAGAACAGGAGATGCGTGCAGAAGGAAATGTTGCGCGGATCCTCCATCATGAAAGTGAGAAGATCGCGAAAGACGGAATCCTCCAGCGCGTCGAGATCGGAATCGTTCTGCCACACCGCGTGGGCGCGCTCGGTGTCGCGCAAGGCATAGGCGTCGAGCGCGTCCTTGAGCTGCATCGCGGCGACTTCATGCATCGACTTGAGACCGACGATGGCGCGCGGCACGCGGGCCTCCGACACGATCTTGAGCGTCCGGTTGGCGATGTTCTTGGCGAGATCGCCAACGCGTTCGATATCGCCGGAGATGCGGATCGCGGCGATGCATTCGCGCAGATCGACCGCGAGCGGCTGCCGGCGCGCAATGGTGAGAATGGCGTTCTCCTCGATTTCGCGCTGCAGCGCGTCGAGCCGCGGATCGCTGGAGACGACGCGGTGCGCAAGGTCGACGTCGAAGCTCGACAGGGCGTCCATCGCCTCCGCCAGCATTTTTTCAGCGACGCCGCCCATTTCGGCGATGCGGCGCCCAAGGGATTCAAGATCCCGGTCATAGGATTTGACAATGTGATCGCTCATGTGCGCCGTCCTTGAATCGCTGTTAGCCGAAACGGCCGGTGATATAGTCGAGCGTTCGCTTCTCTTTCGGCTTGTTGAACACGTCGTCCGTCTCGCCGAACTCGATGAGTTCGCCCAGATACATGAAGGCGGTGTAATCGGAAACGCGAACCGCCTGCTGCATATTGTGCGTGACGATCGCGATCGTGTAGCGGTTCGTGAGCTCGTCGATCAGCTCCTCGACCTTCGCCGTCGAGATCGGATCGAGCGCGGAACAGGGCTCGTCGAACAGGATCACTTCCGGCTGCACGGCGACGCTGCGCGCAATGCAGAGGCGCTGCTGCTGCCCGCCCGAAAGACCGAGGCCGCTCGTCTGGAGCTTATCCTTGACTTCGTCCCAAAGCGCGGCGCCGCGCAGCGCCGTTTCGACGCGCTCGTCGAGATCTGCCCGCGGAAGTTTTTCGTAGAGCCGAATCCCGAAAGCGATATTCTCGTAGATCGACATCGGGAAGGGCGTCGGCTTCTGGAAAATCATGCCGACGCGCGAGCGCAGCGCGTTGATGTCGATCGCCGGGTCGAGAATGTTCTCGCCGTCAAGCAGAACCTCTCCCACGGCGCGTTGTCCCGGATAGAGGTCGTACATGCGGTTCAGCACCCGCAGCAACGTCGACTTGCCGCAGCCCGATGGGCCGATGAACGCCGTCACCTTGTTGGCGTAGAGCGGGAGGCTGACGTTCTTGAGCGAACGATCTCCGCTCCCATAGTAAAAATCGAGACTACGCACCGTGACTTTTGTCTGCGGTTCTTTCGGGGCTTGGGCGGTGGCGTTCATTTAGATTTCCTCCGGCCGGCGCTCAGCGTGCGCGCGGCAATCGACAGGGCGAGAACTGTCAGGGTGATGAGGAGCGCGCCGGTCCAGGCGAGTTGCTGCCAGTCCTTGTAAGGCGACAGCGCGAACTGGAAGATGACCACCGGCAGGCTCGCCATCGGCGCGGCCAGATCGGTGCTCCAGAACTGGTTGTTGAGCGCCGTGAACAGAAGCGGCGCGGTCTCGCCCGAGACTCGCGCCACGGCCAGCAGCACGCCGGTGATCAGCCCCGCCTTGGCGGCGCGATAGGCGACCTGACCGACGACATGGGCGCGAGGCGCGCCGAGCGCCGAAGCCGCCTCGCGCATCGATCCCGGCACGAGCAGCAGCATGTCCTCAGTCGTGCGCACGACGACGGGAACAACGAGCAGCGCAAGGGCCACCGCGCCCGATATCGCCGAAAAGTGTCCCATCGGATGCACGAGCATCGTGTAGACGAACAGGCCGATGACGATCGACGGCGCGCTGAGCAGGATGTCGTTGATGAAACGCACGATCATCGTGAGCTTCGTGTAGCGTCCATACTCGGCCATGTATGTGCCAGCCAGCATGCCGAGCGGCGTGCCGACGGCGACGCCGATGATGGTCATGATCAGCGAGCCGGCGATGGCGTTGAGCAGTCCGCCGGCGCTGCCGGGGGGCGGCGTCATCTCGGTAAAGACCGCGGGAGATAGTCCTCGCACGCCTTCATAGAGAAGCGCGATGAGGATCACGAACAGCCACGCCAGCCCGAATATGGCCGCGACCCAGCAGAGCGTCGTCGCGATGGAATTGGCGGCGCGTCGAGTTGCGTAAAGCGACATGAGCGTCTCCCTTACGCTGATTTCTGTTCGATGCGCATCAGCATATAACGCGCGATCGCAAGGACGACGAAGGTGATGAGGAAGAGGATGAGCCCCAGTTCGATCAGGGCCGACGTATAGAGATCGCCGACCGCCTCGGTGAACTCATTGGCGATGGTCGCCGAAATCGTCGTTCCGGGCGCAAGCAGAGACCCGGAAATCTTATGCGCGTTGCCGATGACAAAAGTCACCGCCATCGTTTCGCCGAGCGCCCGGCCGAGCCCGAGCATGACGCCGCCGATCACGCCGACGCGCGTATACGGCATCACCACATAGCGCATCACTTCCCAAGTGGTGCAGCCGATTCCCGACGCCGCTTCCTTCAACACTGGCGGCACCGTCTCGAAAACGTCGCGGGAGATCGACGCGACGAAGGGCAGCACCATGATCGCGAGAATGAAGCCCGCCGTCAGCATGCCGATGCCGTAAGGCGGACCCGCGAAGAGCGTCGAGAACACCGGAATGTCGCCAAAGGCCGCAATCAGCGCCGGCTGCACATGCGATTGCAGAAACGGCGCCAGCACGAAGAGGCCCCAAATGCCGTAGATGATCGACGGGATGCCGGCCAGCAGTTCGATCGCCGTGCCGATTGGCCGGCGCAGAACATAGGGGCAAAGCTCAGTCAGGAAAATCGCGATGCCGAGGCCGACGGGAACGGCGATCAGCATGGCGATGGCCGAGGTCATGATCGTGCCATAGATCGCCGGAAGCGCGCCGAAATTCTCGGTGACCGGATTCCATGACTGCGAGACGAAGAAGCCGAAACCGAAGGCCCGCATCGCTGGCCACGAGCCATAGACGAGCGAAACGATGACGCCGCCCAGGATCACCAGAACGACCATCGCCGCGCCGCGCGTGGCTAGATTGAAAATGCGGTCGACCAGCGCCAGCCGGCCCAGAACGCGCGTTCGATCGGGCGCGACTGATGGCGACGCTGCTTGCTGCAAGACTACTTCCGACATGTTTGAACCCGCCTCCTGGCCGGCGCCGTTCGCGTCGCGCCGGTTTGGTTCGATCGAGAACATTTGATCAACTCCCGGCGCCGCGCTTTCGGCGAACCGCCGCACATTCTACCGACGGCCGCTCCACGCGGCCGTCGAGGTTCTTGAAGCCAACCCGCGCAGCTCTAACCTTCGTCAATGGGACAACGGCTTGCCGTCTGTTCCCTTAACATTGGCCCAGCTTTTCTTGATGAGCTCGACGACCGGTTTCGGCATCGGAATGTAGTCGAGTTCTTCGGCCATTTTCCCGCCATGCGCGAAGGCCCAAGTGAAGAATTTGAGCGCTTCGGCTGCGGCTGCTTCGTCCTTCGGCTCCTTGGGGAGCAGGATGAAGGTCGCGGCCGTGATCGGCCAGGCTTTTGCGCCAGGCTCATTGGTCAGGATTTCGTAAAAGCCCTCGGCGTGAGCCCAGTCGGCCCCGGCGGCGGCGGCCTGGAACGAGTCCATGCTGGGCGCGATCACTTTGCCGTCCTTATTGATCATCTTGGTGTGTGTCATCTTGTTCTGCTTGGCGTAGGCATATTCGACATAGCCGATCGCGCCCTTGGTGTTGGCGACGTTGTTGGCGACGCCTTCATTGCCCTTCGCGCCGATGCCGACCGGCCATTCGACCGAAGTGTTCTCGCCAACCTTCGACTTCCAGTCGGGCGAAACCTTCGACAGATAATTGGTGAAGTTAAAGGTCGTTCCCGACCCGTCCGAGCGATGAACCACGACAATCGAAGCCGAAGGAAGCTTCGCCTTCGGGTTGAGCTTCTTGATCGCCGCGTCGTCCCATTTGGTGATGTCGCCGAGGAAAATCTTGGCGAGCGTGTCGCCGTCGAGCGTGAGCTCGCCGCCGGCGACGCCCTCGAGATTGACGACCGGCACGATGGCGCCGATTACCTGCGGCCATTGAATAAGGCTCGCGGCCTGCAAATCGTCAACCTTGAGCGGCTGGTCGGAGGCGCCGAATGTAACAGTGCGCGCCTTAACTTGTTTGATGCCGCCGCCGGAGCCGATCGACTGGTAGTTGAGGCCGCTACCCGTTTCCTTCTTATATGCTTCAGCCCATTTGGCGTAGATCGGATAGGGGAAGGTGGCGCCGGCGCCGGAAATGTCCAGCGCGCTCGCCGCGCCAGCCATGACGGCGAGAGCCAGCGCTGCGCCTGCGCCGCGCTTGAAAATCGTCGAGATCATTTGAAGGTCTCTTTTGCTCGAGAACAGGTTTGCGATGCGCCCCGCGTCACCGCGTGCGAGAACCTATCGGTCCGACAATAGGTTTTTGTGACAAAAAGATTACAGTATAATGACAACGATATTACTTAAAGATCATATATTTAAATGAATCACACCACCTCGCTTCCCGGCAAAATGACGCGAAACAACGTCCCTTCGCCGAGCGCGGACTCGATCGCCAGACGACCGCGGTGGCGCAGCACGATATGTTTGACGATGGCGAGCCCCAGACCGGTGCCGCCCTTGGCGCGGCTCTTGCCCGCATCGACGCGATAGAAGCGCTCGGTCAGTCGCGGGATATGCTCCGGCGCGACTCCGGGACCGTAATCGCGCACCGACAGGACGACGAGCGCGCCCTTACGGACGAGCGATATGTCGATCGGCTTGCAGGCGCCGTGCTCGGCGCAGCCATATTTCAACGCGTTTTCGACGAGATTCTCGATGACGCGGGCAAGTTCGTCACGATCGCCCGGCGCAACCACATTCGGCTGGAGATCGAGATTGATGGCGACGCCCCCGTCCTCGGCCATTTGCGACAGCGTATCGACGATATGGGCGACGAGCAGCGTCAGATCGACAGGCGTCGCCGGCCGAAGATGCATGTGTTGCTCGATGCGCGACAGCGACAGAAGATCGTCGACCAGCCGCGCCATTCGCTGCGCCTGCTCGCGCATGATGGCGAGGAATTTGTCGCGCGTTTCGCTGTCCTCGCGCGCTGGTCCTTGCAGCGTCTCGACAAATCCGAGCAGCGAGGCGAGAGGCGTGCGCAGCTCATGGCTGGCGTTCGCCACGAAGTCGACGCGCATGCGCTCGACGCGCCGGGATTCGGTGAGATCGCGCAGGCTCACCATGGCGGCGGGCTCGAAGCCTTCGATCTGCATCGGCGCGATATGGGCCTCGAACCAGCATTCCACCGGCAGGCGCTCGACCCAGACGGTCTTCTCGGCCTCGCCGCCGCCGAGCACGCGGGCGACGGCGTCGAGCATGTCGGGAGAGCGAAGACCGCGGGAGAGCGGCTCGTTCAGCCGAATCGCGGGCGAGAGACTTTGCGCCGGGGCGTTTGCGGCGACGACATGGGTTTCGGAGTCGATGACGAAAATCGGCTCCGGAAGCGCATTGATCACCGGCGCCAGGAGATCCATCGCCTGATCGCGCCACTTGCGTTGTTGAGTCGACAGGGTCATCGCCACTGGCCCGGCGCCGTTCAATTCGAGCGCTCCTCCACGATGCGGGCGATCGCCTCGCGCAAGGTCGCCCAGCGGCGCGCGCCTTCATCGGCGCCCAGAAGCGCAAGCGCGACGACGAAGGGGATGAAATAATAGACCATGCGAAACAGAAGCAGCGACGCCAGAACGCTTTCCTGCGAACTCGCGGGAATGGCGTGCAGCATGGTCGCTTCGAACACGCCGATGCCGCCCGGCGCATGGCTGATCACGCCGAGAATGCAGGCGACGATATAAACCGCCACGAATGGCACGAAATCCAACGGAACGCCGGGCGGAAGCAGCACATAGAGCGCGCCCGCGGCGCAGCAGAGATCGGCGACGCCAAGCGCGAACTGCGCCACAGTCGGAACAAGGCCGGGAAGATCGAGCGCATGGCCGCGAAGCTTGATGCTGCGGCGCTCGAACGTCACCCAGCCGAAATAAAACAGCACGCCGCCGAGTATCAGCACGCCCGGAATGACGTGAAGGATTGCGGGCGCGCCGTCGAGCGCGGCGAGCGCGCCCGCGCCGTAAACGAAGCCGACGCCCATCATCAGCGTCATGCCGAGCCAGAAGGTGACGCCGGCGAATACGGTGATGTTGGCGACCTGCAGCGCGCTCAGCGCGACGCGCGAGTAGATCCAGTAACGGACGGCGGCGCTGGTGATGATCGGAAATCCGAGATTGAAGGAAATGGCGTAGCTCGCGAAGGAGGCGAGGGCGGCGACGCGATAGGGCGCATGCGCGCGCATGTGCCACAGAGCGACGACGTCATAGCCGGTCAGGAAGACGTAGGAGAGAGCCGAGAGCGCCAGCGCGGCGAGGATTTGCGTCGCGCTCGTCGCCCGAAAGCCGTTCACCAGATCGGCGTAGCTCAGGTTCGAAAGCGTGTTGCCGAGAATATAGGCGGCGAGCGCAAAGACCGCGAGACTGGCCGCGACGCCCATCGCGCTCAATGCGCCTTTGGGCAGCCGGAGGCGAAGCGAGTCAAGAAATCCGGCGTGTTCTGTTGGCCTGACGACCGGCAGTCCCGGCGCGGCGCCCTGTATCAATTCATTATCCCGCTGAGTCACGCCGCCCCCGCGCCAGCCGCCGCCAGGTTCCTGGAGCATCCACTCGACAATCCTCTCAAATCTCGTTTCGTACGACGTCGATGTTTTTCGTCGCTTCGCGCCTCGTCCGGTTCAATCCTTCAATCATGTCATGGCGATGACTGGCAAGCGATGACTGGCAGGCGATGTCTCGAGTGAGCAGGCGACGCAGACGTTCGAGTTTCCCATGAACCTTGGCGCCGCGCGGGTCAACGTCAAGTCCCCCACCGCCTTTCAAACCGCTAATCTTGACCCGCGAGGCGCGTGACCTAGCTCCCTGCGAAGCGGCGAAAGGCCGAAAATCCCAAGCGGAAGCCCAGAGGAAAACCATCATGCGCACGATCTCGACGGACATGCAGGCCTGCATCGACGCCTGCCTAAACTGTTATCAGATGTGCTTTGGCATGGCGATGACCCACTGCCTTGAGCAGGGCGGCGAACATGTGAAGCCGAGACATTTCCGCGCGATGATCGCCTGCGCCGACATGTGCCGCGACAGCGCGCAGATGATGCTGATGAATGCGCCGCAAGCAAAACAAATGTGCGCGCTGTGCGCCGAGGCTTGTGAAACCTGCGCCAAGGAATGCGATCCGATTCCGGACATGAAGGAATGCGCCGACGAGTGCCGTCGCTGCGCCGAAGAATGCCGCAGGATGTCGGGACGCAAGATTGCTGCTTAGCTTGCAGCGAAATCATCAGCTTGGCGGCTATTTGCCGCCAAGCGTCAATATATAGCTTGCAAGCGAGTCGATCTCTTCACGCGCGAGAATGAAGTTCGGCATGTTCCGGTGCGACGAGCGCAGGAATACTTTGAGCGACAATTCTGTCGTCGACGGCATCTTCGCCACGTCAATGAAGCGGGGCGCCTTCGGATCGGGGCTCTTGGCCTCGGCGTCGAGGCCGATCGCGTGACATGACGCGCATTCGGCCTTGGCGATTTTCTCGCCGGTCGTCGGATCCGCGCTCGCGGCGATCGCCGGCGCCGCAACGAGGGCCAGAGCCAGAGACAGCGCTATCCTCATTTGCTCACTCCTCGCCGTTCAGATCTTCCGGACGGGGCTGCAGCATGATGTTGTAGCCGGCGTCGACGAGATGGACTTCGCCGGTCACGCCGCCCGAAAGCTCAGAGAGCAAATAGAGCGCCGAGCCGCCGATTTCATCAAGCGTGATCATTCGACGCAGCGGGCAGTGCTTCTTCTGGAACGCGCCCATCGCGCGCGCGCCGGTGATGCCGGCGCCGGCCATGGTGCGCACCGGACCGGGCGACAGCGCATTGACCCGAATGCCGCGATCGCCGAAATCGGCGGCAAGATAGCGCACCGATGAATCGAGCGCGGCTTTCGCCACGCCCATCACATTGTAATTGGGCATGACATGGGTGCCGCCGCCAAAGCTCACCGTCAGCAGCGACCCGCCTTTCTTCATGAGAGACGCGGCGCGGCGCGCGGCCTCGGTAAAGGAGAAGCAGGAAATCACCAGGGTGCGGATGAAATTTTCTCGGCTTGTGTCGGCGTAAAGCCCCTTCAATTCGCTCTTGTCGGAATAGGCGATGGAATGGACGAGAAAGTCCATGTCGCCCCAGTCATAGTCGAGACGGGCGAAGACCTGATCGATGGTCGAAATGTCCTCGACGTCGCAAGGCAGAACGAGGCTCGAACCCAATTCCTGAGCGAGCGGCTTGACGCGTTTGCCGAGCCCTTCGCCCTGATAGGTGAAGGCGAGCGTCGCGCCGTGGCGCGCCAGAACGCGCGCGATGCCATAGGCGATCGAATGATCATTGGCGACGCCCATGATGAGCCCGCGCTTACCCTGCATCAAATTGCTGGCGACCGTCATAGACAAACATTCCTCGGAAAGATGACGCGCCCGCCAGGCATTGCAGTTGCACGACTGCAAGCACGCGACACGCGTTACGCCGTTCTTGAGAGTCGACGCGCTGCCGCGCCAGTAGGAGCAAGATTAAGTCATCAAGCGTCCGGATGCTTGAACGCCAATGTCGCATTGGTGCCGCCGAAGCCGAAGGAGTTCGACAGCACCGCGCCGAGCTTCACATTGTCGCGGCGCGCCCGCATGATCGGCATGTCGGCGAAATCCGGATCAAGCTCTTCGATATTGGCGCTCTCGCAGATGAAGCCGTTCTGCATCATCAACAGCGAATAGATCGCCTCCTGCACGCCGGTCGCGCCGAGCGAATGACCGGTCAGGGATTTGGTCGCGGCGATCGGCGGACATTTGTCGCCGACGCCGAACACTTCGCGCAAAGCTTCGATCTCCTTGGCGTCGCCGACCGGCGTCGCGGTGGCGTGCGGATTGATGTAGTCGATCGGGCATTTCACCGTCGCGAGCGCCTGTTTCATACAGCGCACCGCGCCTTCGCCCGAGGGCGCGACCATGTCGTAGCCGTCGGACGTCGCGCCATAGCCGGCGACCTCGGCGTAGATTTTCGCGCCCCGCGCCTTGGCGTGTTCGAATTCTTCCAGCACCAGCACGCCGGCGCCGCCGGCGATGACGAAGCCGTCGCGATTCTTGTCATAGGCGCGCGAGGCCGTCGCCGGGCGATCATTATAGGAGGAGGACATCGCGCCCATGGCGTCGAAGAGGACCGAGAGCTCCCACTCCAATTCCTCGCAGCCGCCGGCGAAAATCATGTCCTGCTTGCCGTGCTGGATCAGCTCATAGGCGTTGCCGATGCAGTGATTGGACGTGGCGCAGGCCGAGGAGATGGAATAGTTGACGCCCTTGATCTTGAACCAGACGGCGAGAGTCGCCGAGGCGGTCGAGGACATGCATTTGGGCACGGCGAAGGGACCGACGCGCTTGGGTCCCTTGGTGCGGGTGATGTCCGCCGACTCGACAAGCGTATGGGTCGAGGGACCGCCCGAACCCATGATGATGCCGGTGCGCTCATGGGAGATTTCCGCCTCGGTGAGGCCGGCGTCGGCGATCGCCTGATCCATGGCGACATGGTTCCAGGCCGTGCCGGTCGCATGAAAGCGCATGGCGCGGCGGTCGACCATCGTCGATGGGTCCAGCGACGGCAGTCCGTAGACCTGCGAGCGAAAGCCGAGTTCGGCGTATTTTTCCGCGCGCACGATGCCGGATTTCGCTTCGCGCAGCGAGGCGACGACCTCCTGCGTGGTGTTGCCGATCGAGGACACGATGCCCATGCCGGTGACGACGACTCGTCTCATCTCGCTCTCCCCTGGCGCGCGGTCCGCTGTCTCGCGCGTTCTTGCCGATCCGTTTCAGGCGGCCGGCGCCTCTTTGGCGAGGCAGACCTTGAGGTCCTTGGCCTCGTAAATACGCTCGCCATCCGCCGCGACCCAGCCGTCGGCCAGCCCGATCACGAGCTTGCCGGTGCGCAGCCGCGTGAAGTCGACGCCATAGGTGACGAGCTTGGTGTGCGGCCGCACCTGGCCGGAAAATTTCACCTCGCCGACGCCGAGCGCCATGCCGCGCCCCGGATTGTCCAGCCAGGCCAGATAGAACCCCACCATCTGCCACAGCGCGTCGAGGCCAAGGCAGCCGGGCATCACGGGATTGCCCTTGAAATGGCAGTCGAAGAACCAGAGGCTCGGCTTGACGTCGAGTTCGGCCCGCATATAGCCCTTGCCATGCGCGCCGCCCTCCTCGAAAATTTCCGTGATGCGGTCGAACATCAGCATCGGCGGCAGCGGCAGCTGCGCATTTCCAGCGCCGAACAGCCTCTCCTCGCCGCACGCCAGTAAATCCTCGTAGCCGAATGAGGAGCGCCTTTCGCCCATATTTCCCTGTTCCTCGCTTTTGGGCCTTTATGGGCCCATCCTCCCCGAGCGCCTTCCGGCGCGCCCTTGTTTTTTCCGGCGCCGGCGGGGGCGCCGCTTCTGGGCGAAGCGATCCGTAACATAGGCTCGCGCGGGCCGAAAGCGTCGTGGCGAAAAGGCCGCAACAGCCGAGCGGCGTTGAATTTCCCGCCATTGTCCCTATGATGCCAAGGGAAAACCGCCAGTAGAAAGCCGCGAATGGACGCCGACCAAACGCCGATCGCTCCGCCCGACGCTTCGAAGCCCGACGCTTGCCCGCGCAAGCCGGTCGGCGAACTGCTGGCCGACGCGGGGCTGCGGCCGACCCGCCAGCGGCTGGCGCTGGGGGAACTGCTGTTCGGACCGGACGGCGACCGCCATGTGACGGCGGAGCGGCTCTATGAAGAGGCGCTCGCGGCCAATCTCTCGGTCTCGCTCGCCACGGTCTACAACACGCTCCACCAGTTCACCCAGGCGGGCCTGCTGCGCGAAATCGCCGTCGACGGAGCGCGGGTGTATTTCGACACCAACACCGCCGACCACCACCATTTTCTGCTCGAGGACGATGGCGAGCTTTACGACATCGCCGGCGCGAACGTATCGGTTTCCGATCTTCCCCGGCCGCCGGAGGGTTTGCGCGTCGCGCGCGTGGATGTCGTCGTGCGTCTTCGCCGCGCCTGAGGCCGCCCTATCTTAGGAAAGGAAGATATGGTTCCAAAGAGTTCGGCGTCGTTTGACGGGACGCCGACCTCTTCGAGACTCGGGCGGGGCGATGGCGCAACGGGCTGCGGAAAGAGAATCTGATCTTACCTACGCGCAGTTTAAGGCGCTCGCCAACTCCATCCCCAACCTCGCCTGGATGGCGCGGCCGGACGGCTGGGTCTTCTGGTATAACGACCGTTGGTATGAATACACCGGCACGACGCCGGAGGAGATGGCGGGATGGGGATGGCAATCCGTCCATCATCCGGATGTGCTGCCCAAAATGCTGGAGCGCTGGACGCATGCGATCGAGCATGGCGAATTCTTCCAGATGATCTTTCCGCTCAGGGGCGCCGACGGGCTCTACCGGCCCTTCCTGACGCGGATCGAACCCTTGCATGAGAACGGCGCCATCGTCGGCTGGTTCGGCACCAACACCGACGTCACCGAACAGGAACGCGACCGCGAGCGCTTGCAGCTTCTCATTCACGAACTCAATCATCGCGTCAAGAACACGCTTGCGACGGTTCACTCGATCGCCATGCATTCGCTGCGCGAACTCAAGCCCAATTCCGTTGAGCTGTTCGAGAACCGCCTGCTGGCGCTCGCCGCCTTGCATGACGTTCTCACGCGCGAGAATTGGACGAAAGCGAAGGTCGGCGAACTCATCGGCACGGCGATTGCGCCGGCAGGCATGGAAAATTTCGAAATCTCGGGCCCCGACATCGACGTTTGCCCGCGCATTGCGGCGGTTCTGGCGATGACGCTGCACGAATTATGCGCCAACGCCGTCATCCACGGATCGCTGTCGACGTCGAGCGGACGAATCGCCGTCGATTGGTGCGTCGACTCCGAACGCCGAACGCCCATGCTCCATCTCGCCTGGCGCGAGCATGGCGGCCCTCCGGTCGCGCCCCCCGCGAAGAAAGGATTCGGCATGCGACTGATCGAGAAAACGATGGCGTCCGACGCTGGCGCTCGGGTCGCGGTCGAGTTTCCGCCCGAAGGACTACGCTGCACGATGGACATTCCTCTCGCCGCGGACGTGCTCAAATGAGCGCCCCGCGGGTCCTGATCGTGGAAGACGAGGCCGTCATCGCCATGGCGCTCGAAATGTTTCTCGAGGAACTCGGCGCGCAGGTCGTCGCCACCGCCGGCAATGTGCAAGACGCCTTGCAAAAGGCGACGAGCGAAGACTTCGACCTCGCCTTTCTCGACGTCAATCTCAATGGCCAGAAGGCGCATGTTCTCCCCGGCGTGCTGGAGCGCCGGCATAAGCCCTTCGCCTTCGTGACCGGCTATGGCGACCAGGGCGTGCTCGGCGCCCACGCCGATGCGCCGGTCGTCGCCAAGCCCTTCAGTCGCAGCGCCATTTCAGCGGCGCTCGAGCAACTCAAGAGCCGTCTGCCGGCGCGCCCGTCCGAGTGACTATTCGAATTTCTCGCCCGGATAGACGCCCCAGAGATTTTCCTGCTGGATGTAGCCGTCGAATCCCTTGCCGGCGATGCGGCACCATTTGCCGTCGCAGCCGCGCAGATTGCCGATGACGCCCGGGCCGAGCTTGGCCATCGGCGTTTTCTGATCTTCGGCGACGAGCAGCTGCGGCTCCTTTTTCCAGGGCGCGACCAAAGCGGTGCGCCGTCCCGACAGCAGCGAATGCAGCACCCAGCCCTCGGTGCCTTCCGAATCGCGGATCTTGCGCCAGGTTTCGAATTCGGCGGTGATTTCGACCGGCAGCGCGGCGCGTTCATAAATCCACAGGGTCGGATGTTCCTTGCTCGGCCCCTCGCGCACATTCACGCGATCGGATTTGAGGCTGACATAGCGCGGCAGAGGCAGACCGCTGACCGGACCCTTCTGAGGCTCCAGAGCGTGCGCGTGCGCTGCGCAAAAAAGCACTGAGAGGAGCGCCGCGGCGAAGGCGGCGACGCCGCCCCCCGAACGATGTTGGAAATGTTTCGAAGCCTCTGTGAAAGCCGTCGAATTTGGCGCAAATTCTGCATTTATTCGCGACATGGTGGAGTGATCGCTCGCTTGTCTTTGGCCCGTCATCTGCTAGGAAGTCGAATGCGTCCGCGAAAGGGGACGTATTGGTTTTGTCGCTGACCGCCGTTAAGACCCGGTTGAAGCCGGCGAAATTCGCCGGCGCCTTTTCATCCGCCGCCGCCAAGCGGCGAAGATCATCATCGCAATCGCAGAAACGCTGCTGCAACACAACATAAACGCGGAGGCGGACCAGGGATATGCCGAAAAAGAAGCCGCTTGTCGTCGTGTCGCGCCGTCTGCCCGAGGTGATCGAAACCCGCATGTGCGAGCTGTTCGACACCCGCCTCAACGAAAGCGACAAGCCGCTCACGCATGACGAACTCGTCGAGGCCATGCGCACCGCCGACGTGCTGGTGCCCACCATCACCGACCGCATCGACTCCCATCTCATCGCTCAGGCCGGCGAGCAAATGAAGCTCATCGCCAATTTCGGCAATGGCGTCGACAATATCGACGTCGCCTCGGCCCTCGACCGCTCGATCACGGTGACCAATACGCCCGGCGTCCTGACCGAAGACACGGCCGACATGACGATGGCGCTGATCCTTTCCGTGGCGCGCCGTCTCGTCGAAGGCGCCAATGCGATTCCGGACGGCTCCTGGCCGGGCTGGTCGCCGACCTGGATGCTCGGCCACCGGATCACCGGCAAGAGACTGGGCATCGTCGGCATGGGCAGGATCGGCCAGGCTCTGGCGCGGCGGGCGAACAGTTTCGGTCTGTCGATCCACTACCACAATCGCCGGCGGCTCGGCGCCGAGATCGAAGAGCAATTGGAGGCGACCTACTGGGAGTCGCTCGATCAGATGCTGGCGCGCGTCGATATCGTGTCGATCCACTGCCCGCACACGCCCGCGACCTATCATCTTCTCTCCGCGCGCCGGCTTTCGCACCTGCGTCCCCACGCCATCATGGTGAATACCGCGCGCGGCGAGATCGTCGACGAGAACGCCCTGGTGCGCATGCTGGAGGCCGACGAGATGGCCGGCGCCGGCCTCGACGTCTTCGAGCATGAGCCCGCCGTCTCTCCGAAACTGCTGAAGCTCGCCAAATCCGGCAAGGTGACGCTGCTGCCGCATATGGGCTCCGCGACCATCGAAGGCCGGATCGATATGGGCGAGAAGGTCATCATCAATATCAAAACCTTCATGGACGGCCACCGCCCGCCTGACCGCGTCCTGCCGAGCATGCTATAAGGCGCTGCGCCGCAGGCGGGAGGGAGCCGCGGCCGGCCGTTTTACCAGGAGGGTGATTGACGCGATGAACAGGATTTTGCTCGCCTTAGCCGCCTCGCTCTGCGCCGTTGCGCTCGCCGCCGCGCCAGCTGGCGCCAAGAGTGGCGCCAAGAGCGGCGGCAAGTCGCCTCAGGAAGCGGAGCAGAAGCAGCCGGAGGACGAAAACAAGGAGACCGGCGGCATTCCGCGCTACCAGCCGTTCCCGCACAACCAGAATTTCGTGCTCAAGGAGATCAACGGCAAGGCGCCGCCGGTGGAGATGTGGATATCGATCGATTCGACAGGCCGCGCCAATGGCTTCTCCGGCTGCAAGAACTGGTCGGGCATTTTCGTCATCGGCCCCAACCGGCTCGGACCGCGCACCATGCCGGCGGTCAACGAACGGAAATGCGAAGGCCCGCTTGCCGCCTTCGAGCGCGACTATTGGGGGGTCCTGCTCTCGGGCCCCTATTGGGACACGAAGGGCGACGATTTGATCCTGAAAGGCGCGCAGGGCGGCGTGCTGCGTTTCCAGCGGTCGCTGTAGCCGGCGCCCGTCGTGGCGCGCGAAGCGAAGCTGGACGCAGTCCAGCCTCGCGGAGCCTTTCCGGATCGCTTCGGCGCAAGCGCCTCGCGCGTACCGCGAATTATTTCACCGGCGAGGCGAGCAGCGGACACGGCGCCTCATGCAGCACGCGCTCGGTGGTCGAGCCGCGCAGCGCCTCCATCAGGCCTTTTCGGCCGCGCGTCGGCATGGCGATGAGGTCGGCCTTGATCTCCTTGGCGTAGCCGAGAATGGTCTCGACCACCGGTCCCTTGCGCAGCTCGATATGCGGGAGCAGCCCTTCGAAAATCGGCAGTTCCTCGCCGACATGCAGCATCATGACGTCGGCGGCCGGATTGAGACGATGCGCGATGTCGGCGACGTGGCGGAAGGCGTCGAGCGGCGAAACCGTCGCCTCGACCGGCATCAGCACGGTGTTGAGCGACACCGCGCCGGTTTCGCGATCGACGAACCCTTTCTGATCCTCGCGCAGGAACAGCGCCGGCACATGAGTCTCGCGCGCGGTCTCCTCCGCGATCGACCCTTCGAACAGGCGTTCCAGCGCGCTGCGCGGCCGCGTCATCATCACCAGAAGGTCGCATAGGTGCCGCTCGGCATAGGCGGAAACCCCCATCACCGGCGATTCCGATTCGACCGCGGCCTTGACAAATTTGACGCCAAGCTGTTCGGCCGCCTCGGCCGGGGTCGCGTTCGGCGCGATCATCTTCCAGCGCGCCAGCATTTCGCGCACCTGGGGAAAGCGATCCCAATCGTCCTCCTCGGTCTCGGGCGCCTCGATGTGCAGAATGTGCAACATGCTCTTGCAGGCCACGGCGATGCGCAGCGCATGGGCGAAGGCGTCGAGGCTCGCGAAGGAGAGAT
>JAKFXD010000136.1 GCA_021731565.1 Methylocystis sp. | reverse complement strand
CGGCGGCGGGGTGCGGCGGCGCCAGTCCAGCGGCGTCCGGCGGCAGTCGCCGGCGCGCCTCTTCCTCGGATTTGCGTTTTGATTCCGCCTCCCGCGCGAGACGCTCTTCTTCCTCGCGCTTGCGCGAGTCGGCGGCGGCGCGCTCGGCGTGCTCGCGCTCCTCGCGTTCGTTGCGCGCCTTGGCGTCGATTTCCGCGCGGCGGCGATCGTCCTCTTCGCGCGATTTCGCATCGACCAGCGCGCGGGCGCGCGCCTCGCGCTCCTCATCGGTCAACGCGCGCAGCACGACGCCCGAGCCGGAGCGCGGCGCAGGCGCCGAACGCTGTGTCTCGGATCTCGGCGCGGCCTTCGGCGGCGGCGCCGGCGGCTCCGCAATCGGTGCCGTCGCGCCGGCCGGCTTCGCCGGCTCGACATGTCCGGGCGCGCGGCGCTTCACCTTCTCGACCACGACCACTTTTGAGCGGCCATGGGAGAAGCTCTGGCGGACCATGCCGTGCTCGACCGGTCGCTGCTTCAAATGCAACGTCTTCGACGGCGCGACGGTCAGAGTTTTGTCGCCGCTGTTCTCGCCTTCGCTCATCCAGATCCCAATCCTGGGTCGCTCGACCCGTTAACCTTCTTTCGCGCAGCCGTTCGGCGACGCTTCGATGTCTTCGCCCGGCGCCGCCGCGCCGTCGATGCTTACGGCCCGGTAGGCTGCAAGTCGACGGCATCTCGCGACAAAAGCGGTCGCCGGCCCGCCCTCGGCGAGGGCAGCATGTATCACATTTGTGCGGCCCAACGCCAAATCCAATTGCAGCGACGAAAATAAGCCGATCACGGGCGCCGCGGAATCCGCGCGCCGCGCCGCTTGGGCAAGCTTCCGCCTGCCGTCTTCGCCGCCGTCGCGCGCTTCGACCAGCGCGCCGACGGCGCCCCGCGCGAGAGCGTCGGCGACCTTGCCGAAGCCCGCCATGACGGCGCCCGCCTTGTTGGCGAGCGACAGCATTCGCAGGCAATCGGCTTCGAGCAACCGGTCGACGTCTTCGGCAAGCCGCGGTTCGGCGTCGACCCGCGTTTTCAGGGAGCGGGCGAATAAATGCTTGCGCGCCGCCTGCGCGACGAGCTCGGCGCGCCCGGTCACCCAGACGCCGCGGCCAGGCAGGCGCGCCGCGATGTCGGGCGCGAGCGCGCCGTCGGGTCCGCGCACGAAGCGGATCATCGCCTCGGGCGCGCCGCGCCGGCGCGTCACGATGCAGGTCCTCTCCGAAACATGCGGCTCGCGCGTCATTGCTTCGATCAAATCCGCTCTTCGCCTTCCGCCTGAGCTTCGGCTTCGGCCTCGGCCTCGGCCGGCGCAACGGGCTCCTCGATCCAGCCGGCGCGCACGCGCGCCGTCATGATCATCGTCTCGGCCTCTTCGCGTGACAGGTCGATGCCCTCGAAAAAGCCCTCGTGCTTGACCGTTTCGCCGTCCTTCTTCTCGCTCCAGCCGACCAGGTCGTCCGGCACGCAGCCGGCGAAATCCTCCATCGACTTCACGTCGTTTTCGCCGAGCCGCACCATCATCGCGGTCGTCATGCCCTCGATCTCGCGCAATTCGTCGACGACGCCGAGCTCCTTGCGGCGCGCTTCATTCTCGGCCTCGATGCGTTCGAGATAATTCTTGGCGCGGTTTTGAATCTCGCCCGCCGTCTCCTCGTCGAAGCCTTCGATCGTCGCGAGTTCGGAAAGCTCGACATAAGCGAGTTCCTCGACCGAGCGGAACCCCTCCGAAGCCAGCAGACGGCCCACGACCTCATCGACGTCGATCGCGCCCATGAACACTTTCGTGCGCTCGATGAATTCCCTCTGCCGGCGTTCCGACTCTTCGGCCTCGGTCAGAATGTCGATGTCCCAGCCGGTGAGCTGCGAGGCGAGGCGCACATTCTGGCCGCGGCGGCCGATCGCGAGCGAAAGCTGATCGTCCGGCACCACCACTTCGATGCGCGAACTGTCCTCGTCAAGGACGACCTTGACCACTTCCGCGGGCTGGAGCGCATTGACGATAAAGGTCGCGGCGTCCGCCGACCAGGGAATGATGTCGATGCGCTCGCCCTGCAATTCGCCGACGACGGCCTGAACGCGGGAGCCGCGCATGCCGACGCAGGCGCCGACCGGGTCGATGGACGAATCGCGCGACACCACCGCGATCTTGGCGCGCGAGCCGGGATCGCGGGCCACCGACTTCACCTCGATGACGCCGTCGTAGATTTCCGGCACTTCCTGCTTGAACAGCTTCGCCATGAATTGCGGGTGGGTGCGCGAGAGGAAAATCTGCGGACCGCGCTGCTCGCGGCGCACGTCGTAAACGTAAGCGCGGACCCGATCGCCGGGGCGGAACATTTCGCGCGGGATCATTTCGTCGCGGCGGATGATCGCTTCGCCGCGGCCAAGGTCGATGATCACATTGCCATATTCGACGCGCTTGACGACGCCGTTGACGATTTCGCCGATGCGATCCTTGTATTCCTCATACTGGCGGTCGCGCTCGGCCTCGCGCACCTTCTGCACGATGATCTGCTTGGCCGACTGCGCCGCGATGCGGCCGAAGTCGAAGGGCGGCAGCGTTTCGGAAATCCAGTCGCCGGCCTGCGCCGCCGGATTGCGCTTGCGGGCGTCGGCGAGCGAAATCTGCGTCGCGTCATTGTCGACTTCCTCGACGACGAGCAGCAGCCGCGAGAAGCGAACTTCGCCGGTCTTGGCGTTGATCTCGGCGCGCACTTCGGTCTCCTGGCCGTAGCGCGAGCGCGCCGCCTTCTGCAGCGCGTCCTCCATCGACGCGATGACGATCGATCGGTCGATCGACTTTTCGCGCGCGACGGCTTCGGCGATCTGCAAAATCTCAAGTCGGTTGGCGCTGACGGCCATCGTTACTCTCCCCTCGAACGACCGGAGGGCTTTGGTTTGCCGCCGGCCTTCTTGAACTGGGTTTGAACGCCGGCCGGAACCAGCGGTTTGGGTTTGTGCGGCGGGGGCCCGCGAAAGCGTCCCGGTCCGCGGCGCGGGCGCTGTTCGACGTCCGCCTCTTCCTGCTGTTCTTCAGCCTGCTGAAACTTGCCGGCGCGAAGCGACTCGCGGATCAGCGCCTCGGTCAGCACCAGCCGGCCTTCGTCGAGATCGGCGAGCGGCAGCGAAACGGCCTTTTCCTCGTCCGAGCCCGCGTCGGTGCGTTCCAGCGCGAGCGATGCGCCATGGCCTTCGCCCTCGATCCCGCGAATGACGCCGCGAAAGCGCTTTCGTCCGCTCGCGAGCGGATGCGTCAGTTCGATCTTCGCCTCATGCCCCACGGCGCGGAGAAAATCGGAGCGGCGCACCAGCGGACGGTCGACGCCGGGCGATGAAATCTCCAGACGATATTCATCGGCGATGAGATCGGCGACGTCGAGTTCCGGCGACAGCGCCTGGCTTGCCGCCTCGCAATCGTCGATGGTCATCGTTCCGTCCGGACGCTCCGCCATGATTTGCAGAATCTGTCCGTTCTGCTGCAAGAGCCGCACGCGCACGAGTCGGTAGCCCAATTGCGCCAGCACCGGCGCGACAAGATGCGCCACGCGCGCGGCGACGCCGGTCTCGGCGACGAGACGCGGTTCGTCGAGGGTCGCGATGGCTGCGGCGTCCTGCGTCAAGCTTGGTCCTTAAAGCTCCTCGGCCGATCAAAGCAAAAAGAGCGGGTCCCCGGGGGGCCCCACTCTCAATCGGCGATCATCCGAGAATGATCGTTATGAGATGAAGTTAAACCTTGTATGGCAGGAGAAACGTGGAAAATCAAGAAAAACCGTTCCGACGCTGCGCGCGCGCCCTGATCACGCCGCATTGAGGCGGGTTCGTCTAAACGCGGATGACCTGATCAATTCCAAGAGCTTATAGCGCGCTTTGCGCGATAGGCCGGCATCCATCTTTTCGCGCGCCGCGCTCTACGCAAAGGCCGCGACGGCGCAGTCCCGCGAATTGGCGTCAGTTTTTGCGAGATTTACGGCGCGAGAGCGGATGTTGACCTCGCCGCGAAGCGCCCATAGGTTCCGGCCAATCTGACGCCGCTCATCGATCGCCCTCGTTCGAGCCGCAATGCGACATTTTGGAGATCATTATCAAAACGCGATTGCCCCCGACGCTGATCGCCGTCGACCCTATTCGATTTCGCGCGCGCGCATGCGCCAGGCTGAGCCGCTGAAATTGCCGCCGTCCGACGCCGCCAGCGACCCCGCGACCTTGGAGGCCGCGCGGGACGTCCGGCGCGACGAAGCGGGATTCTTCGCGCTGTCGCAGGAGCCATGGCTGCGCTTTCGCGCCTTGCCGGGCGCGATTTGCGGCGGCGTTGTCGAACTTCGCTATGCGGCGAGCTTTTACGACGATCCGGTGCGGCCAATACTGCGTTTCTGGCGCGGCGAAGACTTCAAGGAAACGATTCTTCCCGGGCCCTGCGAAGGCGCGGGCGTGTGGGTCGGACGGGTTCCGCGCGAAACGACGGAGATCTGGATCAGCCCGACAAATCGCCCCGGTCCCTTTAATTTCCGCCTATTGAGCGCGCGGCCGGTGAGCCGCTTCGATGCGCTGCGCAGAGCGGCGGCCGCCCCGAAGCGCCTGTTCTTTGCGCTTTCCGCCGGCATGGTCGGATTGACCGAGGAAGCGGAGCTTAACTGGCGCTGGGCGTTCGGCGCCGCGCCGATGTCCGCCTATCCTTCCTGGCGCGCCGCGCGAATCCGGGAGTTCGACCCCGCCTTCGATCGGCCCCGGACCGATTGGACGAACGGGCCGAGAGTGGTCGCGCTTGTCGATGAACGCGGCGCGGCGCCGCAGGATATTGAATCAACGCGCGCGAGCCTGGCGGCGCAGACCTATGCGAATTGCGCTTTCTTCACAAAGGCGGGCGACGCCCCGATCGACGCCCAGGATCTCGTCCTGCCGCTCGTCGCCGGAGATCGGCTGGAGCCATACGCCTGCGGCTGCCTTGTCGAGCATTTCGCCCGCCATCCGCAACATGCCATCGCCTATGCCGACGAGACGGTCGGCGAGGGCGACGCTCTGCGACCGCTCTATAAACCCGGCTGGAGCGCGACGCTTCATGGCTTCGAAAATTACGTCGGCCGCGCCGCCTGTTTTCGCGCAAGACTATTGGCGGAACGTCCCGACTGGCGGGAGGCCAACGCGGACGAACTGATCGACGGGCTGTTGTCCGCCGCGCGACCGGGCGAAATCGGCGCGCTGCGCCGGCCCATATTTCGCCTCGCGCGCACGGTGGAACCGCGGCGGACGGCGATCAACGCCGTCTTCCGCGGCGGGACTCCGGCGGTGACCGTCGTCGTGCCGACGCGCGACCGCGTCGATCTGCTCGCGCCCTGTCTCGACAGCCTGCTGGGCAGGACTCTGTACCCGCAATTTGAGGTCGTCGTCGTCGACAATGACAGCGTCGAGCCGCGCACGCAGGCGTTGCTTGGGACGCTGCAGGCGAAAGACGTCCGGCTCAAGGTTCTGCCGACGCGGGGACCCTTCAATTTTTCGGGGCTCAGCAACGCCGGCGCGCGGACGGCGCGCGGCGATTTCCTGGTCTTCCTCAACAACGACACGGAAATCGTGACGCCGGACTGGATCGAACGGCTGCTCTATTTCGCGATTGCGCCGGATGTCGGCGCCGTCGGCGCCAAGCTCCTTTATCCCCGCGGCCTGGTTCAGCACGCCGGCGTGCTGCTGGGCATGGGCGGCGTCGCCGGCCATTTTGGCGCCGGCGTCAGCGCGAGCGACCGCGGCTGGATGGACCGCAACGTCTCTCCGCACGAGGTTTCGGCGGTGACCGGCGCCTGCATGATGATCGAGCGACGCAAATTCAATGCTGTCGGCGGTTTCGACGAAGTCGACCTTCCTGTCGAGCTGAACGATGTGGACCTCTGCCTGCGCCTGGCCGCACGTGGCTGGCGCTCGATCTGCAACACGCAGACCCTGTTGATCCATCGTCAGTCGGCGAGCCGCAAAGGCAGCGCGCTTCGGCTGCAACGCGTCTACGAAAAAGAGCGTTGCGCGTTCTTCGCGCGCTGGCGCGCCGTCGTTCGCGACGATCCGCATTTCCATCCGGGCCTGTCTCTCTATGCCTCGACCGAAGCTTTACCGTGAGGTTAGACGCTTGCGCCGGGACCCCGAGCCGCTTAATTTGCAGTGCGGGAAAAATCGCCTGCTCCGCCCGAATGGCGTGGCCGCCGGCAAGCGCCGAACCATCGACGCGCTTAAGCGATTCAGCCTCAGTTAACGTGCCGAACGCGTGAACCGGGTCAGTGACTTGAGGGTAGATGAGCACGCATCGGGCTCCAAGACCGCGTAAACTGTCGGAAGTCATCGCCACCGCGCAGAGCGTGGCGCGTTTCTCGTCGACAAAGGCGATCGAGATTCTCGCGCCGCTGACGACGAAGGACGCCGCGCGCCGGCTGCCGACGCTGATTCGCCAGGGCCTCGAAGGCATGGCGGAGACGCTCTCGACCGCCGGAGCGGGCGCAAGCGGCGGAATGGTCGGCCGCAGCTTTATCTACGCCGTCATTCTGCCGACGTTCCTGTTCTGGCTATACGCCTGCTTCTGGCAGTCCGAGCGCTATGTCGCCGAGACGCGGCTGACCGTGCGCGCCCAGCATGAAAAGAAGTCCGGGACCGACGCGGCCTCGATGATCAGCAAATTTACGGGGGGCGGCGGCGCCGACCCCTCGTCGCAAGACGCCTTCATCGTCCTCAATTACGTGAAAAGCCGCGCGATCATCGCCGACCTCGGCGGGCGCGATTACATGGAGAAGAAGTTCGCGCGCTCGGGCATCGACTATTTCTCGCGGCTCGGCAGAAACGCCAATGCCGAAGACGTGTGGAAATATTGGCTGAGCCATCTCTCGGCCAGCGTCGACACCCTGTCCGGCATTTTGACCGTGCGGACCGACGCTTTCCTGCCCAAGGATGCGCTCGACGTCGCGCGCGACATCGTCAGGCTCAGCGAGCAGCTGGTCAATAAGATTACGCTGCGCAATCGCGGCGACGCCTTGAGCCGCGCCGAGCTCGAAGTCACGCTTTCGCGTCAGATGCTCGCCGAGGCGCGCGAGAAGACGCTCCAGTTTCGCAACAAGAACGTCCTCATCGATCCGAGCTCGCGCGCCTCAAGCATCGGCGAACAGATGGGGAAGCTCACTCTCGAGCGCATTGATCTCGTCAACGCGCTTTCGACCTTTGCTTCATCGCTCGACGGCGACGCGCCCAGCCAACGGCTGCAACGCACGCGTCTCGCCGCGATCGATCACCAGCTCGCGGAGCTTAAGAAGAAGCTTACCGACACCGACGCCACCGACACGGTCTCCGCGCAGATCGCATCCTACGAGCGTTTGAAGCTCGACGAACAATTTGCCGAGAAGCTCTATTCGATCGCCCAGACCTCGTATTATCGGGCGCGACAGGAGCTTGAGAAGCAGCAGCTCTATCTCGTCACCGTCGTCGACCCGACGCTGCCGGAATCGGCCGCCTATCCGAAGGTCGTCGTCAACACGATGCTGCTGTTTTGCGCATTGCTCGTGATCTGGACCACGATCGCGCTGATCTACGCGAGCATCGAGGATCACATGGTTTGAGTGTCGCGCGCGACGACATTGCCGTCGTCTGAAAGCGCCGACACGATCGACTCCTCGGCGAATGAGTAGAGCGCCAAATCGTCCTCGAGAAAATCGGCGACAAGGCTGATGCGCGACAATCGATCGGCGAGCGCGCTGATCGACGGATGCACGACCGGCTCATAGTCTCCGGCGAGATCATGGCCAAGGATCCCTGCGAGCAGCGCGCTGAAATCGCGAAAGCGGCTGCGCGCGCCGACGAGATCCATCGAGGCGAGATTTTCGAGCGCGGCCGTGACGTGGCGGCGTTCCGGGGTCTCGCCCGGGATGCAGCCGAACATTCGCGTCATCGGGCTCATGAGCGCCTCGCGCTCCTCGTCGGTGACATTGCGGAACTTCGCGAGCATTCCCTTCGTGTCTTCAATCGGCAGGTCGCGCGCGAATTTGGTCAGCGCCGTCAGCCCGCTGAACAGCAGCGGCAACATATGGGTCGAATCCGACTTCTGGATCAGGCTGAGAATCACCAGCCGCTGCGCCAGTTCCTCGAACGGGTCGTTCAGCAGCGCCGCCGTCGTGAACTGCGCATTGGCAAGAAAGTGGGAGTAGCGCGGATAGCTCGAGCGCCCCGACATGAAAATCGACTTGTTGAAATTATTGTTGATGAGCACGAGCATCGTCTCGAAGCCGTAGCGCTCCGTCGACGGATAGGTGAGCGTGAACAGATTTCTCGATCGACCGCCCAATTTCTCGATCGGGCGAATTGAACTGTCGAACAGAAAAAATTTGCGCTCGATATGCTTGCCTTCCTTGAATCGCCGGTAGATCAGAATTCCGGTGTCGGCTTCGAGCAGCTCGATATCCTCTACTCCAGGCAGCCCCTTGACGATCGCGTCGTCGATCACGAAACCAACGAGGCCTGTGACATGAACGCCGAGGTTCCGCACGTCCGGACGCTCGACGGTGGCCATGATTTCAATGTCTTCCTCTCCCGGTCTGCGCACCAGGATTTTCGGAACCGCGGTGGGGTTGTCCGGCGCGAGCCAGCCGCTGATCGCCCCGCCCTTGTCATAGTCAATATGGAAGAACACGAACGCTCCAATCGAACAATTGCGCGCAGTCGATGCGCGCTTGGGACCGGATTTCGCGAGCGACTTCGCGAGTTACTTGGCCCGTTACTTGGCCATGTGATCGCGAACCAGGAAGGCGACGGCCATGAGCGCCAGCCAGCCGAGCGTCGCCGGAACGACGATAATCGCCCATTCGATCCAGCGCCGCGGATAGAGAGATTTTTCGGCAAGCGTCGGGCGAAGGAAGGAGATCAGATAGGCGCGCTGCGTTTCCAGATCGACGCGCGCGTTTTCGAACGCCGACGCGGCGAGCGAATATCTTTGCTGAGCGAGAGAAAGTTCGATCTGATGACGCGAGAGGACGCCGGCGCGCTGCGCGAGAGAGTCGGCGCCCTTTTCGCCGCCGCTCGCGATTTGCGTCGAATAATCCTCAATCTGGCTCTTAAGGCTCTGAACGCGTGCGTTGAGCAGCCGCGCCTGAGGCGAGTCGGCGGTCTCCGCGTCGCGATGCAGCGCGAGGTCTTCCTGCGTCCGCGACAGCTCCATCTGCAGCGAGGTGACGACCTTGCCGATCGCCTCGGCCGCGGCCGGCGCGTCGAGCACGCCCTCGGCGTTGCGCGCATCGCGCATGGCGCCTGTCGCATTCTTCAACTGCTGTTCGGCGCGCGTCAGTTCGGTGCGCGCCTGCGCCAGCGCGTCCCGCCGGGAGCGCGTCGACATTTCATTAACCAGCCGTTCCGAAAGCTCGGCGACATTCTGCGAGAGCGCCAGCGAATCGTTAGGCGTGAAGGCCCGCAGATGAACGGAGATGATGCCCGACATGATGTCGATGCTGGCGTCGACCCGCTTTTTCCAATATTTTTCCAGCTCCTCGATGGGATCATCCGGATCGAAGCTCGAAAAATAATCGACGCCGGGCCGCGAAAACATCGCGCGCAAGCCAATCTTCCGGTCGAGCGCTTCGACCATCGAACGGCTGCGGATGAAATTAACGAGAACCTGCGCGTCCTGTATCTGCTGAGAAGCCTGCGAGCCGCCGCCGCCGCCGCTCAACAGGTCGAGGCTCGACCCTTCTCCGGCGCGCAAGGCGAATTTGGTCTCGGTCACATATTGCTTGCTGGCGATCAGTCCCCAATAGATCGAGGCGACCAGCAGCGGGGCGACGACAACGGCGGCAAAGCTGGCGATAACGCCGAGACGGAAGGCGCGGTCGCCGCGGCGCGCCTGAAAACCGCCGCCGCCGGTGATGATTCTCGTCGGCCCGCGCGATTTGTTGGCCGCCCGACGCAGCGCCTGCGCGATCGAGTTCGCCTTGACGACCGCATCCTGCGGGCTCAGCGGCGCCCGCTCGGGGTCCGCAATCCTGACCGAGAGCTTCGACTGCTGGGCGTGAATGGTTTCAGGCATTGAGCTTCTTGTAAAGTTCGATCGCTTCGTCGAGTTTGGAGAAGACGTGTAGCTGTCCTCCCGCCAATACCATGCCGCGATTGCAATATTGCTGAATAGTCGTCATGGCGTGCGACACCATGATTACGTCCGCCGTAAGCCGGCGCTTGGCGAATTCGGCTTGGCACCGAGCCGCAAAGCGCGCGTCGCCGACCGCGGTGACCTCGTCGATGAGATAGCAATCGAAATCGATCGCCAGCGATAGCCCAAAGGCGAGGCGCGCCAGCATGCCGGATGAATAGGTGCGTATCGGCGCGTCGATATAGGCGCCGATCTCGGCGAAGTCCTCGACGAAATTGGTGATCTTGCGCGCGTCCTGTCCGTAGACCCGCGCGACGAATTTCACGTTCTCGCGTCCGCTGAGCATCGGGTGCAGGCCGCTGGAAAATCCCAGCGGCCAGGAGACGCGCGACGAGCGGACGATCCGCCCGCCGTTGGGCAGCTCCGTGCCCGCCAGGAGGCGCATCAGGGTCGACTTGCCGGCGCCATTGACCCCTAAAATGCCATAGCTGCGCCCCGCCGGAAAATCGAGGCTGACGTGATCGAGCACGACCTTCCTGTGGCCGCCCGAGCGATAATATTTAAAGACATTGTCGAGTTTGATCATGTTTCCCGAGCGGCGGCCGGTCGTTTCCGTCGCCATTCCCCAGGCGCAGCCCCCAGCGCGCGCAGGGTTTCGTTACGACGAATTTCTGGCTAAGTCATGGCGAGGCGATCGGCCTTATTCAGGACCCGGTGATTGAAATTGCTTTATTTTCAGCGCCGATCAATCGCCGATGCTCAGATGGAAGGCGCCCATGACCAGCAGAAAATCGGAGAATCGCCTCCAATGGGCGCGCCGCCATCTGCGAAACGGCTACATCATCCTGAGCACGCGGGGCGTCGTGGCGCTTTACGGCGCCGCGATGCGCGAATTGGCGAAACTCATCGATTCGCCGGTCGGCGTGTTTCTTGCGCCGCGCGATCTCTTGCGGGATGGTCCCCGTTTCTTGCGCGAGCAGGGCGTGCGCGCCGCCTGCGGCGCGGTCTTGCGCCAGATCGCCGCGCAATATGATCCGCCGCTCGGCAGGCGGCGCAATCCGATCAACGACCCGCTGCGGCAGGCGGCGATCAGCTATTATTACACCTACGAACTGACCAAGCCGGACGGGGTTGTTCCGTCCCGCCGCCCGGTCAATGAGATGGATTTCGCGCTCGAAACGCCTTTCGCCTATGACGCCGCCCCGGAGCGCGCGCGCTCGATCGTCGCCATCGTCCACGCCTTCTATCCCGATGTGCTGCCGCTTGTTCTCGAAAAGCTGCGGAACGTTCCCGGCCCTCTGGATCTTTGCGTCTCGACGGACACCGAGGAAAAGAAACGGGCGGTCGACGAGGTCTGCGCCGACTGGCGCAAGGGCAAGGTCCTGACGCGGGTCTGTCCGAATCGCGGGCGCGACATCGCCGCCAAATTTTTCGGCTTTCGCGACGTCTATGCCGATTACGAACTCTTTATCCACCTCCACACCAAGCGCTCGCCGCATGGCGGCGAGGCGCTGGCGCGCTGGCGCGACTATCTCCTCGACAATCTGCTGGGGTCCGAGGCCATCGTCCGCTCGATTCTGTCGCTTTTCGACGATCCCAGGCTCGGCGTCGTCTTTCCCCAGCATCTTTTCGAACTGCGCGGCATCTTGAATTGGGGCTACGACTACGATCTGGCGCGACGCCTTCTGAAACGGATCAATGTCGAGATCGACAAGAATCTCACGCTCGAATTTCCTTCCGGCTCGATGTTCTGGGGAAGAACCGCCGCGTTCCGTCCGCTGCTCGACCTCGAACTCGACTTTGACGACTTTGCGCAAGAGAGCGGCCAGGTCGACGGCACCCTCGCCCACGCCATTGAGCGATCCGTGCTGATGATCGCCGAATCGCGCGGCTTCGAATGGCTGAAGGTCGCGCAGCGCGACCTCTATCCGATGGGTCATACGCTGCTGCCGGTGCAGGGCCGCGAGGACGTCGCGAAACATCGGCTCAAGGTCTTCCAGCCCGCGCTTGCCTGCGTCGATTCCAATTTCCACCCCTTCGCGACATTGATCGCCGAGACTCGGCCGCTCCTCTCCTATCCCTCGCGCAACGAGCGCCCGCGCCTGACGCTGCTGACTCCGACCGTCAATCCGCAGCAGACCTTTGGCGGGATTGCGACCGCGATGAAGCTCTTTTCGAGACTGTTGACCGAACTCGGCGACGCCTTCGACGCGCGCATCGTCGTGACCGACGCGGATATCGAACCCGAGGCCTATGCGGCGCTCTCCGACTATACGCCGGTTCCTTATGCGGCGAGCCTCGACGTTGAAACCGCGGCGCTGGTCGACGCCAATGAGCGGGAGGGCGGCCGGCTGAACCTGCGCGCCAACGAGATTTTTTTCGCCACCGCCTGGTGGACCGCTGAATTCGCCCTGGCGATGGAGCGCGAGCGGGCGCGTTATTTCGGCGGCGCGCGGCCGTTCATCTACCTCATTCAGGACGACGAGCCGAATTTCTACGGCCGCGGCGCGAAATCCTGTCTTGCGGAGGCGACCTATCATTACGGAGATCAGACGATCGCGATCGTCAACTCCGAAGAGCTATTCTCGGTCATGACCGAGAAATATCGCTTCCGTCACGCCTATTATGTTCCCTATGAGCTGAACGAGCGCATTCGCGAGCGGCGGGCGAATCTTCCGCGAGAGCCGATCATGCTCGTTTACGGTCGGCCCGCCGTGGCGCGCAACGCTTTCGAACTGATTTGCGCGGCGCTGGTCATATGGCAACAGCGCGATCCGATTCGCGCCAGCCGCTGGAGCATCGTTTTTCTGGGCGAGGATTTTCCCGATTCGCTGATCTATCCGGTGCAGAATGCGACAGTCGGCGGGAAAGCCCGTCTCGAAGACTACGCCGACTATCTCAATCGCGCGCTTGTCGGCGTGTCGCTGATGGTCTCTTCCCACCCGAGCTATCCGCCGCTCGAAATGGCGGAGGCGGGGCTTGCGACGATCTCCAATGCGTTCCCCGGAAAGGATTTGCGCCGCCGGTTCGACAATATTGTCGCGCCCGCCCGGCTTGATCCCCTCTCGCTTGCCGATTCGATCGAGGACGCCGTCGGGCGCATGGAGCCGCTCGTCGGGGCCGTCGTCGCGCGCCAGCGTCACACGGCGCCGTCCGCCGACGCGACGCGTCTGTTCGATCCCTATGCGGTCGCCTGCGAACTGCGCCGCGCGGCGGCTTCGCCGCTCGTGTCGAGAGGCGAGCGTTCCCGCTCAATCTCTGCGAGCACCTGCGAGATATAGTGACCATAGCCGCTCTTGGAGAGTTTCGACGCCGCCGCGCGCGCCTGCGCGGAGTCGATCCACCCCGCCCGGAAGGCGATCTCTTCGAGGCAGGCCACGCGCTGGCCCTGGCGCTGTTCGATCGCGCGCACATATTCGCCCGCTTCGATCAGCGCCTCCGGCGTGCCGGTGTCGAGCCAGGCGAATCCGCGGCCCAATCGCGCGACCTGCAGTTCGCCGAGCTCCAGATAGACGCGGTTGAGATCGGTGATTTCCAATTCGCCGCGCGGCGAAGGCTTCAGCTGCGCCGCGAACTGCGATGCGCGTTCGTCGTAAAAATAAAGACCGGTCACCGCCCAGTTCGATCGGGGCTGCGGCGGCTTTTCTTCAATCGAGATCGCGCGGCCGGCTGAATCGAATTCGACCACGCCATATCGCTCCGGATCGCGCACATGATAGGCGAACACCGTGGCCGCGCTGCGCGCCGAGTCGCTCAGCACGTCCGGCAGGCCATGGCCATAGAAAATATTGTCGCCGAGAATCAGCACCGAAGGCGCGCCGTCGACGAAACTGGCGCCGATGAGATAGGCCTGCGCCAGCCCCTCCGGCCGGGGCTGCACGGCGTAGGACAGCGACAGTCCCCATTGCGCGCCGCTGCCGAGCAGCCGCTTGAAGGACAGCAGGTCCTCCGGCGTGGTGATGATCAGGATTTCGCGCACGCCGGCCAGCATCAGCGTGCTCAGCGGATAATAGATCATCGGCTTGTCGTAGACGGGGAGCAATTGCTTCGACGTGACGAGCGTCATCGGATGCAGCCTTGTGCCGCTGCCTCCGGCGAGAATGATGCCGCGCATGAGAGTCCTGTTCAGTGTGGAATTAATCGGGCGACGCAGGCGTTCACGGAGTCGCGCCATTTCGGCAGCGCGATCCCGTAATTGGCTTCAAGCTTGGCGTTGTCGAGCCGGGAATTCGCCGGCCGGCGCGCCGGCGTCGGATAGTCGGCGGTGGCGATGCGTTTGACGCGGACGGGCTTGCGGCCCCGCACTTCCGCTGCCGAAAAGATCGCTTCCGCCATATCGGCCCAGCTGGCTTCGCCCTGGCCGGTCATATGGAAAACGCCGCGCAGGCGGGAATCGGAATCGTCGACCAGTCTTTCGGCGATCGCGAGCAGCGCGTCGGCGATGTCGAGCGCGCTCGTCGGATTGCCGATCTGATCGGCGACGACGCCGATTTCATCGCGCGTCTCCCCAAGACGCAGCATCGTCTTGACGAAATTGGTCCCGAACGGGCTATAGACCCAGGCGGTGCGCAAGATGACGCAATTGTCGCAGCGCGCCGCGATCTGCTTTTCGCCCTCAAGCTTCGAACGTCCATAGGCGCCGGTCGGACAGGGCGCGTCGTCTTCGCGATAGGGGCGATCGCTCAGGCCGTCGAAGACATAGTCGGTCGAAAGATGCAGGAGCGGCACATTCAGCTCGGCCGCGGTTTCGGCGACATAGCCCGCGCCCGCGCCATTCACGCGCATCGCCGCCTCCGGTTCGCTTTCGGCCTTGTCGACTTGCGTATAGGCGGCGGCGCTGACGATGGCGTCGCAGCGCACGCTGCGCAGCGAGGCAAGAACCATGTCGCGCGAAGAGAGATCGAAACGGGGTCGGCCGAGCGCGAGCATTTCGACGCCGTTGGGCGCCCGTTCGATGAGCGAGCTGACGACCTGGCCGGTCAGTCCGGTGACCGCGATGCGCTTCAACTTTCCCACTTAAGCGAAAACCTCCGGCAGGTCGCGCAGCCGCGGCCATTTGCGATCCTTGTCCGACAACACGGCGCTTTCGGCGGCGACCGGCCAGGCGACGCCGATGTCCGGATCGTCCCAGGCGACCCCGCAATCATGCTGCGGCGAATAAAAATTCGTCACCTTGTAGATGACTTCCGTGTCGGGCTCGAGGGTGACGAAGCCATGCGCGAATCCGATGGGAATGAACAGCTGGCGCCAGTTTTCTTTCGAAAGTTCGACGACGACGTGATGTCCGAATGTCGGCGACGACCGCCGCAGATCGACGGCGATGTCGAGTATGGCGCCGCTGACCACGCGAACCAGCTTGTCCTGCGCGAAGGGCGCCGTTTGGAAATGCAGGCCGCGCACCGTGCCGACGTCGCGCGACAGCGAATGATTGTCCTGGACGAAGTCGAAATTCAATCCCGCGTTCGCCCAGGTCCTTTCATTGTGCGTTTCACAAAAAAAGCCGCGTCCGTCGCCGAATTTCTTGGGCGTGACCAGCTTCAGCCCCGAAAGCTCCAGATCTTCGAACAAACCGTCCCCCCAATCGCGCTTCAGGCGACGGCCGCTTCTTGCTCGGCGATCACGCCGAGGCGTTCGCCGCGATATGTGCCCGAACGGATCGCCTGCCACCAGTCCGGATTGTCCAGATACCAGCGCACGGTCTTGCGAAGACCGGTTTCGAACCGCTCGTCCGGCCGCCATCCGAGTTCGCGCTCGATCTTCGAGGCGTCGATCGCATAGCGCAGATCATGTCCCGGCCGATCGGCGACAAACGAGATCAGGTCGCGGTGCGGCCCGGCCTGCCGCGGGCGGAATTCGTCCATCAGATCGCAGATGCCTTCGACCACGTCGATGTTGCGCCATTCGTTGCGTCCGCCGACGTTATAGGATTCGCCGATCTGGCCGTCGCGCGCCACGCACATCAGCGCCGAGGCGTGATCCTCGACATAGAGCCAGTCGCGCACATTCTCGCCGCGTCCGTAGACCGGCAGCGGCTTCTCCTCGATCGCATTGATGATGGTGAGCGGAATGAGTTTTTCCGGAAAGTGATAGGGGCCGTAGTTGTTCGAGCAATTGGTGACGATCGTCGGCAGGCCGTAGGTATGGCGCCAGGCGCGAACCAGATGGTCCGAGCCCGCCTTCGACGCCGAATAGGGCGAGGTGGGCGCATAGGGCGTGTCTTCGCGGAAGAGGCCTTCCGCGCCGAGCGCGCCGAACACTTCATCGGTGGAAATATGCATGAAGCGGAAGTCGCGGGCGCGGATGCGATCGAGCCCGCGCCAATAGTCGAGCGCCGCCCGCAGCATGACGAATGTGCCGACGACATTGGTTTCGATGAAGGCGGCCGGGCCGTCGATCGAGCGGTCGACATGGCTCTCGGCGGCGAGATGCATGACGACGTCGGGCTGAAAATCGGCGAAAGCCCCCGCCACCGCGCCGGCGTCGCAGATATCGGCCTGAAGGAATGAAAAATTCGGACTGTCGGCGACCGGCCGCAGCGAGGCGAGATTTCCCGCATAGGTGAGCTTGTCGAGAACGCGTATCTGATCAACGCCCTTGCGGACGCTCGCGCGCGCAACCGCCGAGCCGATGAACCCCGCGCCCCCGGTGATCAAAATTTTCATTAAAGCCCCGCGTTACCCATTGCTGCGCCGTGAAATCCTGCAAGCCTCACTGCGAAGGCGGCGGTCGGCGGTCCCGCCCCTTACGCGCACTATGTGGCGGAACAACGTCACGGCTTGCGCATGGATAATGGCGGGCCGCCGGCAAGATGGCGCGCCCGGCGCGGTTCGCGGGCGAATTGCGCGACCGCTGTCCGGGCGGATATGGTACCTTCGACTTCAGCTTCGCATGGCGGCGGCGCCATGCCAACCCTTGGGCGCGGCCGTCGATGTGGAGGGAGCAGTTCGACTATTTCTGGGACGGGCGGCGCAGACTGGCGATTGGCTGGTTCGACGGCGCCGATCGCGCGACCGCGTCGTCGGCTCGGCCGGAACTCTCGGTCTTCGCGGCGCGCGACGAGCGCTTCGCCAGCGCGCCGGCTCTCGTCGACGTCATCGACGCCGCGCGCTGGCGCTCGCGCATCATCGTCTTCGACCTGCCGCCCGACCATCGATTTGTCCGGCTGACCGCCGGCGACGGCGCCGAACTCACCTTGGCGCTCGGCGCTGAGCGCGACCTGCCGCAAGGCGCGGATTGGCGCCTGCTCCTGACGATGCTGCCGGACGCCGGCGGCGCCGATCCGGCGGCTTTCCGGCTGGCGGCGTTTCCGGCGCGCGGCGACGTCGAGCGGCTGTCGCGCGAGCAGACAGGAGCCGCCGGCGCGAGACTGGTCTGGGCGATCGGCCAGCGTCGCGCCGTCGAACGCGCCGATCACGCCGTCGTCATCCGCCTCGCGCCGGCGCGGCGCATTTTTCCCGCCTATCAAAGCCGACTCGTGCTGGAGGCGGCGCCTTTCGAGACCGCGGCGGCGGGCGATGCGCGCGAGGCGCCTTTCGCGATCATGGAGCACTGGCTGCGCGAACCGGGCGCGCCGCGCGTCATCCTTCGCCTGCGCATCCCCGATTCGATCGAAGAGAGCGCCACTTTGCTCGGCCGCTGCAGCGTGGCGCTGGCGATGAACCAGCGCCGACGGCTGAAAGGCTGGACGCTCGACCAGCGGGCGGCGGGAGAACCCGCCGTCGATCCGATCACCGTCGAGGACTTGCGACAGGCGACGGGAGAGGCTCAGGAATTTCCTGACGCCGCGGAAACGGCGGAGCCGATCGTGGTCGGCAATCTTCTGTCGCTGCTCGTCGATCCCGAGGCGGCGGAGGCCGACGGAATCGCCCTGCGCCGCGGCCGCGAGAAAAGCGCGCCTGGCATGGGCGAGACCGTCGAGATCGAGTTTTACGCCGCGGCGCTCGGCGACGACGTCGGCCTCGTCTGCCCGGCCGCGGGACCGGGAGACCTCGGCGTTGCGCCGGTCGATCCGGGCGGTCCCGCCTATGCGCGGCTGTTTCGCGTCGAGGGAGACGGGCTTGCGTCGCGCCGCCCGACGGACGACGAGGGACTCATCGACGAGCTGATGCGCCGCGCCGCCGACGCCGCGCGCGCCGCGACCGGCTCCGCCGCCCGCGCCGTGGCCGAACGCGCCGCCGGGCTGAGAAGCCGCTGCGACAAGCTCGTCGCATCGCTGAACGGCGCCCTGGCGCGCGCCGAAGTCGCCGCCCGTTTCGAGCCGCCCGGCCTGTGGGATACGCTTGAACCTCTGGCGCAGGCGAGTTTTACCGCGCTCGCCGTCGACGCGACCGGGCCGGCCCGCGCCCGGCTGCAGCAGTTTGGCGGCTATGGCGCGTTTTGCGCCGACCCGGCGCTCGCCGCGGCGATTGCGCATGGCGGCGAGTTCGCGCAGACCGCGCGTCCTTGCGCCGAAGACGCCGGCGCGCGCGGCGTCCCCTCTCTCCTGGCGCGCTATCTTGACGCCTGCGGCGCGCGCGGCATGGCCCCCGCAGGCATTGACGCCATGCAAGAGGCGCGGCTCATGCGCGCGCTGTTGAAGGAGCCGGACGCGGCCGCGCTGCGCGAGGCGCGCGTCTCTCTGGCGAACGACGACGGCGTGCGGCGCGACGCGGCGAGCGCCGCGCGCCTCATCGCCGACGCCGCCGCGGTGGAACGGGCGCGAGCGCATTTCGTGGAAGCGGGCGCGAGGGACGCCGCCGACATGCTGGACGCTTATCTCGAATTGCGTCGCGCCGGCGGCTGGGCGCCCGCGCATGAAGCGCCGACGCTCGCCGCGCTCGTCGCGCGCGCCGGCGTCGAACTCGACGCCGAACGGCGCCAGGCCGAAAGCGCCGCGCAAGCGCCTCCGGCGGCGGAAGGCCGGAAAGGCCTGTTCGCGGCGATGCGCGGATTCTTCGGCGGCTGAACGCCGAGGAGAATCTGAAATTCGAGCGCGCCGCGGCTCCTTACGCCGCTTCGACGTAGCTGTGCCGCTCATAAAGGAATTGCAGCACCGATCGCCGGCATTCGAGATAGACCGGATCGACGGCAAGTTGAATGCGATCGCGTGGACGCGCCAAGGGAACCGGCAGAACTTCGCCGATCGTCGCGCGCGGCCCGTTCGTCATCATCACGATACGGTCCGAGAGCAGCACGGCCTCGTCGACGTCGTGGGTGATCATTATCACGGTGGCGCCAAGCTTCGCCTGCAGCGCCATGACCTGATCCTGCAGATGTGCGCGCGTCAGCGCGTCGAGCGCTCCAAATGGCTCATCGAGCAACAGGACTTTCGGCTCCATCGCAAGGGCGCGCGCAATGCCGACTCGCTGCTTCATGCCGCCTGATATTTCGCCGGGGCGCTTATCTTTCGCGTGCGTCATCTGCACGAGGTCGAGCATCCGCATCGTGCGCTCATGCCGCTTGACGCGAGTCTCGGTCTTGCGGAACACTTTATTGACGGCGAGTCGCACATTTTCATAGGACGAAAGCCAGGGAAGCAGCGAGTGGTTCTGAAAGACCACTGCGCGGTCGGGACCCGGTTCGTTGACTTCCCGCTCCTCGAGAATGACGCCGCCGCTCGTCGCCGTCAGAAGGCCGGCGACAATGTTGAGCAGCGTGGATTTGCCGCAGCCCGAATGGCCGATGATGGAGACAAATTGCCCTTTCTCCACTCGCAAGTTGATGTTCTCCAAGACCTTCGTCGTCGCGGAGCCGCGCGTAAAGATCTTGTCGACGTTTTCGATCTTAAGAAAACTTGACATGTTGACCTCCCTAGTTCGGCTGCGCGCCGCGCGTCACCAACGCGCCGATGAAGCCGATGAGTCGATCCAGAAAGAAGCCGGTGAGGCCGATGTAGAGCAGCGCGACGAAAATGTCTGGCAGGCGTGAGGAATTCCAGGCGTCCCAGATGAAAAAGCCGATGCCGACGCCGCCGGTGAGCATCTCCGCTGCGACGATCGCGAGCCAGGAAAGGCCGACCCCGATGCGTAGTCCGGTGAAAATGTAAGGGGCGGCGCTTGGCGCGACGATGCGGTAAAAGAACTCGAGCGCGTTGAGCCGAAGCACGGCGGCGACGTTGCGATAGTCCTGCGGAATGTTTCGCACGCCGACGGAGGTATTGATGATGATCGGCCAGATCGCGGTAATGAAGATCACGAAGATCGCCGACGGGCGACTGTCGCCAAAGGCGGCGAGCGAGATCGGCAGCCAGGCGAGCGGCGGCACCGTCCGCAAGACCTGAAAGATCGGATCGAGGCCGCGCGCCGCCCATTGCGCTTGTCCGACGAAGGCGCCGACGATCACGCCCGCGACGCTCGCCAGCCCGAAGCCGACAGCGACGCGCTGAAGCGACGTCAACACGCGCCAGCCGAGCCCTATGTCCTGCGGACCATTGACGAAGAATGGATGTAGGATGAGATCATTAGCCTCGGTCCAGATGCGCGCGGGCGACGGCAGCGCCGAATTGGGCCGCGCGCATATGATCTGCCAGACCAGGAGGATCACGGCGCATGTGATAATGGGCGGCAAGATTGCAGCGAAGAAGGCGCGAATCTGCGTTCGATATTTGACCGCGAGCGGCGTGCGGCGCCGATGAAAGATTTCGTCGGCGTCGTCGAGCGGGCTCACCGAGATTGCGTTCTTCGTCAATGGCATTGTCATGTCGGCCTCGCGCGTCGAATTCAAACTTCGGCCCGCTTGATGGCGAGGCTCTTGAGATAGGCGAGCGGCTGATCGGGATCAAAGACCTTGCCGTCGAAGAAGGTTTCCTTGCCGCGCGAGGTCGAGGCGGGAATGTCCTTCGCCGGGACGCCGATCGATTTGGCGGCCGCGCGCCACAGGTCCTCACGGTTGACCTTGTCGACGAGCGCCTTGACGTCTGTCTTGGGATCGAGCTTGCCCCAGCGCATATCTTCGACGATGAACCAGGCGTCATGGCTCTTGAAGGGATATGACGCGTGATCGCGCCAGAACTTCATGAGCTGCTTTGTTCCCTTTTCGACTCGGCCGTTTCCATAATTGATGTCGCCTTTGAGCCGACCGATGATGTCTGTCGTCGGCACGTTGAACCACTGACGACGGCCGACAATCTCGGCGAGCTCGGCTTTGTTTTCGTTCTTGTCGCACCACTGCTGAGCCTCCAGGACGGCGGCGGTCAGCGCGATCGCGGCTTTGGGATTTTTGTCAACCCAATCGGCGCGCATGCCGAGCGCCTTTTCGGGATGTTTCGCCCAGATTTCGCCAGTGGCGCACGCGGTGTAGCCGATTCCCTGGTTGACGAGCTGCTCGTTCCACGGTTCGCCGACGCAGAAGGCGTCCATATTGCCGACCTTCATATTCGCGACCATCTGGGGCGGCGGCACAACGATCGTCGAGACGTCCTTGTCGGGATCAATTCCCGCGGCGGCGAGCCAATAGCGGAGCCACAAATCATGCGTCCCGCCCGGGAAGGTCATGGCGACCTTCACCTCCTTGCCTTCGGCTTTCTTCTTCGCGAAAGCCGCCTTTAGCGCGTCGGCTTTGGCGGTGGCCTTGAGATCCTTGTATTCGTTAGCGACCGATATTCCCTGGCAATCTAGATTGAGCCGCGCGAGAATATACATCGGCGTCGGCGCATTATTCTGCGTCACCTTGCCGGTCGTGATGAGATAGGGCATCGGCGTCAGGATATGCGCGCCGTCAATGCCATTATTGGCGCCGCCCAGGACGAGATTGTCGCGCGTCGCGCCCCAGGACGCCTGTTTCAGCACTTCGACGTCCGGCAAGCCGTGCTTGGCGAAGAGGCCTCTTTCCTTGGCGATAATCAGCGGCGCTGAATCGGTGAGCGCGATGTAGCCAAGGACCGCTTTCGTAGTCTCGGGGCCAGCGTTTTGCGCAAAGGCGCCGCCCGGCAGTAGGGACTTCGCCGCGGCCAAAGTCGCCATCGCGCCTTTCAGCGCGGCGCGTCGATTGAGCGCGGGCTGGCGTGAAACATCGGCTTTGTCGTTGCTCATTTTGGTCCTCGTCATTTATCGCAGAGCAAAAAAAAACCGCTGTCCGGGAGCGCCGCGCAATTGCGCTTGGCTCTCGGAACAGCGGCGTCGCTGATGCGTCCCGTCATTGGGCCGCGGCCGGGGGAAGGGAGTCCGGCTATTCCCCCTCATCGTTGCAAGTCGGGCGCCAGAACCAGGCGCATGAATTCCGTTGCGCGCAGCGCGCAAGTGAGACGGCGGCCCCTATCGGCCGATCAAACAAGCGGCGCCGTGCCGTAATGATGTGCGTCAATTGGGGAAGGGTTAAAGCACTCCGCCGGTCGAGAAGCCGGCTGGATCGGCAGGCAAATCGTCAACGGAACGGGCGGCGTCGAAAACGTGGACCGGATCGCCAATCGCTGCCGCGCTATGCGCGCCGGCTCCGGCCAGCAACTCCTCGTACGGCGCGCCGGTGACGGCGTCGCCGTTCATCGCCAGGCGCATCGGCGCGACGAACGGCGCCTCGACCTCGCCGAAGCCCAGCCTCGATCCGACGCCATCGCGCTCAAAGGCTTCACGTCCTAGATGTTCTGCAAGCTCTGGACGAAAGAGACTACGCCAAACCGCGCCACTGTTTCGCGGCGCGCTTTAGCTGAGCTGAGTCGATCCGTGCGACCGCGACGATGCAAAGCGGCGGCGGCCGGCTTCGAGCCGCCGACTGCTGTGCGGCCCGGATTTGCGCGTCAGGCGGCGGGCTTGGCCTGTTCGGCGACCTTGACCGGAAGCTGCGTTCGAATCGCGTCGACAATCCGCTGCATGGCGGCGTCCGCTTCGGTGGCGCGCCTTTCCGCGACCATCGCCCGCTGCTCCATGGCCGCAAGCTCGGTCTGCGTCGCCGCGAGCAGCGACTGCAGCGCCTCGACATCGTTGCGCGACTGAACCAGCGCGGTCGAGAGTTCGGCGACCTCCGCCTCCGATTTGCGCAGCGCCGCTTCGGCTCGGTCGCCGCGCTCGTCGGCGCGCTCCAGCTTCTCTCGCACCGCGTTGGCGGCGGTATGCGCCCGCGCCACCGCCTGCGCCGACTGCTTCTCAAGCTCCTTTATCGCGGCGGCGGCCTGGGACACGAGGTCCAGCGCCGCTGCGGCGTCGTCCGGGGCGCGCGGCCGCTGACGGGCAGGATAATTGGGGGCCGGGGGTCTGTTCTCCCCTCTCGGGATGATATCGTCCATCACCTGATCCAGATCTAGCGAATCCATTAGCGCCTCCCGCTATCGCACGAGCTGGATTGGCCAGCGCGTTCGCTCTGATTCCGATTATGGTCAAGAATCCGGCCAAATCTCGACCATCAGGTCAAGTTTTAGCCACAGCCAGCGAGGTGAGCGTTTTCCCTAGGACAGTATCGGCCTCCACAAACTATGCTTAAGCCAATACGATCGCCGCTGCGACTAAAAACGCGCCGCGCTCACAGAAATTCTGTGCATGTGCTCACTATCGCCGCGCGCCTGCAATATTTGTGGTCCAATTGGCTCAACGACTTCTCGCCCTGACCCCGACCCAAAAGAGCGCGTCATGAACGAATCGGCCGACTCCCTTATTTCCCCAGAGGCAAGACCGGCGCCTCCGGCGCCCGCGCGCTTCATCCGCTTTTTTGGCGAGGTCGGCATCGCCGACGTGCCGCTCGTCGGCGGCAAGAACGCTTCGCTCGGTGAAATGTATCGCGAGCTGACGGCGAAAGGCATTCTGGTGCCCAATGGCTTCGCCGTCACCGCCGAAGCCTATCGCTATGCGCTCGATGAGGCCGGCGCCTGGAGCGCCCTCAGGGCGGCGCTCGACGGACTCGATCCGTCCGACGTCGACGATTTGGCGAAGCGGGCCGCGCACGCCCGCGACATCGTCTACGGCGCGCAGACGCCGCCCGATCTCGCGGCCGAAATACGCGACGCGCTGGCCCGCCTCACGCAGGAATATGGCGGCGATCTGACGGTCGCGGTGCGCTCCTCGGCGACGGCCGAAGATTTGCCGAACGCGAGTTTCGCCGGCCAGCATGACACCTATCTCAACGTCCGCGGCGCTTCGGCCGTTCTCGACGCGGTTCGTCATTGCTTTGCGAGCCTGTTCACCGACCGCGCCATCCGTTATCGCATCGACAATGGCTTCGATCATTTCAAGGTGTTCAACTCGGTTGGCGTGATGAAAATGGCGCGGTCGGACCTGGCCGCGTCCGGCGTCATCTTCACGATCGACACCGAAAGCGGATTCGAGGACGTCGTCTTCATCACCGGCGCCTATGGTCTTGGCGAGAACGTGGTGCAGGGCGCGGTCGATCCGGACGAATTCTACGTCTTCAAGCCGACCTACCGGCAGGGCAAGCGCGCCGTCCTGAAACGCACGCTCGGGGCAAAAAAAATCAGGATGGTGTTTTCCGATCGCGGCAGGGCGACGACGCGGAATCTTCCGACCGACGTCAAGGATAGAGAGAAATTCTGCATTTCCGACGAGGAGGCGCTGACCCTCGCCGGACAGGCCATGACGATCGAGGCGCACTACAGCGCCAAGGCCGGCGCGCGCCGTCCGATGGACATCGAATGGGCGAAGGACGGCGTCGACGGCCGGCTCTATATCGTGCAGGCGCGCCCCGAAACGGTCGCGTCCCGCCGCGACCGCAACATCGCCGAAATTTACAAGGTGACGAAGCATGGCGCGGCGATCGTCGAAGGACGCGCGGTCGGCGCGAAGATCGCCAGCGGCAAGGCGCGGGTGATCGAGCACGTCAGCGCGCTCTCGACATTCGTCCCGGGCGAAATCCTCGTCGCCGACACGACCTCGCCCGATTGGGGCACGGTGATGAAATCGGCCGCGGCGATCGTGACCAATCGCGGCGGCCGCACCTGCCATGCGGCGATCGTCGCGCGCGAACTCGGCATTCCCGCGATCGTCGGCACGGACGCGGCGACGCGCCTCATCCGCACCGGCGATCTGATTTCGGTGAGCTGCGCCGAAGGCGACGTCGGAAAAGTCTATGAAGGCGGCATCGACTTCGAGGTGGAAAGAGTCGATCTGTCGACTCTGGCAAGGCCAGCCACCCATGTGATGATGAACGTCGGCAATCCCGACAGCGCTTTCGCGCTCGCCGCCTTGCCGAACGACGGCGTCGGTCTCGCGCGCATGGAGTTCGTCATCGCGGATTCGATCAAGGCGCATCCGATGGCGCTCGCCCATCCGGAGCGGCTAGAACCGCGCGAACGCGCCGAAATTGCGCGACTGACCGCCAATTATGCAAGCCCCGGCGAATTCTTCGTCAAGCGACTGTCGGAAGGAGTCGGCGCGATCGCGGCGGCGTTTTATCCCAAGCCCGTCGTCGTGCGCATGTCCGACTTCAAGAGCAATGAATATGCGTCATTGCTCGGCGGCGCGGTTTTCGAAGCTGATGAAGCCAATCCGATGATCGGCTTTCGCGGGGCTTCGCGCTACGCGCACCCCGCCTATCGGGACGGCTTCTCGCTCGAATGCGCCGCGATGAAACGCGTGCGCGACGAGATGGGCCTCGTCAACGTCAAGCTGATGATTCCCTTCTGCCGCCGCATCGAAGAAGCGGAGAAAGTCCTTGCCCTGATGCGGGAGCTTGGTCTCGAACGCGGCCAGAACGGACTCGAAATCTATGTGATGTGCGAAATCCCGAACAATGTCTTGTTGGTCGATCAATTCTCCCAGCGCTTCGACGGATTTTCGATCGGCTCGAACGATCTGACGCAACTGACGCTCGGCGTCGATCGCGACTCGGAAATCGTCGCCTTCGACTTCGATGAACGCGACGAAGGCGTCAAGGAGATGATTCGATTGGCGGTCGAAGGGGCGAGACGCAACGGCCGTCACTGCGGAATTTGCGGCCAGGCGCCTTCGGATTATCCGGAAATCGCCGAGTTCCTGGTGCGCCTGGGGATCGACTCGATCAGCCTCAACCCCGACACGGTCCTGCAGACGACGAAGCGCATCGTCGAATTGGAGAAGCGTCTCGGCAGAGCGCCGAGAAAGTCGGATTGATCGGCAAGCGTGTCCTTAGACTAACTGAAATCCTCATTCGCGCCCGCGTAGCGCGTCGAGCGACCGTGGCGCGCGTCGCCGAGCAAAGGAAAAGCAAATGAACGCAGCGGCCAACGGTAAAGTCCTCGCGACGATGGCGCCAGCGGCCGGACTTATCGGAGTCGCCGCGGCGCTGCATTTTGCGCAAGCCGGATCGATCGTTAACTTCATCGCCTCCGCTCTGGCGCTCGCCAGCGTCGCCTATGTGATTGGCGAAGCCACCGATCAACTTGGCAATCACCTCTCGCCGGCGGCGACGGGTATTGTTCAGTCGGCGGTCGGCAATCTCCCCGAGCTGTTCGTCTGCATCTTCGCGCTCAGGGCCGGGCTATTGACCGTCGTGCAGGCGTCGCTGATCGGTTCGATTCTGTCGAACGCGCTCTTGGTTCTCGGGCTTGCCTTTGTCGCCGGCGGCTGGAAGCTCGGCGTTCTTCACTTCGAAAGTCAATCGCCGCGGATGATTGCGATCCTTCTCCTTTTGGCCGTGTCCGCGCTGGTGCTGCCGACGCTTGCCCAGGAATTGCACCTGCCGAGCGGCGCGCATGAGCAGGAGCTCGCCATCGTCTGCGCAATTGTGCTGTTGCTCGTTTTTGTTGTTCTCACTCACGCCATGCTTCGTCAGGGCCAGCGCGCGCTGCCGGCCGAGACTCATGCGCGCCTCCACGCCTGGCCGCTCGGCGCTTCGGTCGGCGTTCTCGCCGTTTGCGGCGTTGCCGCCGGCTTTGTGTCGGACTGGTTTGTCGACGCGCTCGGTCCCGCGATCGAGACGCTTGGCGTCAGCGAAGCCTTCTCCGGGCTTGTCGTCGTCGCCATCGCCGGCAACGCCGTCGAAAATATCGTTGGCGTTCGGCTTGCGGCGCAAGGCAAGGCTGACCTCGCGGTCAGCGTGATCCTCAACTCGGCGCTTCAGGTCGCAGTGGCGCTTATCCCGGTTCTCGTGCTCGTCAGCTACGCGATCGGCGGCGCGGCGCCATTCACGCTCGCCATTCCGCCGATTCTCGCGGCGGCGCTGTTTCTTTCCGTCCTGGTCGTCACCGTGGTGACCGTCGACGGCCGCGCCGACATGGTCGACGGGGCTGCGCTCATCGGTCTTTACGTCATCGTCGCGGCGATCTTCTGGTGGGGCTAGCCCCGTAATCGCGCCCTATATGTGTCGCTCTGTATTGCAGCGCCGGCATGCGTCCGGCGCCGCTCGAAGGAGACTAGAGCGCGACGGGAGAGACCGATGAGACCAAGATTAGCAATCCTGTTCGCCGGGCTTATGGCCTTGGGCGGAACGGCTCGAGCGGACGCGGTCGACGCGCATCGCGCGTTTCTTCCCGGCGACGTCAAATGGGCGCCGGCGCCGAGTTCGCTGCCGGGCGGCGCCGAAATGGCGGTGCTTTATGGCGATCCGACCGAGGAGGGAGAATTCGTCGTTCGCATCAGGGCGCCAAAGGGCTACCGCGTGCCGCCGCACACGCATCCCAAGGCGGAGCTCGTGACGATCATCTCGGGCGCGTTCAGCTTCGGCAGAGGCCAGTCCGCCGACCACGCCAGCGTCGAGAAGCTTCCCGCCGGGAGCTTTATCTCAATGCCGGCGGGCGTCCTGCATTACGTCTTCGTCGACGAGGATTCGGTGCTTCAGATCAACGCCGCCGGGCCCTGGAAGATCGACTACTACGATCCGAAAGACGACCCGCGTCTCAATATCGCCCCGGCCGGGACGCCCAAGCCGTTAGAATGAGTAAGTTGAACGAAACGGCTCGCGCCTTTACATCCGAGGTCGCGAGCCGCTCCTTGTTCGGCGTCCGCCCGGCGGCGTTCGCCTATCGCGTTGAAGTAGGCGCGCCGGACTCGAAGACAAGCAGAGCCGATCGCGCCATGTCCGCGCCGACAAACCGCAAGGAACAATCGTCCAGCGCGAGAGTTGCGCATCGAAGGCCGCGCGGAGAACGCGCCGCGGCCTAGGAGTTGATCCATGCTCTCGACTGTGCTCATCGTCGTCCTGCTGTTGTTGCTTCTCGGCGCGCTTCCGACATGGCCTTATAGTTCCGGATGGGGATATGGGCCCGGCGGCGTCATCGGCGCCATGCTCGCAATCGTCCTTGTCATGGCGTTGATCGGCAGGCTGTAACGGCGCGCCAGCGCCTTTCGGCGCAAGGAGAAGCGGATGACCGCAACCGCGCCGCGCCGCCGAATATTCTCTCTCGCTTGGCGGCTCTCCGCGCGGGCCGGCGAGTTCTTGCGATCATCCCACTCGCATCCCACTTACGCCTGCTTGCGTCGGACTCGGTCCGACGCCCGCGCCTCGACGTCCACGCCGGCGCATTGACGCGGCGCTCGCTCGCTCGGACTTCGCGGCGCGGGGCGCTTGGCGCAATATATTCCAGCGATCGTTCAACGAGTTCGCGGCAGGCTTACTTTTTGCGTTTATCGCCTATAGAGTTCCGCCCGCGCGGTAGAGTTCCGCAGCCATGAATGGAGATCAATGATGTTTCGCTTTTCGCTCGGACGCGCGTTTTGCGCGATGTCCTTTGTCATCGCGCTCGCGCCCGGCGCCGCCATGGCGCAATCCGTGCAGGTCGGCACCCTTCTCTGCCATGTCTCCGGCGGCGTCGGCATGATCATTATGGAGAATCAGGCGCTCGACTGCGTGTATACGGACGCTAAAGGCAGCCCGCCCCAGCATTACATCGGCCGGCTGACCAATGTCGGCGCCAATATCGGCATCAGCGGTCCGGGTCAGATGATTTGGACGGTTCTCGCCGCCACGAACAGCGTGGCGCCTGGCGCGCTGGCAGGAGACTATGTCGGCGCGGAAGGGTCGGTCGCCGTCGGCGCCGGCGCCGGCGCCGCTGTCCTTGTCGGCGGCTCCAACAAGACGATTTCGCTGCAGCCGGTTTCCGTCTCTTTAGGCACCGGGCTCAACGTCTCCGCCGGCATCGGCAACGTCTCTTTGCAGTACATGCCCGTGACCCCGCCGCCGCCGCCGCCCGGCCCTGCGCCCAAGAAGTCCCGCCACCATCGGTAATCTTCGACTGCGCGATGGACCGACAGAACGGGCGCGCCGCCAGCGCGCCCGCTTTTTTTTCGGCTACGATTTATTTTGGATGCGGCGTTCCGATGTAGGGGAATTCCTGCAAAGTGTCGGTATGCGGCTCCAGCCCATCCGGCGGAATGTCGCCCTTTGAAAGAAACGACAGCCGAAAATTGATCACATCGTCGGCGAAGGTGCGGCCGTTCGGGTAGCCTGCCGGCCTTGTGGGATCGAAGCTCAGCATGTCCGGCAAAATGCCATGCGCGTCGATCGCTGCGATCGCCTCGTCCCGCGCATAGTTGCCCGTGTGCCCCATCAGATGGATGAACAGCTCCAGCCAGCGCTCGCGGTCGTTCACGGGCTCGCTGGCGTTGTATTCTTCCTTCGTTTCGTCGGTATTGAAGAAGCTGCTCACCGACGGGTGACCGGCGCGATCGGCATGAATAAGCTTGCCGTCGCTGCGCACGCTGCAGCGTCCCCAGATTCTGACCGCCGGATTCCCGCCAAGCGCGCTTGTCGGCATCTCGACCACGGTCGAAAGCACATTGGCCTCCGTATTCGAATCCTTGCCCGTCCAGGGAGACTTGCCGCCAAGATGCGGCGCGGTGAAGTTTCTGCCGCCGGACGTGTCGTACAAGGCCAGAATGCCGTCGTAATCGAAGAAGAACGCGTCGCTGCGAACGCCTGTGAAGAAGGTGAGATCGCCCGCGCGCACGATATTCGGCTTGGCGCCGAAGGAAACCTCGGCGCCCGAGACGATCTTTTCGCCGACGGGTTCTGGCGAACGCGAATCCACGCCACGCGCCAGGTAAACGTCGAAGGTCTGTCTGCCGTTCTGCTTTGGCGAAAACACATAGCTGATCGCGATGTCCGTCAGACAGTCGCCGTCATTGTCGATATTGAGCCTGTATATCGCGTCAGGATGAAACTCATCGCAGTTGGGATTGGCGTTGAGGATGATCGCCGTCCGGGACGGATCGCTCGGCGATTGGAAGGCATAGAGATCGCACAGGTCCAATCTTTGGTCGCCGAGCGGCGGACCGAGACTGAGGCCGGTAAAATGATTCGACATGAGTCGCCTCCTGTAAGACGTGAAGAGAATTTACGGTTGATCTGCTTCAACGTCTGCGGGCGCACGCTATGTCGTGTTTGTTTCAACATCAAGATTGTTCGTAAATTCACTCATTCGCCGCGAATGAGCCTGATGATGCTCGAGAAATCCGCGCCGCCCTGGCCCGCAGACTGGTGCAGGGCATAGAGCTGCGTCGCGGCGGCCCCGAGCGGCGAGGCCGCGCCGGCGCGAGCCGCGGCTTCCTGCGCCAGTCTCAAATCCTTCAGCATCAAAGCGCTCATGAAGCCTGGCCTGTAGTCGTTGTTCGCAGGCGACGCGGGCGTCATCTCCGGCACGGGACAATAGCTCGTCAGCGACCAGGACTGGCCCGACGAAATCGACGCCGCGTCGAACAGCGCCCGATGCGAGAGTCCGAGCTTTTCGGCGAGAACGAAGGCTTCCGCCGTCGCGATCATGGTGACGCCGAGCATGAGATTGTTGCAGATTTTCGCCGCCTGCCCCATGCCGGCGCCGCCGCAGTGAAGCGCATGCGCGCCCATATGTTCGAGAATGGGCTTCGCCGCCGCGAACGCCTCCTCCGCGCCGCCGCACATAAAAGTCAGCGTCGCGGCTCTTGCGCCGGCGACGCCGCCCGACACCGGCGCGTCGACCGATAGCGCGCCGTTTTCTTGCGCGAGAGAATGCGCGGCGCGCGCGCTTTCAACGTCAATCGTGGAACAGTCGATGAGCAGCTTGCCACGCACCTGCGGCGCGATTTCACGCCAGACGGCGAGGGTCTGATCGCCGCTCTGCAGCATGGTGATGGCGACGTCGGCGCCGTCGATCGCATCGCGCAACGAACACGCGGCGACGACGCGATCGCTGGCGGCGGCTTCGATCAGCGATGCATTAAGATCGAATCCGCGCGTCTCGACGCCGGCGCGCGCCAGCGCCGCCGCCATCGGACGGCCCATATTGCCCAGACCGATGAAAGCCGCGCGCATCATGGCTTAAGACAAAGTCGGCATGACGAAACTCGCGCCAGACCTGACGCCGCCCGGCCAGCGCGATGCGACTGTCTTGGTCTTTGTGTAGAAGCGAATGGCGTCAGGTCCATGCTGATTGAGATCGCCGAACATCGAGCGCTTCCAGCCGCCGAAAGTGTAATAGGCGAGCGGCGTCGGAATCGGCACATTGACGCCGACCATGCCGATTTCGACGCGGGAGGCGAATTCGCGCGCCGCATCGCCGTCGCGGGTAAAGATGGCGACGCCATTGCCGAATTCGTGATTATTGGCGAGCGACAGCGCCTCGTCGAAGCCGCGCGCGCGCACGACCGACAGCACCGGACCGAAAATTTCCTCCTTATAGATGCGCATGTCCGGCCGCACCTCGTCGAACAGGCATCCGCCCATGTAAAAGCCGTTCTCATAGCCCTGCATCTTGAAGCCGCGGCCGTCGACGCGCAGCTTGGCGCCCTCCTCGACCCCGAGCGCGACATAGTCCTTGACCCGCTCCAGATGCGCGCGCGTGATCAACGGGCCGAAATCGGCCGAAGGATCGGTCGACGGCCCGATGCGCAAGTTTTCCACGCGCGGTTCGAGCCGAGCGATGAGTGCGTCGGCGGTCGCTTCGCCCACCGGCACGGCGACCGAAATCGCCATGCAGCGCTCGCCCCCCGAGCCGTAAGCGGCGCCAACGAGTGCGTCGACCGCCTGATCCATGTCGGCGTCTGGCATGATCACCATATGGTTCTTCGCGCCGCCGAAACATTGCACGCGCTTCCCGTGCGCGGCGCCATGCGCATAGACATATTCGGCGACAGGCGTCGAGCCGACGAAGCCGATGGCCTTGACCCGAGGCTCTTCGAGCAGCGCGTCGACCGCTTCCCTGTCGCCATTGACGACGTTCAATACGCCCGGCGGCAGGCCGGCTTCGAACATCAGTTCGGCGAGAAGAAGCGGCGCGCCAGGGTTGCGTTCGGAGGGCTTCAAGATGAAGGCGTTGCCGCAGGCGATCGCCGGGGCGAACTTCCACATCGGAATCATCACAGGAAAATTGAACGGCGTTATGCCGGCGACGACGCCGAGCGGCTGGCGCATCGAATAAACATCGAGGCCGGCGGCTGCCGAATCGGTAAATTCGCCTTTCATCAGATGCGGAACGCCAATGCAGAATTCGACAACCTCGACGCCGCGCTGAATTTCGCCCTGCGCATCGGCAAGCGTCTTGCCGTGCTCGCGCGCCAAAATCGCTGCAAGCCTCTCCTTCTCCCGCCCGACGATATCGACGAATTTCATCAGCACGCGGGCTCGGCGCTGCGGATTGACCGCCGCCCATTCGCGTTGCGCCGCGGCAGCGTTATCGATCGCCTCGCGGACCTCCTCGCGGCTGGCGAGCGGCACGCGGGAGATCGCCGCGCCCGTCATCGGCTCATAGGCGTCGCAAAAACGCCCGGACGTTCCCCTAACCCGGCGTCCGCCGATAAAATGCGATAATTCTTCCATCTTCGCTCATCTAAGGCGCGTCGGCGCGATGTCATCTCGCAAGACCGGGCGGCTTGCCTATATATTGAAGAGAAAGGGCTTGCACGACGGCCATCGGCGATGGGACTGCAACTCGCGGACGAAAGCAAGAATCGCTACGCGCAGGCGCCCCGACGGGCGGACTGGACGATTGATCAGAACTGGGCCTCCTACAGCGACGCGGAGCACGATCGCTGGAACAGGCTCTTCGCCCGCCAGGCGAAGCTCTTGCCGGGGCGGGCCTGCGACGAATTCCTGGAGGCCAAGCAGAAGCTTGAACTGTCGCGCTCCGGCATTCCGGATTTCGCGGATCTGAGCCGCCGATTGGGCGCGATGACCGGCTGGAGCGTGGTTCCGGTCGCGGGACTCATCCCCGACGACGCCTTCTTCGATCATCTCGCCAATCGGCGCTTTCCGGCCGGCGCCTTCATTCGCCCCGAGTCGGAACTTGGATATCTGCAGGAGCCCGACGTCTTCCACGACGTCTTCGGCCATGTGCCGCTCCTCGCCGATCCGACCTATGCGCGCTTTCTCGAAGCTTACGGCAAGGGCGGCCAACGGGCGCTGGCGCGCGGGCAGCTCCACCATCTCGCGCGGCTTTACTGGTATACGATCGAATTCGGCCTGATCGAGACGCCGGCGGGGCCGCGCATCTTTGGGGCCGGAATCATGTCCTCGCCTTCGGAGACGATTTTTTCGCTCGAAGATTCCTCGCCGAACCGCGTCGCCTTCGATCTCGAACGGGTGATGCGGACCAATTACGTCATCAGCGATTTTCAGCAGACCTATTTCGTCATCGAAAGTTTCGAGAAGCTTCTCGCCGCCGGCTATCAGGATTTCGGTCCGATCTATGATCGGCTGCGCGGCGCTTCGGACTTTGCCCCCTATGAGCTGGCGCCGGATGATCGCATCATCTCGCGCGGCGATTTCCATTATTTTCGCGCCAAGCGAAGCGCCTAACCTTCTCGGCCTGAACTCGTCACCCGTTGCTCGATGGCGCCAAAGATCGAGCGCCCGTCCGCGTCGCGCATTTCGATGCGCACAACATCGCCGGCCTTCAAAAAGGGCGTTCGCGGCGCGCCCTCGATGAGTTTCTCCACGACGCGTTGCTCGGCGATGCAGGAATAGCCGTCCCCGCCCTGCCCGATCGGCCTGCCGGGACCGCCGTCGGCGTCCCGGTTGGACACCGTGCCTGAGCCGATGATCGTGCCGGCGCTAAGCGCGCGCGTTCGCGCCGCATGAGCGATGAGACGCGGAAAGTCGAAGGTCATGTCCTTGCCGGCGTCAGGCCGGCCGAGCGGCGCGCCATTGACGAAGGAGAGGAGCGGCAGCGACAGCCTTCCGCCGTCCCAGGCGTCGCCAAATTCGTCAGGCGTCACGGCGACGGGTGAAAAGGCGGAAGCCGGCTTTGATTGAAAAAAGCCGAACCCCTTTGCGAGCTCCGGCGCGACCAAGCCGCGCAGGGTCACGTCATTGACCAGCAGGACAAGCCTGATATGGCCGCGCGCTTCGTCCGGCGTGACGCCCATCGGAACGTCGTCGGTCATCACCGCGACCTCGGCTTCGAGATCGAGGTCGTGCGTCTCATCGAGCAAGGGAATGTCCTCACGGGGCCCGAGGAAGCCGTCGGAGCCGCCCTGATAGATCAGCGGATCGCTCCAGAAGCTCTCCGGCATTTCCGCGCCGCGGGACTTTCGAACCAGCGCGACGTGATTCACATAGGCCGAGCCGTCCGCCCATTGATAGGCGCGCGGCAGCGGCGACGCGCAGTCTTCTTCGCGAAAGGGAAAGCTTTCGCGAAGGCCGCATTCGAGGCGCGCCGCCAGCGCCCGCAACTCCGGCGCGACGGCGTCCCAGTCGTCGATCGCCGACTGCATTGTCGGCGCGACGAAGCCCGCCGCCACGGCGCGCGACAGGTCGCGCGAAACGAGGATGAGCGCGCCGTCGCGACGGCTCTTCAGGGATGCGAGCTTCACGGGCCGTCGCCAGTGAAATGACGGCGCAATCCCGACCAGCAGTCCGCATAGTCCTTCTGCAGCGTTTCAAGCGAGAGGGCGAAAGCGGTCGGATAGAAGGGAAGCCGCGACTCGAACATGAAGGCAAGGCCGTCGTCGATCTTCACCGGGCCAAGATCCGCCTGGGAAGCCTGTGCGAAAGCTTCGGCGTCGGGGCCATGCGGCAACATCGCATTATGCAGCGACATGCCGCCGGGCTCGAAGCCCGACGGCTTCGCGTCATAGCGCCCGTAAATCAAACCCATGAATTCGCTCATTATGTTCAAATGGTACCATGGCGGCCGGAACGTATGCTCCGCGACTTGCCAGCGCGGCGGAAAAATCGCGAAGTCGGCATTGCCGACGCCGGTTTCGTTCGAAGGCGAGGTCAGGACCGTAAAGATTGATGGATCGGGATGATCGAACAACACGGCGCCGACCGGACAGAATTTGCGCAGATCATATTTATAGGGCGCATAATTACCGTGCCAGGCGACGACGTCGAGCGGCGAATGATCGATCTCGCAACGAAAGAAGGAGCCGCCCCATTTGATCGTCAGGCGGCAGGGTTTTTCCTTGTCCTCGTAAGCGGCGGTCGGCGTAAAAAAGTCGCGCGGATTGGCGAGTCCGTTCGCGCCGATCGCGCCGCGATAGGGCAATGCGAAGGGCGCGCCGTAATTTTCGCAGACATAGCCGCGAGACGGGCCGGCCGCGAGTTCAACTCGAAATTTCACGCCGCGCGGAATGACGCATATCTCACTGGGAGAACATTCGAGGAGGCCGAACTCAGTGAAGATGCGCAGATCGCCGAACTGCGGAACGATCAGCAACTCGCCGTCGGCGTCGTAGAAATAATCGTC